>JAJDVR010000162.1 GCA_022826025.1 Gemmatimonadota bacterium | reverse complement strand
GCGCGCGGGGAGACCGCCCTCGTCCGCAGCCGCTTCGGCCATCTTCTCCTGCGAGAAGGCGTCCATGGGATCGACCGCGACGTTCTTGCGCAGCACCACATCGGTCCAGGTCACGTCCATGGCGCCCTCGCTCCCCACCAGCCGCAGGAAGGTGCTGCCCGAGGTGCCATCCACGAAGTTGACGCGCAGCGACAGATTGAACCCCGGATGCGCGTCCGTCTCCGGATAGTCGAAGACGCCGAGGAGCACGTCCGGCACCTCCCGCCCGTCCTTCCAGTAGCGCAGCCCTCCCGCGGCCTGGATGCGCGTCGGTCCGCGCGAGTTCACGACAAAGTGCAGGCTCGAGAACAGGTGCACGAAGAGGTCCCCGGCAACGCCGGTGCCATAGTCGCGGTAGTTGCGCCAGCGGAAGACCCGCAGGGGATCCCAGGGACGGTCCGGGGCCGGTCCCAGAAAGCGCTCCCAGTCGACGGTCTCCTCCGAGGCGTCGGGCGGGATGGGGTATTGCCATGCTCCGATGGGATCGTTGCGCGCCCAGAAGCCCTCCGCGTAGTTGAGCTGCCCGATCGCGCCCTGCTCGTACAGCTCCTTCGCCTTCTCGTTGCCGAGCGAGCTCATCCCCTGGCTCCCCACCTGGAATACGCGTCCCGATTCCTCCTGGGCGCGGATCAGGTCGTGGCCTTCGGCGATGTCGTGCACCATCGGCTTCTCGCAGTAGACCGCCTTCCCTGCCCTGAGCGCTTCAATCGAGATCGGCTGATGCCAGTGATCCGGCGTGCCCACGATGACCGCGTCGATGTCGTCGCGGGCGAGGACTTCCCGGTAGTCGCGGGTGGTGAAGATGTCGCCGTGGCGCTCGCGGGCGGCGTCGAGGCGACCGTCAAAGATGTCGCAGGCGGCCACCAGCTCGACGCCGGGGATGCGCAGCGCCGTGTCCACGTCGGCCATGCCCATGCCGCCCGCGCCGATGACGGCCAGGCCGACGCGGTCGGAGGGTGCGAGCTGACGGGCCCGGATAACGTCCGCGGACGTGGGCGCGGACCGTCGGGACATCCGGTGGACGGTGCGCGCCTCCTCCGCGGCCAGCAGGGTCGGCAGGCCCGCGGCCACCACCGATCCAGCCGCGACGGATTTCACGAAGTCCCGGCGGCTGCGACCGGAGGTTTCGGATCTCGATTGGGGCCCGGGCCTCGACTTTCCTGTTTCGACCATGATGAGAACGCTGTGGAGGTCCGTGTGATACCGCTTCTCGCCAACCGTGGCGTCCGACAAACTAATTACACGCCGATCCCGTCAGCAAAGGTAGCGCCTGTCGATCGCATGCCGGGCCAATGCGATGCCGGGGTTGGACTTCACGCCGCTAGAAGCCGCGTCCGCTACCGCTCGGGCTCAGGACGCGCCGGTTCCGAAGGCCTGGTGGGATCAGGAGTCTGGCCGGGGTCACGCCCCGAATGCTGATCCAGTAATCTCGCAGCACCCTCCGGCAGCAGGAGCCGATCGGCGATCGCGGCGATCTCCTCGGCCTCTCGCCAGGCCTGTTCCAGGCGCCATAGCTCGCCTTCGAGCGCGCGGCGCTCCTGTTCCTCGTGAAGTGCCATTTCAAGGGCGAGCCGAGCAGGCCCCTCCAATGCGCGCATCTGGCCGGCGGAGTAATACTGGTGCCGGCGGGCGAGCCTCCTGACGAACCGATGGGGGTTGCCGGCGTACTCGATCCGGCGAACGGCGGATTGTACCGTCGTCAGTCTGCCGCCCTTGGCGTTGACCCGCGGGAGGATCGCACGCAGAACACGCACGGCATCCTGGCCCTCGAACCGCTCCTTCTTCTCAGTGAGAACCGACCTGGACCTTGCCTCGACGCTGAACCCGGTTTCATCGCTTGCCGGAACCAGTCGAGCCCGGCGGATGCCGAATCCATTCATCCACCTGAGGTCCCCGTCTTCCGGGCGGAAGAACGCCGAGGGACGAAACGTCTGCCACGCTTCGATCGACCGATAGATCAGGGATCCCACACCAAGTCCACCCAATCCCACCATCCAGCCGCCCAAGGCCATCCCGCCGACCGATGCGGCGCCAGCCACCGTCCCGAACACAGCGGCCCGCCTCCTCCTCCGCCCGAACTGATCGCCGTAGCGCCACGCCGCGAACTCCGGCCGCAGCGGCTTCCCGATCCGCACCAGTTCGAGTCCCTCGGGATGGCGTGCAAGCCCGATGTTCGCTGAAGAAGTACGAACTCGCGTGCCACGGAAGAGCCGCTCGCACGTCTCGACCGCCTCCCATCGCTCTTCCAGCGGAGACAGGTTCCACCGCTCACACCTACGGCACACCACCCATAGCCGCCCCCTCGCCGCGTCAAAAGCGAGGCGGCGACCGACCGGAAACTCCTCGACGACGTCGTTGCTGCCGAGGGACTTCTTGCAGAACATGCATGTCCGGTACATGGCCCGTATCAGTATCAGCCTTGACCATCGCGGTGACGAGCCACGAACTCGTCAGTCCCCTTCGGTAACAGCAGATGGTCCGATATCGCGGCGATCTCCTCGGCCTCGCGCCAGGCCTGCTCCAGCCGCCACAGCTCGCCTTCGAGCGCGCGCCGTTCGTCATCTTCATGGACGGCCATCTCGAGGGCGAGCTTGGTCGATTTCGGCATCTCGTCGACGAACCCGGAGACGCCATTCCTTTGGTAGGATCCGCAATGGGCTGCGAGGTCCCGCAGGAAGCGCCGCGGATGCCCGAGTGATTCAATCTCGGCGACTGCTTTTTCTACCACGCCCTTCCGACCACCCATAACGTTGTACGACGGGATGATGGCCGCCAGAGCCCGCCGGGCGTCGTCGCCCTCCAACCACTCCCTGTGACCGGCGACCCGGACTCCGGTGTGGGTTTGCAACCGGAATCCGACTTCGTCGTCCGCGGGTTCGATTCGGGTGGCCCCGAGTATCTCGCTACGGCGCAGCGTCCTCAATTGACCGTCGGACGTGCGAAAGCGGATTCGAGCCCGAGTCCGATGAAAGCTGTAGGCCCAGCCGGTGACTTCGAGAGCCACGTAGCCGCCGACGGAGCCGATCAGCATTCCACCGGCTACGATTCCGCCGGTTGCTGCCAGCCCAGCGACACTGCCAAGCAGGATCATCCGGTTGCGCCGCCGCCCGAACTGGTCGCCGTATCGCCACGCTGCGAACTCCGGCCGCAGCGGCTTCCCGATCCGCACCAGTTCGAGTCCCTCCGGGTGGCGTGCAAGCCCGATGTTCTCTGAAGAAGTACGAACCCGCGTGCCACGGAAGAGCCGCTCGCACGTCTCGACCGCCTCCCATCGCTCTTCCAGCGGAGACAGATTCCACCGCTCACACCTGCGACACACCACCCATAGCCGCCCCCTCGCCGCGTCAAAAGCGAGGCGGCGACCGACCGGAAACTCCTCGACGACGTCGTTGCCGCCGAGGGACTTCTTGCAGAACATGCAGGTGGTGTACATGGCTGTCCGGCCTTTTCTGAACATTCCCGCTGGACAATAGTACCTGCCAAGGGCTGTCGAACCACCTCCAACCGCCTCAGCAGAGAGCCGATACGTGAACGAAACAGCGGTCCGGCTGTCGGGCGTCACCAAGTCGTTCGGGGCGCACACCGCGGTTTCCGACTTCGACCTCGACATCCCCAGGGGCACCATCCTCGGATTGCTGGGCCCGAACGGATCAGGCAAGACGACGACGATCCGCATGATCATGGCCATCCTGCTGCCGGACGAGGGCTCTGTCGAACTGTTCGGCGGCTCACCCGACATGAGGCGCAGGAGCCGGGTGGGGTATCTCCCCGAGGAACGGGGCGTCTATCCGAAGATGAAGGTGATCGAGCAGCTCGTCTTCCTCGGCGAACTCCGAGGTCTGGCGCGGCGCGATGCGCAGCGGCGGGCGGCGCGATGGCTGGATCGGCTGGGTCTCGAGGACTGGGCGGCCAGGAAGGTGCAGGACCTCTCGAAGGGGATGCAGCAGAAGGTTCAGTTCATCGGGACGATCCTCCACGACCCGGACCTCCTCATCCTCGACGAGCCCTTCAGCGGGCTCGACCCGATCAACCAGGACGTGCTCGAGTCGATCGTCCGCGAGGAGAGGGAACGCGGCAAGACCATCCTCTTCTCCACCCACCTCATGGAACAGGCGGAGCGGCTGTGCGAGCGCGTCTGCATGATCTCCAGGTCCCGCAAGGTGCTCGACGGCGACCTCAGGGAGCTCAAGCGGCGGGAGCGGACCGGCGCGATGGCCGTGGAGTTCGAAGGCGACCCCGACTGGCTCTACCGGGCAGGGGTCGTCGATGCCGAGAAGGTGAACAGCGCCTGGCACATACCGCCGAGCCGGATCTCCCACCGCGAACTGCTCGGCGCGGCCCTGCGCGAAGGAGTGACCCTGCGCCGCTTCGAG
>JAJDVR010000204.1 GCA_022826025.1 Gemmatimonadota bacterium | reverse complement strand
CGCCCCGTCAGCTTCACTGTGTTGAGGGACGGAACCACGGTGGTGAGCGACGCCGGGCACCGCGCCTATCAAATCTTCGACGCCTCCGGCACCTTCGAGCGAATGGTCCGAACCGGCGCTGAACCGGGCGGCGCGGTCGGGTCCGCAACACTCTTGCCCGATCCACGCGGCGGAGCCGTCTTCTCCGGAGCCTTCGGAGGGAATCCGGGCGTCACCGTCGCAAGCGCGGGCGGTGGCCCCGTCGCCCTGCCCACGTCCCGGCCCGTCGTGCGGGTCGGGCTCGACGGCGAGGCCGTAAAGGAGGACACGGTGGTCCATGGGTGGCTGCCGCCCCGAACCGGTCTGAATGACCGCTTGTCGAACGATGTCCCCGCCGACCTCAGACCGATGTTCGCACAGTTGAGCGTGCCCACCGTGTTCGAGCCCCAGTTGCTCGTCGGCGTACTCCCCGATGGCGGCATCGTTCACTCCGACTCGTCCGCATACGCCCTCAAGGTCACCCCGCCGGGAAGAATGGAGGCCGCTCGTATCCTCCAGCGGCCCTTCCCACCCGAGCCCGTGACGCCATCGGTCCAGCAAGAGTACGAGGAACGGCGATCAGCCGCCCGTGGAGCAGGCGGAACGGCGGGTTACAACATGATGGTGCGCGGGCGCGGACCCCGGAGAGGCAACATCCCTCCGGTCTCGGGCAGCTTCCAGATCGAGGAGAGATACTACCACGAAGTCCCCGTCCTCCGAAGCCTTGCCGCCACCTGGGATGGTCGCATCTTGGGTACAACGCCGGGGCGACGAGCCGCTGAGTGACGGACCCATCGACATCCTCTCCCCCGAGGGTGAGTATGTCGGCACCTATCGCACCGGCGCGACGGAGATGCCCGACGCCTTCGGCCCGGACGGACGGGCGGCGTTCATCGAGCTTGACGACTTCGACGTGGCCAGCGTGGTGGTGCGGAGGCTCCCCACCGACGTTCGCTGAGCCCACATGCGGGCCACCAAACTCCATCGGCGAGGGCTCGGAATCGTCCGCTGGTAACTGTTCGGTGAAGCCGTGGTCTCGAACTCCTGACGGGTTCGCCTTGATGGCGCCCGAGCAACCGACGCGCGCCCCTATCCACCTTCATCGGACAGCGGGCAGAGCGGAGACCGAGACCCGTGGTGTCGGAACGATGTGGTCGGTTGGCCAGCAGCGCAAAGGGACTTCGCCGTGCGGCGAGCACCCTCGGCTGGCCTGTCCGGGGGTCGTCCAACCGCCGCGCTGGTGGATCAGCGCCAACACCGACGCAGTGTGGCTCGCGCTGGAGGGGGGATGCCCGACCGACCGCTACTTCCACGGGCTGACCGAACAGTTACGTCCGCTGACCTCCGATACCGTCGCATGCAATCCCGATCAGATCTGCATATCGTGAGTGATACATGAATCATGTCATATACTGTAACTTATTGTCGTATAGCAGTTTATAAATCTCACCATAGTTCCGCCGGAACTGGGCAATCTGGAGCTGCTGGAATCCCTGGGGCTGTACGGTAACCAGTTGACCGGACCGGTCCCGGAGTCCTTCACGGGCCTCGAGGCCCTCCGATCGCTCAGGATACACAACAACGCGCTGAGCGGCCCCCTGCCCGATAGCATGGGAGCGCTCGGCGAGCTTCGGGAGTTGTGGGTCGGCAACAACTCCGAGTTGACCGGGCCGCTTCCGGCCGATCTGGCCGAACTGGGGCAGTTGGAGAGCCTGAAGGCGGGCGGGACGGGGCTGTGCGCGCCCGACGACGAAGAGTTTCTCGAGTGGCTGGCGGGCGTGCCCTTTCACCGCGTCGCGCGCTGCGAGGGGGCTGCGGCATATCTCACGCAATCCGTGCAATCCCGGACCAACCCGGTTCCGATGATCGCCGGGGAGCCGGCGCTGCTGCGTGCCTTTGTGGCGTCGCCGGATGCTGATGGAGACACGATGCCCGCCGCGCGCGCGACGTTCTATCTCGATGGTGCGTCGGCGCATGAAATCGAGATCGAGCCCGCGAGCGGGACGATCCCGGGCCGGATCGAGGAGAGCGAGGCGTCGCTCGAACGCTCGATAAACGCCGACGTGCCCGGCTGGCTGGTGCAGCCCGGGCTGGAGTTCGTGGTCGAGGTGGATCCGGACGGCGCGCTCGATCCGGCGCTCGGGGTGACCGGCCGGATACCATCGACGGGCCGGATGGCCGTCGACGTGGTCGAGCTTCAGGACCTTCAGCTGACCCTGGTGCCGTTCCTGCACGAGACGGAGCCGGACTCGTCGATTCTGGGCATTACCCGGGACATCGCGGAGGACCCCGCAACGCACCCGTTGTTCGAGCAAGTCCGCGTTCTGCTTCCCGTCGGCAACATCGATATGGAACTCCACGATCCGGTGCTGACATCCGACGACTTCGGATTTCAGATCCTGCGCGAGACGGAAATGATGCGCCAGATGGAGGGACGGCCCGGATACTGGCTGAGCATGCAGGGTCCGATCCGACTGGGGCTCCTCGGCGTCGCCTGGGACATCCCGTCGTGGTCGTCTTTCTCGCAGCCCATCGCGAGCACCATCGCCCACGAGCTCGGGCACAGCATGGGGTTGTGGCATGCCCCGTGCGGAGGGGCGGGCGGTCCCGATCCGCTCTACCCGCACCCGACGGGTCTCACCACTTCCTGGGGATACGACATGGCGAACCGGCGCCTCGTGTCCCCCCATTCCCCCGACCTGATGTCCTATTGCGGCGGCCAATGGATCGGCGACTATCACCGCGCGAACGCTTTGAGACACCGCATGAAGAGCGAAGCGGATGCGGCCTTCGCCGCCCGCGTGCCCTCGCTGGTGGTGTGGGGCGGGGTGGACGCCGACGGCAATCCCTTCCTGGATCCGGCGTTCCTCACCGATGCGATGCCCACGCTGCCGCCCGATGGCAGGGAATTCACGCTGCGCGTGACCACCGAGGGCGGATCCGAGGCGTTTGCCCTCGATTTCGACATGCCCTCCATCCAGGACGCGCAAGACGGCCTGAAGGCGTTCGTCTTCTCCGTGCCGGTCACCTGGACGGGCGCGCTCGAGAGCATCGCTCTGTTGGGAAGCACCGGCTCCGCGGTCCTGGATCGCGACACGGACCGCCCGTTCACGATCGTGAAGGACCGGGCCACCGGGCAGGTGCGCGCGTTTCTGCGCGGCCGCCCGCCCGCAGGGGTGGTCGCCGCCGACGCGACCGGGGCAGCGGGCTACGAGACGCTGTTCAGCGCCGGGGTTCCGGATCCGAACTGAGAGGGGGCGAGACGTTGGGAGGCTCGGTCTCGGCCCGCCTCTGCAGGACCGCCCGGATCCTCGTCGTCAGCTCGGACGGGGAGTACGGTTTGACGACGAAGTCCTCGGCCCCGACTTCGAAAGCTCTCGCGATCGTCTCCTGCTGTCCGCTGGCGGACACGAAGATGACCGGCAGATCGGCCAGTTCGGGGAGCCGTTCCATCAATGCGATGCCGTCGGTCCCGGGCAGCCTGAAGTCGAGCAGCACGAGGTCGCACTGCTCGGCGCGAATGACGCCGGGAAGGTCTCCGGGGTCGCCCGTCGCCAGCGTGGCGTAGCCCGCCGCAGCGAGCGCTTCGCACGCGAATCGCCGCGCTTGCGGATCGTCGTCCACGACCAGGATTCGCGTCGGCTCCATACCTGGCCGGACCCGTTCGTGCGAAACGGAGTCCACCGCCGCGTCGTCGGCCTCCTCGTCGGCCGGGGGTTTCCGGGCGACCGACAGCATGCCCGTCTTGAGGCGCTCCGCATCCAGCAAGTCGCGGATGAGGTCGCTCATGCGGTCGGCCTGCTTGTCGATGATGCGGAAGAAGTGCAGCATGTCGGCCGCGCCGAAAACAGCCCGGGTGCCGAGTACGGTGGCCGTCGAGCCCTTGATGAAGGTGAGAGGGGCGCGCAACTTGCGGCGGACGATCTCCAGGAACTCGGCCCGCATCCGCTCCAGCTCTTCGAGCGCCCCCAGGTCCTGCATCGTGACCACGACCGACTCGATCCCGCCGTCCTCCCCCTGTATCGGCGTGGCATCGACCAACGTCGTCACGCTGCCGCCACCGGGGACCGAGAGTTCGACCTCCTCGGCGCGCACCGGCGCGCCGGCGCTCGGCTGCCGCGTCATCGACCATTCCGCCAGCCGGACCTCCCGGCCGGCGCCGGAGCGGCAGGTCAACATCTCCGCCAGCTCCTTCGCCGAACCGCCCGGCGTCTGCAGGTCCCTCAGGATCCGCTTCGCATCCCGGTTGAGCGACACCGCCTTGCCGGTCCTGGCATCGAAAACGACGACGCCGACCGGCGGAGCATCGACCAGGGTCTCCAAGTGGCCCTCCTGTCGTATGACGGCTAGCGGAACTTGATCCGTCCGCGGACGCCCACCGAGTGCTGCGGGCCCCCGAGCCCGCTCTCGCGCCGCGTGCCTTCGAGCCGCAGTCCGACGCCTGACCCGAGCTCGTAGCGCACGCCGCTCGAGAAGGCCCGCACGCCGCTCTCGGCCAGGTAGAAGCCGCTGTACGGCGTGCCCTGGAAGCCGGCGATGCCGTACGCCACCTCGCCGTCCACGTTGGGGCCCATGCCCAGGGCGTGGCCGCCCACCGCGTCGGTCACCCCGCGCTCCCACAACTGGTTCACCCCGCTCAGGTGGTCGCCGTACGACGGCGCCATCCGGATCGAGAGCCCCTCGCCGCGGATCGCCGGGTCGAACATGAGCGTGCCGCCAATGCCCCATTCCTCGTAGCCGGCGCGCGCGGAGACCATGAACCGGCCGCGGCCCTCCGCGGTCAGTCCCAGCCCCGAGTTCGTATAGCGGACCCCGCCGCCGACTTCCGCGCTGGTGCCGTTTACGCCGTCGCCGTCATCGTAGCGCATCCCGCCCTCGAGCACGAGCGCCATCTCGTTCCCGTTGCCGGTGCTGAAGCCCTGCGTCAACTCCAGGGCGAGCTTCGCGCGCTGCATCTCGAGCGTCACTTCCTCGATCTGCTGGTTGCCGTCGACGGTGACCTCGCCGTACCAGCCCTCGGCCTTGAGGCGCACGCCGCCCGCGCCGCGCGTGAGCAGTTGGTAGCTCGCGCCCCCGGCCCCGGTCAACAAGCTCGCAGGGCTGGTGCGCAGTCCCTCCCGATCGTCGTCGACATCGATGTCGCCTCGGCCGAGTCCGGCCGAGCCCCAAACCGAGGCGGTGCCTCCACCCGAGAACCAGGCCATGTAGGGATGCACGCTGGCCATGGTCGTGCCGTAGGTGCCCCGCACCGAACTGGCGCCTGTCTTGTCGGTGAAGTCGAAGCTGCCCGAGGAGTAGGAGCCCGCGACACCCGCCAGGATGTCGGATCCCACGAGCGCGTCGATGCCGGCGTGGGCGCTCACCATGTTGCCCTTCCAGTCGAGAGCACTCTGGCCAGGCTCGCCGAGGTAGTGATATTCGCCCGCGCCCCAACTCGCCAACTGCGTGCCCGTCGCGGACTGCTGCTGCGCGTCGGACGCCCCTAACGGCATCTGGAAGGAGGTGCCGCCGAAGAGGGCGGCTAGCCCGGCACCGTCGCCTTGGCCGAGGCTTCCCGCGTCCGGCGAGGACAGGCTCGCGGCCATCGACGAGAGTCCGTTCGTCTCGACGCGCCGCTCCATGCCCATGCCACTGGCCACCGCGTCTACCCGGCGGGCGATCGCCGAGACGGTGCTCGAGGTCATCGCTGACGCCACGTGCGGCAGGACGCGGGTGTTCAACCGCCCCGCGCGCCCGATTGGGTCGTCGGTCTCGGCCGATGCGCTCGCCGACGCGGCCCCGGCGCCCACCCGGTTGATCGCCGAGACGCGGTAGTGGCGCTTGCTCCCCGGCAGCAGGCCGGTGTGCGAGAACGTGGTGGCCCGGGACCCGGTATTGACCACCAGGTCCGTCCACGCGGTACCGTCCTCCGAGACCTCGATGCCGTAGCCGGTGACGGTGGCGCCACCGTCGTAGGCGGGCGCAAGCCAGAACAGGTCGATCTGGGTGGACGTCACCGCGGTGGCCGCCAGCCCCGTGGGCGCGTCGGGCACGGTGGCGTCGGTAACGGCGCTCGCCACCCGCGACGGCGGGCTCTCGCCGATCCGGTTGATCGCCGAGACGCGGTAGTGGCGCCTGGTGGCCGGCGCCAGTCCCGTGTGCACGTAGATCGTGCGCGTGTTGTGCGAGTTGGCCACCAGGTCATCCCAGCGCGTGCCCCCGTCTTCGGACACCTCGATGCGGTAGCCCGTGATGCGCGAGCCGCCGTCGCGGCTGGGTGGCTGCCAGGAAAGCTGGATCCGCGAGGTGCTGTCGGCCTCCGCGTCGAGACTGCGGGGCACGCCCGGCACGGTGGCCTCGGTGGTCGCGCTCGCGAAGTTCGAGTACGGCCCGATCCCCGGGCTGTTGATCGCGGCAACCCGGTAGTACCGTGTGGTGGCGGGCTGGAGGTTCACGTCGGAGAACGTCGTCCCCTTCGAGTTGGTGTTGCGGCGGACGGCCTGCCAGGTCCTGCGCTGGTCGTCGGATTTCTCGATCCGGTAGCCGAGGATCTCGGCGCCGCCGTTGTTGCGGGGCGCACTCCACGACAGGTCGATGCGCGAGGTGCCCACCGCCCGGGCCGTCAGCCCGACCGGCGCCCCGGGCACGTCGGGGGACGTGCTCGTGCTGATCGCGAACGACCACTGGCCGGTGCCCACGCTGTTGATCGCCGCCACCCGGTACCGGTAGAGGGTGGCCGGCTGGAGGCCCGTGTGCTCGAAGGTGGTCG
>JAJDVR010000215.1 GCA_022826025.1 Gemmatimonadota bacterium | reverse complement strand
GTCGCTCCCAACTCACCCGTTGCCCCTCTCCCCTGCTCATGGAGACATTGACACTCCAACAACTCCCACCTGCCTCGTTCTTCGACTTCACTCTTCAGACCGCACCGCGTTCAGCCTCATCTCCGTATTGGAAATGACTGTTGGAGGCGGGCGGTGTCGCTATACTTCATCGCTAACTTCATTTGTTCCCACACAGCTGTTCCCACACAGTTGTTCCCACACCGCAGTTCCCACACAGCCGCCTCCAGGATCCCATGCCGTGATTATCGTCGCCCGGAAGAACATTACCGCGGACCAGATCGACTACATACGCGAACGGGTCGAAGCCGCAGGACTCCGCACACATATCTCGATCGGCGAGACGCGCACGATCATCGGCTGCATCGGTGACGAGGCCCGCCTGGCGGGCGTCCCGCTGCTGTCGATCCCCGGCGTGTACTCGGTGCACCCGGTCATGCGTCCGTACAAGCTCGCGGCACGGGACTTCTCGGCCGACCCGACCACCGTGGTGCGGGTGGGCGACCACGGCTTCGGAGGGACGAAGTGTCTGGTCGCGGCCGGCCCCTGCTCGGTCGAGGGATCCGGGATGATGTCGAAGACGGGCCGGGCCGTCGCAGCATCGGGTGCGTCGCTGCTGCGGGGCGGCGCATTCAAGCCCCGGACCTCGCCCTATTCCTTCGACGGGCTCAAGGAGCAGGGCCTGAAGATCCTCGCGCGGATCAGGAGCGAGACCGGGCTTCCCATCGTCACCGAGGTCATGGATCCCCGCGACGCGGAACTGGTGGCCAGCTACGCCGACATGCTGCAGATCGGGGCGAGGAACATGCAGAACTTCGCGCTGCTCCGCGAAGTCGGACAGCTGCAGCGCCCGGTGCTGCTCAAGCGCGGGATGTCGGCCACGCTGAAGGACCTGCTGCTCGCGGCGGAGTATGTCATGAGCCGGGGCAACATGCAGGTCGTCCTGTGTGAGCGCGGGATCCGGACCTTCGGCGCGGAGACGCGCAACACCTTCGACCTTGCCGCGGTTCCGTGGCTCAAGAAGGAGACGCATCTGCCGGTCATCGCGGACCCGTCGCACGCGGGCGGGCGCCGCGACCTCGTGGCCCCGCTCAGCTACGCGGCACTCGCCGCCGGCGCCGACGGACTCATTGTGGAGGTGCATCCGGATCCCGAAACCGCCTTGTCGGACGGGGACCAGTCGCTCACCTTCACCGGATTCGACGACCTGATGCGCGGCCTGGCCGTGTTCGCGGAGGCGGCGGGACGGTCCCTGTAGCGGGCTCTTCGACGGCTTCGGCAAGCGCCTCCAGCTGGGCCTGCAGCGCCGCCCCCGACGTGCCCCCGCGCACGGCGCGCGACTCCACCGAGGCGGCCGGATCGAGGACACGGTACACATCCTCGCCGAACGCGGGATGGACGGCCGTCATCTCCTCGAGCGTCAGGTCGCCCAGCTCGTGGTCCGCGCCCTCGGCGATCCGCACCAACTCCCCGGCCCGGTGATGCGCTTCGCGGAAGGGAACGCCGCGGCGCACCAGGTAGTCGGCGAGGTCGGTGGCGCAAAGCTCGGCGCGCAGGGCCCGGCCGATCCGCCCGGGGTTCAGCGTCATGGTGGCCACAGCTCCCGTGATGGCCGGCAACACGACGGCGAGCGTATCGACCGAGTCGAAGACGGCGTGCTTGTCCTCCTGCAGGTCCCGGTTGTAGCCGGTCGGCAGACCCTTCAGCACGGTGAGCATCCCCATCAGGTTGCCCACCAGGCGTCCGGACTTGCCGCGGGTCAGCTCGGCGACATCCGGGTTTCGCTTCTGCGGCATCAGCGACGACCCGGTCGTGTAGGCGTCCCCGAGCCGCAGGAACCCGAATTCGCTGCTCGAAAACAGGACGAGGTCCTCGGCAACCTGGGACAGGTGCACGCCCGTCATCGCCGCTCCGAAGAGCAGACGGGCGGCCCAGTCGCGATCCGAGACGCCATCCATCGAGTTCTCGGAGACACGGCTGAAACCGAGGTCGACAGCCAGCGCCGCGCGGTCGACGTCGAAGGGACAGCCGGCGATCGCTCCTGAACCCAGAGGAAGAACGTCGCAGTCCCGGTGCACGGCGCGCAGGTGTTCCAGGTCGCGCACCAGCGGCCACGCCCTCGACAGCAGCCAGTGCCCCGCCGGCACCGGCTGCGCCTGCTGCAGGTGGGTGTAGCCGGGCATCACGATGTCCGCGGTCTCGCGTGCCTTGTCCGCCAGCGCCTCAATCAGCGGCACCAGACTGCCGCGCAGAAGATCGACGGCCTCCCTGCCCCACAGCCTGAAGTCCGTGGAGACCTGGTCGTTGCGCGAACGGCCGGTGTGCAGCTTGCCGCCCACCGGACCGATGGCCTCGGTCAACAGCCGTTCGACGACCGTGTGGATGTCTTCGTCTCCGAGGCCGGACGGCCCGTCGAACTCTTCCAGCTCCCGCTCGACCTCCAGGAGACCGCGATCGATTTCGGCCGCTTCCAGGGAAGACAGCAGTCCGGCCCGCTCAAGACCGCGCGCCCACGCCCGGCTGCCTCGGATGTCGTGACGCCAGAGACGCCAGTCCACGTCAAGCGACCGGTTGAGTACTTCCATCTCGGGCGCCAGCCCGTCCTCGAAACGCCCTCCCCAGAGAGCGTGGCCCGACCCGCCCACCGTGTTCGGCCGGTCAGTCGCCGGCGGCGTGAACCAGCCCGGGGGCGCGCGGCTGTCCACCGTTTGGCGAGGCCGGCCCGGAAGCCGCCGCGTCCACAGCCGGCTTGGCCGGCTTGGCCGGCTTGGCCGGCTTTGCGGCCGCGGCAAGCCGCTGAGCCGCGACAGCCCGCTGCGGCAGACTGAAGAGCTTGAGGAAGCCCGAGGAATCGGAGTGGGCGTAGCCCTCGCTGGCTCCGAACGAGGCCAGGTCGAGGTCGTAGAGCGACGCGGGCGCCTTTCGGGACAGGACGGTCGCCTGCCCCTTGAACAGCCTCAGCCGGACCGAGCCGGTGACGTTGGCCATCAGGGCATCGACCAGGGCGTCGAGCGCCTCGCGCTCGGGGGTCCACCACCGTCCCTCATAGACCAGATCGGCGTAACGAGGTGCCAGATCGTCCTTTAGCGCCAGGCATCTCCGCGACAGCACGAGCTGCTCGAGTTCCTGAATCGCCGTGAGCAGGATCGTGCCTCCCGGCGTCTCGTAGACGCCGCGCGACTTGATTCCGACCACCCGGTCCTCGATCACGTCGGCGCGCCCCACGCCGTGCTCCGACCCCAGCGCGTTCAGCGTCTCGAGCAGCGCGAGGGGCGAAAGCGCCTCCCCGTCGACGGTGACCGGGATCCCTTTTTCGAACCCCACTTCGATGTCCAGTGCGCGGTCGGGCGCGGCGGCGGGGTCGCATGTCCACAGGAACACATCGTCGCCGGGAGCGTTGGCGGGGTCCTCCAGCGGTCCGCCTTCGTGGCTGATGTGCCACAGGTTCTCATCGCGCGAGTAAAGCTTATCTTCGTCGATGCCCTCGAGCGAGATCCCCCTCGCGTCGGCGTACGCAAACGCGTCTTCTCGAGACGAAATGTCCCACTCCCTCCAGGGAGCGATCACCCGCAGGTCCGGCGCGAGCGCGGCGAAGGACAGCTCGAAGCGAAGCTGGTCGTTGCCCTTGCCGGTGCAACCATGCGCGAGGGCCTGGGCACCTGTCCGGCGCGCGATCTCGACCATGCGGCGCGAGATGAGCGGACGCGCGATCGCCGTCCCGAGCAGGTACTTGCGGCTGTAGACCGCACCTGCCCGCAGGACCGGGAAGACGTATCCGGAAACGAACTCCTCGCGCAGGTCCTCCCCGAAAAAGGCCGAGGCTCCGGTTGTGAACGCCTTGCCGGCCAGCTTGGCGACGCCACCCCTCTGGCCGACGTCCGCAGCCATGCAGATCACGTCGGCCCCGTGGTTCTCCCTCAGCCACGGCACGATGACCGATGTGTCGAGGCCACCCGAGTATCCCAGAACGATTTTCATGATTGGTCTTTCCGCCGGCGCCGGGTGCCGGAGCAACAGGGATCGTACGTCTCCCGCCAAGGCCGTACGAGAATGCTGCGCCCTGCGCTCCGGACCCACACGCGGCAGCCGGTGCCAGCCGGCGAACTGCCGGCCATTTGCCCCGGAACCGCCGTTACGCCGCTCGTGCAAAAGGAAAAAAATACCGGAATAATGAAATAATATGCACCCCGGTCCCGCGAGTCAATGCCGGGTCGAGGGCAAGTCGATTACTGCAGGTTTCGCCCCGGGCCGCTAGCGACTCGCCGCCAGCCTCCTCAGAACCTCCACGGTCTCCCGGGCCGACCCGGGGTCGCGCAGGATGATCAGCACGGTGTCGTCGCCGGCGATCGTGCCCGCGATCCCCTCGTATTCCTCCCAGTCGATCCCGGACGCGACCGTCTGCGCACCGCCGGTCAGGGTCCGCACCACGATCAGGTTCCCTACCGCTTCGGCGGACACGAACAGCGCCGGCAGGATCGAGTCCAGCGGCGGCGCGTGTTCCCACTCCTCGGGCAGCGTATAGTGGGGCTTGCCGTCCGCCGCCTTGATCTTGACGAGACGCAGGTCCCGGATGTCGCGCGAGAGCGTCGCCTGCGCTACCGGAAACCCCCGCGCCGCCAGCAGTTCACGCAACGCTTCCTGATGCGGCACACGGTGTCGCCGGATGATCCGGAGCACCGTGGCCTGACGCTCGCGCTTTCCTCCGGGGCTCATGGCGAGCGACCCACGCTCAGCCGTCCGCGTCCGCGGGCCGGCGCGTCCTCAGAAGTCGTACCTTACCCGCGCCAACAGCATTCTCCCGATCTCCGGCGCACCCACGAATTCCCGGTGCAGGTTGTTCAGGATGTTGTTCGCTGTCAGCGAGACATGCGTGCTCGGCTGGAACGGGAGCCGGTATCCGATCGAGGCGTCCACGACGCTGTAGCCGTCCACGTCGCCGACGTAGACGCCGGAGTTCATCGGAAACGCCGTGGTCATCCGCATCCGCCCACCGAAGGAGAACCCGGCCGTCCGGTCGTCAAGGACGAACCCCACCGACCCCTTGTGATTGGGAGCGTTGAGCGCGATGTCGTCCGAACTGGTGCAGTTGCCGTCGTCGTTGAAGTCGAAGCACTCGTCGCTCTGGAAGGAGTAGCTCGCGTTGATCCGCACCCGGTCCGACGCGAGGATCTGTGCGGACAGATCCGCTCCCCAGAAGTCGACCTCGCCGAAGTTGCGGTAGGTGACGAGGAGGTCGGGGCTGTCGACCTGGTCGGGCACGACGGTGCCGAGGGGGAGTTGGGCCACTCCCTCGACGATCGGCCGGATCTGGTCCAGGGTCACCAGACCCGCCTGGATGAGTGGCGTCAGGCGGTGGATGACGAACTCCGTGACGCTCGCGGGGTCGAAGAAGACGTTCGGGGTCACGACGCGGAGCGGGCCGACGAAGTTCTCCACCCGGCTGAAATACACGTCACCGGCCAGCAGCACGCGGTCGTTGATCAGGCCCTTGTATCCGACCTCGTAGGTGTTGTTGATGGTCGAGGTGAGATCGGCGATGGTCTCCACGGGCGAGCCGTCGAGCGGGAACGCATCCGCCGGATCGATGGCCGCCTGGTTCAGCCGGCGGAGCACGGTGCCGATTGCGGGATCACCCGGCAGCGCGCCGGGATTCTGCAGGAGATTCTTCAGGATATCGGCGAAGGGCTGGAAACCGGGGCTGAGGAGAGCGGGCAGCATCTCGAGGAGCCCTGGCCACAGCGCCGCGGCGTTCGCCGGAAGGGCCTGCCCCGGTGCGAAGGGCGAGCGCATGCAGTACGACATGAGCCCGCCGGGGCACTGGGCGTCGAAGGTGAAGCCGCCGGAGGGCACCCCTAGCGCGCGTATGTTGTAGGTGACGGGCAGTGGATCGAGTGGAATCTGCGCCGCGATGATGTCCAGGAAGAGGTTGGTGGTGGTCGGGGTCGCAAACGCCCGGTTGTAGGTGAAGCGGAAGTTCTGGTTGTCGGCCGGCCGGACCACGAGGGCCGCGCGGGGAGACAGGTTCACGTCGGCAAGCCGGTTGTGATCGTCCAGCCGGATCGCCGTGACGAGGTCGATCCGGTCGCTCAACGATGTCTCCGAGTGCAGATAGGTGCCGACTTCGGAGATCATGTCGTCGTCTTCGTTCCGCCCGAAGATCGTCCCGCCGGTGCGCGGATCGGTCCGCTGCAAGTCGACGCCGTAGGTGAAGCTCTGCCGGGAGCCGATGTCGAAGCCGTGCTGGATCTGGGCCGCCATGGTTCGCGACTGGTCCACGACCGCCGCGCCGGTGCGGAGGCCGAAGGTTCCGTCCTGGACCGGCGCGTTGAGATCGCCCCCGGAATCGGTCATGTTGAGGAAGGCCTGCGCGAAGAGCCGGCCCTTCGACAGGCGGGCCTGCGCGAAGTTGTACGTCCAGTTCTTCACCTGAAAGGCCCCGATGCCCGTCATGTCCACACCCTTGGCAAGGGTGCTCGTGCCGCCGTTCACGATGAACGACCCGTCGTCGTCGAACCGGAAGTCGAAGCGGGCGTTGGCGGAGTATCGCTCCGAGTCGTAGTCCCGGGTGCAGATCATGCCGCATGCGCCCATGCGGGCCTGTGCCTCGCCGGGATCGTCGTATTCCCAGTCGTTCCCGCGCTGGTACTGGCCGGAGATCTTCAGCCCGAAGCTCTCCGACGGAGAGTGGGCGGACCGGAACTGGCCGTGGAAGAGCGAGCGCTCGCCGCCCGCCAGCGAGATCGTGGTGCCCTGCCGGTCGATCGGCGAGGACGTGATGATGTGCATCACGCCGTTCGAGGCGTTGGGTCCGTAGAGCGCCGCCCCGGGGCCCAGCGAGACTTCGATCCGGTCGATGTCCAGGTCGGTCGTCGGAAACATCTGGTATGCGTTGAACCGAAGCGACGGAACCCGCGCGTAGCGGTTGTCGATGATCGTCAGCAGGCTTCCGGAGAAGACGTTGTTGAAGCCGCGCGCCACCACGGTCCCCTGGGCGATGCCCGTCTGGACCGCATCCACCCCGGGAAGGGTCTTGACGTGCTCGGCCACGGCGACCGCCGCGACCCTCGCGACATCGGCCTCGGAAACCGTCGCAACCGACGCGGGAGCGTCGAGCGCCTTCTCCTGGCGGCGTGACGCGGTGACCACGACCGGGTTGAGGATCAGGGCCCTCGACCGGATGGGAATCTCGATGTCGGTGGTGCCGCCCGCGTCCACCGCGATCCCGTCCAGGCGGGTGGTTTCGTAGCCGATCAGGGTCACGATCACCGAATAGGCGCCGGCGGGAACCGATGCGGAGAAATCACCCTCGGCCCCGGTAGCGCCCAGCATCTGCCCCACGATCTCGATGGTCGCGCCCGACACCGGCGTCCCCGCCTCCGCGTCCGTCACACGCCCCGAGAGGGTCCCCTGCTGGGCGGCGAGAGGGGCGCTGAAGAGAGTCCCCAAGGCGACGAACATCCAGGGGAGACACCGCTGACACCTCGTGCTGATCGCTTTCATCGAACTCTCCTCCCATGCGGATGCCCAAGGCGCCCGGAAGAACGGATTTGTCGTTGCTGTGACCGAAATTGTCGTTGCGTCGGGGGAATTCGTCGCAGAAACCGCTTTCTCGGACGGGGCAAAATAACCTGTCGGCCATCCGGGCGGCTAGGGACGGGCCCACTCCTCCAGTAGCGCCCCTGCCCGGTCGAAGCGGCCCAGCAGGTTCGGGATGTCGACGTCTCCATAGCCGATGACCAGACGGTTTCGGGCGACCCGGAGCACCTCCGCCAACTCGCGGGCCGCGCGCATTCTGGCGCCGGGCTCGGTGCTCCCCGCTGCCCCGATCCAGATCGGCGCGGTGTGGGCAAACGGGTAGCTTGCCATCGACGGCCATTCCGTGCTCCCGCCCACCGCGCGCACCGCGACCCATCCGCCCCCGGGGAGGTCGAGCGTTCCTTCGTACCGCCGGGAGCCCGGCCCGCCGAGTCCGTCGGACTCCCAGGCCACCTCTCCGTTGACGAGCACTTCCACGCGCTCGACGCCACCCGCGGAACCGAGATCGAGCGTCCAGGCGGCGGATCCGGATGCCACAACCCCGCCCGGCCCCGCCCCTTCCAGCCGGAAGTCAAGGAAAGGACCGTTGGTGACGAAGGTGCGGCCCTCGCGGAGCGCAGTCATGTACGCCGGCCAGTTGAGCTGGCCGCCCGTCATCGCGTACACCCGGGTGGTCCCCACCGCCATGGTGCGGAAGAAGTTGTTCATCACGTCGGTACCGGCGCTGGGCGCCACCGGAATGCCCAGGTTGAGGAAGCGGTGCCACACCTGGGTGGTGGTGGTCTCGTCGCTCCACAGGCAGACCACCTCCAGCGCGTCCAGGTCGCCGAGAACCGCGTCCGCCACCAGCTCGACGGGCACGCTGGGAGCGAGGTTCTCGAAGGGCACTTCCGACCACGGCTCGGCGCGCTCGGCGGCGCGCGCGTTCACCGGATGCACGTAGTACCCGAAGCCGCCCCGCGAGCGGGCGTGGCCCAGCGCCTCCGCGTTCTCGCGGTCGTCGGTGCCGTAGACCTGGTAGCCGGGGCCCCACACCCACGGCCAGAAGAAGTCGCCGATGCCGATCAGTCCCACATGGCCGAGAAAGTGGGAGCGCACCTCCTGGCCGAAACGGATGAGGGGTCCCTCGCCCGCCCGCTCCCAGCCCCAGAGGTCCTGGTCCTCGAAGCGGTTGTGCAGGTTGGCCAGCAACGGGGTGGCGACGTCGAGCGCCTCCCCCCGCATCATCGGCACCAGGTCGGCCGGGGCCAGGTCGTAGGGACCCCCGTAGTTCAGGTGAAAGTGGTGCTCGCCCGACACCCATCCCGCGGCCCGTGCGTCCCAGACGGGGGTGAGCGTCACCTCCACCTCGGTGGTCCGGCCGGCCGCCACCTCCACCGTACGCGCGACCTCGGGGGTCGCGAGCCCCTGCACGGCCGCCACGGTGACGCTCCCGGCCGGCACCGTGTACTCGGCGATCCCCGGCGAGTAGGCATAGACCCGCCCGCTCTGCCCGTCGAACCAGGGCCGGGAGCCGGCCATGACGGCGGGGTGGCCGGTGGCGTCCACCACGTCCAGGCGGGCGGCTGCGGGCGGACCTCCTTCCTCCAGGGTGGTGCGCACCCGCAGCGTGCCCGTCCCGGCCCCCCAGTCCCAGGTGCGCACCACGACCTCCTCCGCCGGCCCGCCCGCGGCGGCCACCCGGTAGAGCCGCATCGGCCGGTTGCCGTCCCCGCGCGAGAAGTACACCCACTCCCCACCGGGCATGCTCCACGCGGGGGTGAGCGGTGTGCCACCCCCGGTGTCCGGAGGCCCGACCAGCAGAATCGACCCCGCCGGGTTGTCCACGTTCACCAGCCGCAGCTCCCACCCCGCCTGTGTGGGCCAGTTCACCGCCACCGTCGACCCGTCGGGACTGAGGGCCGGACGCGCCATGGAAGCGATGCTGCCCTCGAGCAGCGTGCGCGGCCCGGGACCCGCCGGCGACCCGGCGTCGTCGAGCTCCCGCACCAGCACCCGGTCCCCGCCCCCTCCGCCCTTGGCGAGGTAGACCAGGGCGCCCGGGCCCGGCTGCGGCTTCAGCTCGATGCCCCTGACGTCGGTAACCGGGCTCTTCTCCCCGCTCGCGAGCTCGAGCGCCCAAAGGTCGATGGTGCCCGCCGAAGCGGACGCGAAGTAGAGCCGGGCGCCATCGGCCGAGAAGGCCGGATCGAGCTCGATCGCGGGCGTGTTCTCGGTCAGCAGCTCCGCGCCCGTCCCGGCGTCCGCCACCACGATCCAGGTGTCGTGCGTGTCGTCGCGCACGAACGCGATGCGGGCCCCGTCCGGCGACCAGGCCGGGCGCGCGTCCATCGCCCCGCCCGAGGTCAGCCGGCGCGCGCCGCCGTCCACCAGGTCCATCACCCAGATCCAGCCGTGCGACGCGAAAGCCAGGCGGGTTCCGTCCGGCGAAGCCGCGGGATCGATGGGGCCGCTGGTGAGGGTGGGCATCTCGTAGCCTTCCAGATAGATCTGGTGGCCGTAGCCCTCCACCCTCGGGTAGCGGTTGGTCCATTGAGCGGAAACCAGCGCCGGCGCCAATGCCAGGGCCAGCAGGATCCCGGCCGCCCGGCCAGGTCCCGGAACGACACCACGAGCCCGAATTGCGCCTCGATTCATCCTTCAGCCTCCTTTCCTGTCCTCACATCTGCTCCCGGTCGTGGGTGCGCCGCAACGGAATCTCCGGGATGCGCGCCGCCAGCAACCCGGCCACGAGCGTGAGGAACGCGGCCATCCAGTAGATGCGGTGGGAAGCGCCGGTGAAGGCCAGCCGCACCCGCTCCGCAGAGTCCCTGGCCACCCTTCGGCCTTCCGCGCGCAGCGCCCCCGCCCGATTCGCGGTGGCGGCCTCCGCGGCTCTCTCCTCGAAAACCGCGAGGATCGCCTCCGACAGCCCGGCGCCCCCGGTCGAGACGTAGGCCTGCGCCGTCACCCTGCCTCCGGTCCTGTCCCGCAGTTCATTGTCCAGGACGCCGAACGTAGCCGCCAGAGTAAAGGTCAGGACCGCGCCCATGGCCGCCGCCCCCATGGTCGCTCCCGTCTGGCGGAAGAACTGGGAGGCGCTCGTCGCCTGGCCGACGAAGCGTACGTCGGTGGCGTTCTGGATGGCCAGGGTGAAGAGGGGCATGCCGGGCCCGGCGCCCAGGCCGCAGAGGATCATGTACAGGTAGATCTGGCCGTACGCCGTGTCGGCATCCATGCGCGCCAGCAGCGCGGCGCCAAGGAAGAATACCGCCGTGCCGGCGACGATCTGGCGGCGGTAGCCGATGCGGCTGGCGACCTGCCCCGCAAGAGTGGCCGAGATCACGATGCCGAGCGAGAACGGGATCAGCACCAGGCCCGCCTCGGTAGCGGAGACCCCCCTCGTGGAGACGAGGAAGAGCGGGACGAAGATGTTGACGGAGATGAAGGCAGCGCCGAAGAAGAACGTGGCCAGCGTCGCCCGGCGAAAGACGGGTTCCGAGAAGAGCCGAGGCTCGAGAATCGGTCCCGTCACGGCACGCGACCGTCGCACGAACGCCACCAGCAGAATCGCCGCCACCGCCAGCAGCCCCGGCGTCGCCCACAACTGCCATCCCCCGGCCGCGGACGATCCCTCCGCCGCTCCGGACGCGGAAGCCAGCCAGGGAAGCCAGGGGCTGGCCTGCTTGTCGATCTGGAGACCGAGGACCAGCGGCGCCAGACCGCCCATGAGAAGGCCGGCCCCGACGAAATCCGGACGCGTCGCCCCGGGTGCCGCCTCCAGTAGCGGCATCCGGCGCAGGATGTGCCACAGGGCCACCCCGCCGATGGGCAGGTTGACCAGAAAGACCCAGCGCCAGCCGGAGATCCCGGGCATCCAGCCGCCCGCGTGGTCCGTGAGCAGCCCCCCCAGCAGCGGTCCCAGTACCGAGGAGACGCCGAAGACCGCGCCGATGTACCCCTGGTACTTGCCGCGCTCGGCGGGAGTGAAGAGATCCGCGATGACGATGAAGGTCATGGCGAAAATGCCGCCCGCCCCCATCCCCTGAATTCCCCGGGAGATCACCAGCTGGTTCATGCCGTCGCCGAGCCAGGGGAGCGGCCCGGCGATTCCCGCCAGGCCGCAGGCGACCGAGCCGCCCAGGAAGAGGGCGACCGCAGCCAGCGTCACCGTCTTGCGCGCGTAGGTGTCGGCGAGCTTGCCGTAGACCAGCGCGAGCGAGGTCGAGGCCAGCAGATACATCGTCGCCACCCAGGTGTAGCGCTCCACCCCGGCCAGGTCCTCCACGATCTTCGGGAGCGCGGTGGCGACGATGGTCTGGTCGAGGGCGGCGAGCAGCAGCGTGAGCAGGATGGCCAGGTACACGGTCATCCTGTCGGCGCGCGAGATCCTGCCTTCCTCCGGTCCGGCCCCGGATGCCCCCGGCGGAGTCGCCTTCATGAAGCCTGATTCGGGAGGAACATCGTGCGCGCCGGTGCTCGCCTGCCTGACAGGTGGAAGTTAGGGTACGTGGGCTGGACCAAAGTTAGACCGCTGCGTGCAAGCGGCCAGTTCCCGGCGGCGCGCCGCCCTGGAGCCGATCTCGCATGGAGGAGCAAGTCATGCCTGCCGATCGAAGAGAGTTCCTGAAGATGTCCGCGGCGGCGGGAGCCGCCCTGGGACTGGGTGGCGTACCTGCTGCCCGGATGACGCATCCCGGTCCCGCTCGCGGGCCCGCGTCGCCACAGGAAGCGCCCCGCGCGCTGCGCATCCTCATTCTGGGAGGCACCGGTTTCATCGGGCCCTTCCAGGTGCGCTACGCCCTGTCCCGCGGTCACTCGGTTACGCTCTTCAACCGCGGGCGTTCCAACCCGGGGATGTTCCCCGACGTGGAGACGCTGATCGGGGACCGCAACGGCCAGCTGGACGCGCTCGGGGGCCACACCTGGGACGTGGTGATCGACAACTCGCGCTCCAATCCCGACTGGGTGCGCCTCTCCGCCGAATTCCTGCGCGACTCCGTGGACCGGTATTTCTACGTGTCGTCGCGCTCCGCGTACTCGGACCTGAGCCGGGTGCCGATGACCTCCGACGCCCCGACCTTCACCTACGAGACCGCGGGCATCGAACCGGGCTCGGAGAACCTCCCCTACGGCCTCGCCAAGGCGCTTTCCGAGCGGGAGGCGCAGAGGGTGTTCGGCGACCGCGCCAACATCGTGCGCCCGGGTCTCATCATCGGCCCGCAGGACGAGACCGACCGATTCACCTATTGGCCGGTGCGCATCCACCGGGGGGGCGAAGTGCTGGCCCCGGGCGACGGCTCCGACACCGTCCAGATCATCGACGTGCGCGACCTCACGGAGTGGATGATCCGCATGGCCGAGACCGGCCACACGGGTGAGTACAACGGCATCGGGCCGGCCACGCCGCGGCCCATGACGGAGCTGCTGTACGGCATTCGGGCGGTGACCACGGCGGAAACGACGTTCACCTGGGTCGACACCGACTTCCTCATCGAGATGGGAATGCGCCCGTACCGGGAGATGCCGGTGTGGCGGCCGCCGGTCCCCGGATTCGAGGGCTTCGCGCGCTTCGACCTGATGCCGGAGGTGGAGGCCGGGCTCACCTTCCGCTCTCTCGCCGAGACGGCTCGTGATACGCTCGAGTACCACTTCTCCCGGCCGCGCGAGCGCCAGGCCAACCTGCGCGCCGGCGCCACCCCGGAGCAGGAAGCGGAGGTGCTGGCGGCCTGGCACCGCAGCGGGCGCGCGGAACGCTAGCCGTCCGCCCTCGCCAGCTCCCGGAGCAGCAGCAGGAGCGTGGCGATCATCAGAAAGGCCGCGCCCGCCATGGCCGGAATGGAGATGAACCCGAAGACGGCCACGTAGCGTCCCGAGCAGGGCACCCCGCCCTCGCAGGGGACCAGATCGAGCGTCGGCTGGAACTGGAGCGCGACGTGGTAGGCGGCGATGGCCAGACCGATGACGGGCAGCGGAAGGGCGAAGCGCCAGATCCTCGCTTGCGGGCGGACCAGCCCCAGCCCGAGCACCACTACCAGCGGGTACATCGCGAACCTCTGATACCAGCAGAAAGGACACGGCACGAAGCCGACGATTTCGGAGAAGTAGA
Organism: Gemmatimonadota bacterium; assembly: GCA_022826025.1. GTDB lineage: Bacteria > Gemmatimonadota > Gemmatimonadetes > Longimicrobiales > Gaopeijiaceae > BD2-11. The sequence continues at coordinate 11,551 of JAJDVR010000215.1, read as the reverse complement.
GACTGCCGGCGGTCGCGATGGAGGCGATGCCCCAGGCCCAGCCGACGACGTGGCGTTCGTAGCCCGCGAGCGAGGCGCGCAGCCAGGCGCGGCCTCCCGGCATGATGAGCCCCGCCAGGAGCGCCAGGGAAGCTGCCGCCCCGGCGAGCGAGGCTCCGCCGAGCATCTGCACGATCGCAGGATACAGTGTCATCGGGTGCCTGAAGTGGGTGCGGGAACGATCCGGGTCTCGAGTCCGGTTTCCGAGCCCATGAACCCCTCGGGTTCAGCGCTCATCGCCCCTAGCGTGTCGGATAGGCGAAAGCTATTCTTATGATTCTTTGAGCTTGAGGCAAAAGCCGGGGCGAACAAATGGCTTGTGGGGCCCCCGCACCGCCGCTCCTCCGGTATACAGCAGCGTGAGGCCAGCATGAATCCTCTTCCCGCCGCGCTCACCACGCTCGGGCTACTTTTCGTCCTGGCGGACCGACCCGTCGAGCCCGTCCCGACCGCACCCGTCGAGGCGGCATCCGTTGCGGCTTCGGCGAGTCCGGCAGCCGGCAATCCGGACCGCGCCGAGTCGCTCACCGGCGTCATCCGCGTGTACTGTCAGGTGTGCCACAACGATGCCCTCCTGACCGGCAACCTGTCGCTGCAGGCGTTCGAGGTGGAGTCGGCGCCGGAAATGGCCGAGACCGCGGAACGGATGATCCGCAAGCTGCGCGCGGGGATGATGCCCCCGCAGGGATTCCCGAGGCCCGCCGGAGACACGCTACAGGCCCTGGCCCAGGAACTGGAGACCCGGGTTGACGAGGCCTGGGCGCAGAATCCCAACCCGGGATTCCGCACCTTCCAGCGGCTGAATCGCGCGGAGTTCGCGAGTGCCGTGGAAGATCTCCTGGGGCTGCAGATCGATGTCGGGGAATTCCTCCCCCTCGACACCCGCAGCGCCAACTTCGACAACATCGCCGACGTGCAGGCACCGTCCGCCACCTTGATGGAGGGCTACCTGCGGGCGGCCAACTACATCAGCCGGGTGGCGGTGGGCGACCCGGACGCGGAACCCAACTCGATTCGCTACCGGCTGCCGCGCACCACTTCCCAGAAGGACCGCGTCGAAGGAGCCCCCTTCGGCACACGCGGCGGCGTCTCGGTGATCCACAACTTCCCGGCCGACGGCAAGTACGTGTTCCACATCCAGCCGTATCCGGCGGTGGAGGGCGAGGTCTTCGGACGCACCTTCGGCAACGAGCAGATGGAGGTGTCGGTCGACGGCCAGCGGGTGGCGCTGGTGACGATCGACCGCTGGATGTCGGAGTCGGAGCCGACCGGGCTCAACGTCCTGACGGACTCCATCTATGTCCGCGCCGGGCCGCGCCGCGTAACGGCCGCGTTCCTGAAGCGCTTCGAGGGCGAGCTGGATGACCTGATCCGTCCCATCGACCACACCCTGGCGGACGGGCAGATCGGCATCGGCTACGGCGTGACCACCATGCCGCACCTGCAGCGGCTCTCCGTACTGGGCCCCTACGAGGTGACCGGCGTGTCCGACACGCCCACGCGGCAGCTCATCTTCACCTGCCGCCCGACCTCCCCCGAGGAAGCCCGCCCCTGCGCGCGGGACATTGTTTCCCGCCTCGCCACCAGGGCCTACCGGCGCCCGGTCGACGACTTCGACATCGAAGGGCTGATGGCCTTCTACGACCAGGGCGAGGGCGAGCGCGGCTTCGAAGGCGGCGTGCAGAGGGCGCTGCAGGCGATTCTGGCCAGCCCGCACTTCCTCTTCCGCATGGAGCGGGCCCCCGGCGCCACCGCCGGCACCCCCTATGCCATCACCGACGCCGACCTGGCCTCGCGCCTCTCCTTCTTCCTCTGGGGAGCGCCCCCTGACCAGCAGCTCATCGCCGCGGCGGCCCGGGGCGAACTGTCGGACCCCGACGGGCTCCTGCGCCACGCGCGACGCATGCTGGCCGACCCACGCGCCGCGGAAGGGCTCGCCCGCCGCTTCGGCGCCCAGTGGCTGCGGCTTCAGGACCTCGAGAAGATCGATCCTGACGCGCTCTCCTACCCCTATTTCGACGGCACCCTCGCGGACGCGATGCACCGCGAGACCAAGCTGCTGTTCGCCAACATGGCCATCGAGGATCGGCCGGTCCGCGAGCTGCTGACCGCCGACTATACCTTCGTCAACGAGCGGCTGGCCCGGCACTACGGCATCCCCGGCATAACGGGGCCGGAGTTCCGCAGGGTGCAGTACCCCGACGAGAACCGGCGCGGGATCCTGGGTCACGGGAGCGTCCTGACCATGACCTCGCACGCGGACCGGACGTCGCCCGTGTTGCGCGGCAAGTGGGTGCCGGAGGTGCTGCTGGGAACGCCCCCTCCGCCTCCGCCCCCGGACGTGCCCGCCTTCGAGGAAACGGAAGGCGCGGACGACGGCCGATTCCTGACCGTGCGCGAGCGCATGGAGATCCACCGCGCCAATCCGGTGTGCATGTCCTGCCACCAGCTGATCGACCCGGTGGGGCTGGCGCTCGAGAACTTCGACGTGACCGGGGCGTGGCGGATCCGGGATGAGGGCAACCCCGTGGATCCGGCCGGCGAGCTCTACGACGGCACGCTGCTTACGGGCCCGGCCGACCTTCGCAACGCCCTTCTGAAGCGCCCAGAGGTGTTCTACCGCATCTTCACCGAAAACCTGATGGCCTACGGCCTCGGCCGCCGCGTCGAGTATTACGACATGCCCACCGTGCGCCGGATCGTGGGCGGGGCGGCGGACAACAACTACAGGTTCTCCTCGTTCGTCCTCGGCGTCGTGGAGAGCCCGGCCTTCCGCTCGTCGCTGGTGGCGCCGGAGGCCGTTGCCACCCCGTCGGGAAACTGAACCGTGCAGGCCGTGAAGCCTGAACCCATTGATTGCACGAGCACCGCAACGGCCGGTGTACTCACAGGTTGTACAACGAACGGAGTCTGAACGATGAATTTCATCACCGGAAAGAGCATCTCCAGGCGCACCATGTTGCGGAGCATGAGCGGCGTCATCGGGCTGCCGCTGCTGGACGCCATGATTCCCGCGGGAAGACTGTGGTCGGCGACTGCCGGCGGGCGGGCCGCCAACGACACCCGCCTCGTCTTCATCGAGCAGGTGCACGGCGCCGCCGGGTGCAACGAGTGGGGTGCTTCCCAGAACCTCTGGGCGCCCGCGGCGGAAGGGAAGGACTTCGATCTCTCGCCCACCAGCCTGCGGTCGCTCGAGCCCTTCCGGAAGTATCTCACGATCGTGACCAACACCGACTCGCGCATGGCGGACGCGTTCTCGCCCGAGGAAATCGGCGGTGACCACTTCCGCACCACTGCGGTGTTCCTCACCCAGGCGCACCCGAAGCAGACCCAGGGTTCGGACCTGCACATCGGCACCTCCATGGACCAGCTCGCCGTCCAGCGCTTCGGTCAGGAGACTCCGATTCCGTCGCTGCAGCTCACGATCGAGAACGTCGATCAGGCAGGCGGCTGCGCATACGGCTACGCCTGCGCCTACACGGACACCGTCAGCTGGGCATCTCCGAGCGAGCCGCTGCCGATGATCCGCGATCCGCGCGCGGTCTTCCAGCAGCTGTTCGGAGCCGGCGGAACCCCGGAGCAGCGGGCCCACCGTCTCCGCACCGACCGCAGCATCCTCGACTGGATGCTGGACGAGATCACCAGCCTCAAGCGGGAGCTGGGGCCGGCCGACCAGCATCGCGTCTCCCGCTACATCGACAACATCCGCGACCTGGAACAGCGCATCGGCCGCATCGAGATGCAGAACACCAGCGGCGAAGAGCGGGAGATTCCGGAAGCCCCCGTGGGCGTGCCGGACGACTTCCGCGAGCACATGGAAGTGATGTTCGACCTTCAGCTGCTCGCCTTCACCTCCGACACCACCCGGGTCTTCTCGTTCAAGCTGGGCCGGGACGCGTCCCCGAGAATCTACCCGGAGAGCGGATCCTCGACTCCCTTCCACGCGGGCAGCCACCACGGCGGCCGCGAGGAGCGGATCCTCGACTTCGCCCTGATCAACACCTATCACGTCGGCATGCTTCCGTACTTCCTGGAGAAGCTGCAGGCGACGAACGAAGGGGACGGGACCCTGCTCGACAAGACCATGATCATGTACGGATCGGCGATGGCCGACCCCAACATCCATAACCATGCCCGCTGCCCGCTCTTCATGGTCGGCGGCATGAACGGGCTCCTGGAAGGAGAACGCCACGTGGTCGCGCCTCCGGGCACCCCGATGGCGAACGTCATGCTCGACCTGCTGCATCGGCTCGGCCTGACCGACCTCGAGTCGTTCGGCAACAGCACCGGCACCTTTGCCGTGTAGGCACGCTGCGAGGAGTGGGACAAATGGTGACAGGAAAGCGAGTTTTCGCACCCTGGATGAAGCGGACGCTGGCAGTCTGTGCACTGCTGCTGGTCGCGGCCACGCCCGACGAGTCGCCGGTCGCGGATGCGGCGCAAAGGGGTGAGGTCGAGGAGATTCGTATTCTGCTGAGGCAGGGTGCGGATCCCAGCGCGGCTCAACCCGACGGCATGACCGCGTTGCATTGGTCGGCCCTGAACGACCAGCTGGAGATCGTCGAGACCCTGATCTTCGCGGGAGCCACGCTCCAGCCGGCCACCCGCGTGGGAGGCTACACGCCCCTCCACCTGGCGAGCCGGGCCGGCAATGCCGGGGTGGTTGCGGCGCTGCTCGACGCCGGCGCCAATCCGGACATTCTGACCGGAACCGGCGCCGCCTCCCTGCACTTCGCCGCCGAGGCCGACGCCCTCGAGGTGGTGAATGCGCTGGTCGGGCACGGGGCCGACGTCAACGTGCGCGACGGCTACTCCAGCCGGACGCCCGCCATGTTCGCGGCGGCGCGCAATGCCGCCGCGGCGCTCGAGGCGCTTCTCGACGCCGGCGCCGACCCCGACCTGGTCAGCGACACCCGCGACTACGCCAGCATCGAGGCCGCCGATCGGGAGGAGCGAACCCGCCGCCAGCGTATCCGCGAAGCGGAGAAGGAGCCGGAGCCCGAGGAAGAGCCGGGCGCCCAGCGGCCCGGACAGGGACGCGGTGGTTTTCCGGGTGCGGGTCAGGGGAATGAGCCGGAGATTCCGCCGGGTGGCCCCAAGGTGCTCTCGTCCATCGAGCAGATCGGTGTTCAGGGAGGATTCTCCCCGCTGCACTACGCGGTCCGCAACGGGAACGCCGAGGCCATGCGGGTGCTGTTGGACGGTGGCGCCGACATCAACCTGCAGAGCGGGGATCAGTCGTCGCCCCTGCTGCTCGCGACGATCAACGGGAACTACGACCTGGCGAGAACGCTGCTGGAGGCCGGGGCCGACCCCAACGTCCTGAGCGACGACGGCGCGGGTCCGCTGTTCGCCGCGCTGAACATCGAGTGGTCGCTGCGCACCTGGTATCCGCAACCGCAGGCCTTCCGCCAGCAGGAAACGGACTACCTCGAGCTCATGGAGCTGCTGCTCGACGCGGGAGCCGACCCCAACGCCCGCACCACCACCCACATCTGGTACGCCGCCTACAACGCGGGCCGCATGGGCGTGGACTTCGCGGGCGCGACCCCGTTCTGGCGGGCCGCCTACGCCGCCGACGTGCAGGCCATGAAGCTGCTGCTCGACAACGGGGCCGACCCCAACATCTGGACGTACAACATGATCAACCCCAGGCGCTTCTTCTTCCAGCGCCCCGGCGAACCGGAAGAAGATCCGTCCGGACTGGAACCGGTTCCGCACGGGGGACCCGGCGTCCATCCGCTGCACGCCGCCTCGGGCGTCGGCTTCGGCACCTCGCGTGTGGCACAGACCCACCGGCACGTGCCCGACGGCTGGCTGCCCGCCGTGCGGTTTCTGGTCGACGAGGTCGGTATCGATCCCAACATCCGCGACAAGGACGGGTTCGCACCCATCCACCACGCGGCCGCCCGGGGCGACAACGAGACCATCCTGTTCCTGGTGGAGCGGGGCGCCGACGTGACCCTGCTCAGCCGGCGGGGCCATACCGTCGCCGATATGGCAAACAGCCCCGAGCAGCGGGCTCAGCCGCATCCGCCAACCGTCGCCATGCTGGAGAAGCTGGGGTCGAAGAACAACCACAACTGCAGATCCTGCTGAAGCACGGGATCCCTCCCCGCCTGGTGCCGAACCCCTCGTACCTTGTGCGAGGGGTTTGGTTTGGCCAACTGAAGCCGAGGACGTCAGCGAGCGTCCGCTTACGGAGCACGGAATGAAGCGTTACGCGTTGATGGCGACGGCACTCGGACTGATCTGCCTCCCGGCAGGCAGCGCGGCCCAGGACACGGTGTGGAACCGCTATACCCTGGAGGACCTGGGCGGCGTCTTCGTAAGCGCGCAGACGGGCGCCGCCTGCGCCGGCGCGGGGATCACCGACGAGTCGGTGCGGGTCCAGGCCGAAGCGGCGCTGGCGGCCGCGGAGGTGGAGTTGCTGACCCAGGGCGAGATGCTCCGCAACCCCGGTCTTCCCGAGCTGCGCATCATCCTGGAGTGCGTGCCCGGTGATGGCGTGGCCGTGACGGGGGCGCTGGCCTGGTCGGTGGCGGTGCGCGTCCACCAGTCGACCCAGATGACGCGCGACAACCAGATCACGCTCGCGGAGGCGGTGACCTGGTTCGCGACGGACGTGGGCGTGGCCGCGATCGTCGATGCCCCGGCCGCTCTCGAGGCTGCGGTCGCGGCCAAGGTGGGGGAGTTCGCCACCGCCTACACGGAGACCAACGGCGGAGGTGGCGGCAACCCGGGTTGAGGGCCCACCAGCTGTCGGGTGCTCCTATTTCAGGGCCCGCGCAATCTCCCCGCGCACCCAGGCATCGTCCTCCACCTTCATGCGCGCGCGCAATGCGGCTGTCGCGTCGACCGACTCCGGGATTCGCCCCAGTCCCCATGCCGCGTGGCCGCGCACCAGCGGGGCTCTGTCCTGAAGCGCCCGTTCCAGCGCCGCAACCGCATCCTCGCCCCCCTGGTTCCCGAGCCCAACGCAGACGTTGCGCAACAGGCCGTCGCGCCTGGCCCGCTTGACGGGAGAGCCGCCGAAGGCGCGCGAGAACGCCGCATCGTCCATGGCGAGCAGACGCTCGGCCAGTTCCGCCAGCGGGGGACCGTCCAGCTCCGGCCGTGCCCGGTACGCCGGCTCGGCGGCCGGCGTCTGGAACTTCACGTTCCAGGGACACACTTCCTGGCAGATGTCGCAGCCGTAGATGCGGTTGCCGATCGGAGTCCTCAGCTCGCGCGGGATCGGCCCCCGGTGCTCGATGGTCAGATAGGAGATGCAGCGCCGTGCGTCCATGACCGGCGCCCCCCGCGCATCGCGTCCCAGCAGGGCGCCGGTGGGGCAGGCGTCGAGGCAGCTCCGGCAGGTTCCGCAGCGGTCCTCGGTGAAGGGCTCGTCCTCCGGCAGCTCGAGGTCGAGGAGCAGGATTCCCAGGAAGAAATACGAGCCGCTTCCCGGGTGGATCAGCATCGTGTTCTTCCCCAGCCACCCCAGTCCCGCCCGCATCGCCAACTCGCGCTCCAGGATCGGACCCGTATCCACATAGGCGCGCCCGGAGACACGGTGCCCGGCATCCCCTTCGATCTCGGCGAGCAGCTTCACCAGGCGCTGCTTCATGACGTCGTGGTAGTCGTCCCCACGCGCGTAGCGGGCGATCACCGCGAGCCCGCCGTCCTCCGCGAGCCCGGGAGGATCGGGCTGGTAGTAGTTGTGGGTCACGAGCACGACCGAGCGCACGTCCGACATGGTGAGGCGGAGGTCGCCCCTGCGCGCGATGGAGTCCTCGCGGGCGAGGTAGCCCATCTCGCCGTGGGCTCCCTCCCCGATCCAGCTCCGGTAGAAGTCCATGTGCCCGCTGGCGGCCGGGGCGGTGAAGCGAACCCGGTCGAAGCCCAGGGCGCGGGCGCGGGCGCGGATGCGGTCGCGAAGGTCGGCGGCGGGCTTCACGCTCGCGGGGTCGCGGGCGTCCAGCGATCCCCGTCCCGCTTCTCGTATTTCTCGAGAACCCGCTCCAGGGCATCGTCGAGGTCGATCCCGCGTTCGTTGGAGAGCGCGATCAGCACGAAGAGGATGTCGCCGATCTCGAGCGCGAGATCCTGCTCGGCTTCGTCGGCCCGCTTGGGCTTGGAGCCGAAGCGGTGATTGAGTTCGCGCGAGAGCTCCCCGACCTCCTCGACCAGGCGCGCGAGGTTGACGAGCGGAGGCCAGTAGCCCTCCTCGAATCGCGAGATCCAGGCGTCGACCCGGGCCTGGGCTTCCTTCAGGTCCATCTTCCACGGGAACGCAACTTGAACCTAAGCGGCTTTCTTCTTGAGGTGATTGAGGCGACTCCAGGGGATCAGCCTCTCGTGCTGCAGGCGCCCGACTACGATGCCCGGAGCTATTCCCTGATCCTGCGCGAATGCCCGTATGTTGCCGGAATCGAAGGCGCCACTCGCTACGAACCGCCGCCAGTGCTGGCGAGGCAGAAGAAAGTTGGTTGCCCAGGCGTTCGCCTGTGCTTCGACATCGTCGCCATCTGGACTCAGATCGTCGATAAAGATCTCCCGTCTGCTGTGAAGGAGCAGGTGAGCCGCTTCGTGAAAGAAACTGAACCACAGATGATCATCGGATCTGTGACGCCCTGTAAGCGCGATTACGGGTTTTCCCCGTCTGTACCACCAGGCGGCACCACTCAGGCGCACCTTGGGCAACGGGTCGACTACCGCCAATGCAACGCCCGCCTCGCTGCAGAGCCGTCTCGCTTCCTGGATGGCATCCGGCATCGGGTCACGGGTCAAGCAGCGAATCTGGCGCAACGCCGATCTGAAACGCGGCTCGTCGTAGCCAGCACAGTTCTGCTTCTGCGCATCCATTTCAACAAGCCGGAGCCATGTCTTCAGTGAGGGCTCATCGCTCTCGAAGCTCGGTGAATGTCGATAGGCCGCCTGAGCCGCTCCGTATTTCGCGTCCCAAGCCTGTCTTGTAGCTACGCCGAAGAAGGACAGGAGTGTCTGCACCATTGCGCTCTCGGACGAAGGTGGATCCATTGCGCCCCGCTTCACCAGGTGCCCGGTAGGAAACGTCTTCGCCCAGGCTACCAGATCGCGGGCTTTCCTGGCGTAGGCCTCGCGCGCCTGAAACAACTGATAGTCCGCCTCGATGCCGAGCCAGATGGTTGCGTCCACTCCCAGCACCATCTCCAACTGCAGAGCCGTGCGTGGTTCGATCGGGGCCCTGCCGGCGATGATTTCGCTGATGAGCTTGGGTGACCGACCACATCTTCTGGCAAGCTCAGCCTGGGAGATATCGTGCGTGGCAATATGCTCTTCGATCACCCAGCCGGGCGGTACCGCGTAGTCTGGCGAATACCTGTTTGCTGCCGCGGTCATGTCCCAACTCCGTTGTCTTCAGTGGTAGTCCGTTACTTCGATGATCGTGATCGATGTCACCTGGTCCGTAGCCAGGCTTCCGTCTTCGCGACAGGGAAGGGGATCGTGATCAGGTTGGAGAATCAGCCTGCAGGGGTGAACCAGGTCCACAGCGTATTGCCCTTTCCGTTTGCCCCGAAGCGGATGCAGACGTTCGGGCGGAGTGCCGGGCACCATCGAAAGCGTGCGGGCGTTCTTCAACACCGCGAGGCGGGCCGCAATGCGCCGCATCATCGGAGCGCCGTACTTTTTTTGGAGTTCCTTTTCCGAGTTGAAGATCTTCGCAAGCTTCCGGGTCTTGAAGGTAATTTCCAAGAACGATGTTCCTTATCGTTACCTGAAACGTAACGCTTTCTTGTGGTTGATCAAGTGATCAGGGTGAATGGCACATAGGCGTCGCCCATGCCATCAGGAATGGTTCCAGAGCGTGATGCAGGCCTTCACGGCTTCAACACCAGCTTGCCGAAGACCTCACCCGCCTCGAGCCGCTCGTGTGCTTCGCGCGCCCGCTCGAGCGGCAGGACTTCGCCGATGGGGGCCCGGATGACGCCGTCGAAGACGAGCTGCATCGCCCTGCGGTAGTCGGCGGGCGTACCCATGGTGCTGCCTAGAATCGACGCCTTCTTCCAGAAGAGGAGGGGAAGGCTGGTCTCGCCGACGGGGCCGGTGGTGGCTCCGTAGCAGACCAGACGGCCGCTCTGGCGCAGGGCGCGCAGATTCGACTTCCAGGTGGCCGCGCCGACCGAGTCCACGATCAGGTCGACGCCCTGCCTGCCGGTATCCTTCCAGAGAGCGCGCGCGTAGTCGACCTGCAGCCGGTCGTAGACGACATCGGCCCCCAGCTCGCGGACGCGGGCGACGTTGTCGGCCCCGCTGGTGACCGCGTACACGACCGCGCCCGCGAGGCGCGCCATCTGCACGGCCATGGTGGAAACGCCCCCCGAGGCCCCGGTCACCAGCACCCGCTCGCCGGGACGCACCCGGCCGCGCACCACCACCGCGTGCCACGCGGTCACCCCGACCAGGCTGGCGGCGGCGGCGTCCTCGAACGGGACCTCGGGCGGAACCTCGACCAGGTTGGCGGCGGGAACCACCGCGTAGTCGGCGAAGCCGCCGGGCGTGTGTTCACCGATGATTCGGAGTTCAGGGGAGGGCAGGCTCCGCCCGGGCGCGCTCCCGTCGTACCAGTCGTAGTCCAGCGAGGGGTCCACCACCACCCGCGTACCGACCGGAACGTGCGCGGCGCCGGGACCCACAGCGTCCACCACTCCCGCGATGTCCGACCCCCCGATGTGCGGCAGCGCAATATCGATGGGCAGACCGCGCCGTACCCACAGGTCGAGGTGGTTCATCGCGGCCGCCCGCACGGCGATCCGTACCTCGCCGGGGCCGGGAGCCGGATCGGGCACCTCCTCGATACGTACGACCTCCGGACCGCCGTATTCGTGGAACAGCGCGGCTTTCATGCGTTCGATTCCCTGGTTCGGGTGATTGGGAAGAGGAGAATATGGTGGAGCGGAGGCTTTGTCGATCATCCGACGCCATGGTCACCATGGCTTGATCCCCCGCCGGTCGGTCCTAGTTTGCGGGTGTGAATGACGGGCCCTCGGACGGGATCGCCGAACCTGGAGTCGGGACCGCAAACCTGGAAGAGACTTGAACCGGATCCTGCTGGGAGACAACCTCGAGGTGCTCCGCGGCCTGCCGGACGGGCTGGCGGACCTCATCTACATCGATCCGCCCTTCAATACCGGCAAGGTCCAACGGCGCACGCGCATTAGGACGAGACGGTCCCCGAACGGGAATCGCACTGGCTTCCAGGGCGCACGGTACAGCACCGAGCCCCTGGGCACCAGGCGGTTCCGGGACAGTTTCGACGACTACCTCGCCTTTCTCGAGCCGAGACTGGTCGAGGCGTACCGCGTCCTGGCTCCGCACGGGTCGCTCTACTTCCACATCGACTACCGGGAGGTGCACCGCTGCCGCTTCCTGCTGGACGAACTGTTCGGGCCCGACAATCTCCTGAACGAGATCATCTGGGCATACGATTTCGGGGCGAGGCCGAAGACGCGTTGGCCGGCGAAGCACGACAACATCCTGTTCTACGTCA
>JAJDVR010000022.1 GCA_022826025.1 Gemmatimonadota bacterium | reverse complement strand
AACAGGAAGGTCCCGATGAACGAGATCGCCAGGCCCACGGCGACCCACAGCGCCAGCCGCAGCTCGAGGAAGAGGGTGAGGGCCAGGAGGACGAGAGCCAGCCCCAGCAGCGCGTTTTCGATCATCAGGCCGAGCCTTCCGGAGACCTCGACCGAGTCGTCCTTCCAGATCTCGACGCCGACCGCGGGCGGAAGGGCGGGGAGCACTTCGCTTGCGAGATACTCCCTTACAGCTTCGGCTATTTCGAGGACTTTCTCGTTCGACGCGCGGTATACATCGATGCCAACGGCTCGCCGGCCGTTGTAGCTCACGCTGAGATCGGTGTCCGCGAATCCGTCCCGCACGGCTGCGATCTCGCTAAGCCGGACCGATGTCCCATCCGAACGGGTCAGGACGATGATGTCCTCGAAGTCGCCCTGGTCGTAGTTCCTGCCCACCGTGCGGATCAGGATTTCAGCCTCTCCGTCGGAGATCCTGCCGGCCGACAGCTCCAGCGAACCCTGCCGCACGGCCATGGCGACATCCTCGAGCGTGAGACCCAGTGCCCGCAGCCGGCTGACCGGCACTTCGATGGAGACCTCGTACGGACGGGCACCGCTGACTTCGGCCAGCGATACCTCCGGGAGGGCCGAGATTCCCTCCTCGATCTCGTACGCAAGTTCCTTGAGGGCGCGCTCCGGGACATCGCCGTGAACGAGCAGGCGGATGACGTTCTGCCGGCTCGTGATCTCGCGCACCTGAGGCCGTTCCGCCTCCTCGGGGAAGGTGATGATGCGGTCGACCTCGGCCTTGACCTCGTTGATCGCGCGATCGACATCGGTGCCCGATTTGAACTGCGCGATAACGGAGCCGAAGCCCTCGGAAGCGGTCGCTTCCAGCCGGTCCAGGCCCTCCACGCCCCGGATCTGCTCTTCGATTTTCGTGACGATCGATTCCTCGATCTCCCCGGGGGTCGCGCCGGGATACACGACGAGGACCTGGACTCGATCCAGGGACAGCTCGGGAAGAATCTCCTGAACCAGATTCCTCGCTGCCGCGAGGCCCGCGAGGACCAGAAACAGCATGAGCACGTTGGCCGCCACGCTGTTTCCGGCCATGAAGGCGATCGGCCCGGTGCGACCGCCTGTCAGGTTCGGCTGATTCGCCCCCTCACGGGTCAAGGGCCACCTGCTCGCTCAGGAAGTAGCTCTGTTCCATGGCGCATGGGGGGATGCCGACGGGAGAGGTGACCGGGGAGGATTGCCGCCCCTGCAAGAGAACGAACACATCGGCCGCAATCAAGAATTCGTCCGATCGAACCGAAGGCCCGGGCGACCGCGGAGCCGGGAGCGGTTTCTTTCGTCTCCCTGGACCGGAGACAGGCGAAGGTGGCCGGAGGACTAGGTTTCCGAGGCTGCACGGTGTAGGCTGACTGCAACCCACCAGTCCCGCACCCCGGGGAGGCAGTCAGATGGTTCTTCGCGTTCATCCATGCAGGGCGCTCCTGCTCGCGGCCATTCTTCTCCCGGCGATCTCCACTCCGATCGGCACTGCGCCGGCGCTCGCCCAGAATCCCGCGCCCATCGAACTGACGACCCTCGCCGTACCCCGCTTCGACATGGTCCCCTCGGCCATCGAACTCACCGGCCCGGTGCGGCCCGCGGAATACCTCGGGGTGGTTGGCCCGCGCGCGGCGTGGCTGGGACTCGAGACCGGTGAAGCCGAACTGTGGGTGCATCCGCTGAAGGTCGGAAACGGCTTCCGCCTGAGCTTCATGACGCCCCGCTACGGCGCTCCGATCCCCGGGGACCAGGTGGCGCGCACGGTGCAGGTCCGGCCCGAGCTGGCGACCATCACATACAGTCACGCGGCCTTCCAGGTGCGCCAGCACATCCTCGCGCCCGCCGACACGGCCACGTCCGGCCTCCTCGTGCTGCTGGAGGTCGACACCCCCGAACCGCTCGATATCGTCGCCGAGTTCGAGCCCGTGCTGAACTACATGTGGCCGGGCTCGCTGGGAGGCCAGTACGCGTACTGGGATGCGGAGCGCCGCCTTTTCGTCCTCTCGGAGAGCCTGCAGACCCGCAACGCGGTCGTGGGATCGCCGTGGGCGACCAACTCGGTGGAGCATCCCGCGCACCAGTTGGGCGAGGCGCCGCGCACGATGGTGATTCCGGTCGACCCGGAGCGGGCGAGGCGCGAGTTCATCCCCATCGCGGTCGCGGCCGGCACCGGCTCCCGCGAAGCCGTCTTCGAGAGCTACCGCGAACTCATCGCCAACGCCGAGGGGCTCTACTACGACAAGCGGTTGTGGGCCAGTCGCGCGCTCGCGTCCACTGCCTCCGTCGAGACCCCCGACCCCGAGCTGGATCTCGCGCTCGAGTGGGCCAAGATCAACCTGGAGGAACAGCGGGTCTGCAACCCGGATCTGGGGTGCGGCTTCGTCGCCGGGTGGGGGTTGTCCCGCAACGGCACCCGTCCCGGATTCGGCTGGTTCTTCGGCGGCGATGCGGCCATCAACACCTTCGCCATGGACGCGCTGGGCCAGTGGGACCTGGTGGCCGAGGAGCTGGCGTTTCTCGCCCGCTACCAGCGCGCCGACGGAAAGATCACTCACGAGATCTCGCAGGCCGCCGCTCACGTCGACTGGTTCGACTCCTACCCGTACGCCTACTACCACGCGGACACTACGCCCTACTGGATGCTCGCGCTGTACGAGTACTGGCGGGCCAGCGGCGACGACGAGCTGGTGCGCGAGCTCTGGCCGGCCTACCGGCGCGCCTGGGCGTGGTGCCTGACCGCCGAAACCGACGGCGACGGCATCATCGAGAACACGGTGGGCGGTCTCGGCGCTGTCGAGGTGGGGGGGCTGGGGGAGGCCATCCACCAGGACATCTACCTGGCCGCGGTCTGGGTCGCGGCCCTCGAAGGGACGCGGGCGCTCGCCGAACGGGTGGGCGACGGGGAGATCGGGGAGGTTGCGGCCCGCCTGGCGCCCGAGGCGCGCATTACGCTCAACGAGTCCTATTGGCGCGAAGCGGAGGGGCACCACTCTTTCGGGATCCTCCGCGGAGGCGACACCAACGACAACCTCACGGTCTGGCCCGCAACGGCGGCCGCCTTCGGGCTATTCGATGATGAGCGCGCACGCTCCACCCTGACCAGAATCGCCGGCGACCGGGTGTCGTCGGACTGGGGTGCGCACATGCTCTCGACGGAGAGCGACCTGTATGACCCGCTGCAGTACAACATGGGCACCGTGTGGCCTTTCGTGACGGGGTTCGCGGCCTGGGCCCAGTACCGCTACCGCCGTCCCTGGGCGGGCTTCCACCTGATGGACGCGGTGAAGCAGATGACGCTCGACTGGGCGCTGGGGCGGCACCCGGAACTCCTTTCGGGGCGCTTTTACCAGCCTCTGGACCAGACCGTGCCGCACCAGTTCTTCGCGACCTCGATGCTCGTCACGCCCCTGCTGCGCGGCGTCTTCGGGTGGCAGCCGGACGCGCCCATGGGGCGGGCCCGGCTCGCGCCCCAGCTGCCTCCCGGCTGGCCGGCGGCGTCGGTGCGCGGCCTGCGCGCCGGCAACACGACGCTGGATGTGGCGATCGACCAGGACTGGACGTCCGCCGGGGGCCGGCAGCGAGCAACCATCCGCTGGCAAGGTCCCCGGCTGGATGTCGACTTCGTTCCGGACGTGCCTGCCGGAGCCCGCAACCCGTCGATCACGGTGGATGGCGTTCCGGCCCCCCCGGGGAGGGCCGCCCGTGTCCAGGTTGGCCGCGACGCACCCGGAGCCGAGGGTGCCGCACCGGAAGCCATGGACCAGGACGACGTCGCCGAGATCGTGGTGCGCTGGGAGGGCGGACTGGCGGTGGCCCCGCCCCGCATCGACCTGGAGCCGGGTCAGCGCAGCACGGGCCTCCGGATCATCGACCTCGTGGCCGATGGCGACGGTTGGCTGTTGACCCTCGAGGGCACACAGGGACGCGACTACGATGTTGAACTCTTC
Organism: Gemmatimonadota bacterium; assembly: GCA_022826025.1. Classification (GTDB taxonomy): domain Bacteria; phylum Gemmatimonadota; class Gemmatimonadetes; order Longimicrobiales; family Gaopeijiaceae; genus BD2-11. The sequence continues at coordinate 12,417 of JAJDVR010000022.1, read as the reverse complement.
GGCACGCCGGTCGACGCTACTCCGACCGACGCCGCCGCGAGCGCATCCCGCGGAACGGACGGTACGATCCGCGTGAGCTTCGCCGGCGAGGGGAGCCGCGCGACGACGGTTGTGAGGCTCAGCCCCGGGGCATGAGCGTTCGCTGACCTCGATGCCCGGGCACATTCTCGCTCAGATCCATGACCAGGCGCAGACCCGCCTCAATTCGGCTCATCAGCACTGCTGGAATCTGTCCCGAGCACTCGGCGAGATAGTCCTCGTCCACGGTCACGAGCTGGGTCACGTTGGCGACGGAGTCCCTCGGCAATCCCGTTTCGGTCGCCGGCAGGAGCACATTGCCCGGAGCGTCGAGATAGCGTGTCCTGGACGTCAGGGCCACGCCAATCACCGTCCGGAGCCTGCTTCGGTTGAATGCATCGGCCTGAACGACCAGGATGGGACGGCGGTAGCCGGGTTCGGATCCGCGCGGCTCCTCCAGGTCCGCCCACCAGATTTCTCTTCGCGCAACTACCATTCTTCGGCGATCGAACGGGCCTGAGCCCGACGAAGAGCCGGATCGAGCCCGCTCGGAAGGTCGGCGTATACGGCATTGAGCCGCGCGGTGACGTCTGCTTCCCGGTGCTTCGCCACGTATTCCGCAACAGCGGTCGCGTAGAGTTCGCTTCGGGACACCCTCAGGCGTTTCGCCAGGGCGTCGGCAGATGCGAACAATTCATCCGAGAGAGAAATCGCGGTTTTCATACCAGGATACTACTGTGGTATAACCACGCCGTCAACGCTGCTTTGCCCCGCGAGCCCGCCGGTTCGGACAATCCGCCGGTTCGACTGGTTCAGGGCCGTTCGGCCCCTCCTTTGGGCCGATCTGCCTGTGCGCCGATCTCCTCGCAACCCGTGCGGCGAAGCCTCGCGCAACGTATTAGTTATTGGCTAGGGGGCGGTGTGTGGCTGCGGACACGGAGCAGACCTCTCCCGACGGTCTCGAGGACGGCGTATGAAGCGACTTTCCCAGGGCTCGGCTCTCCTCGCAACGTGGTCCCTGGCCGGCTTCGGGATCATTCTGGGCGCCGGCACACCCGATGTCGTTCGAACCGCATCCCTCCACAGCGCTGATCCCGGCCCCGGGATCCTGCTCGCGACGGGATCGCCGGCCGTTCCCACTCCGGCCCTTCCGTCACCCGCACTCACCGCCGTCGTCCAGCAATACTGCGTCGTGTGCCACAACGACGCACTCCTCACCGGCAACCTCTCTCTGCAGCACTTCGCCGTGGAGTCCGCCACAGGGGAGCGGGAGACGGCGGAGAAAATGATCCGCAAGCTTCGCGCGGGAATGATGCCGCCACCCGGGATTCCGCGTCCGTCGGCCGATACCCTGCTATCGCTGGTGGAGACGCTCGAATCCTCGGTCGACGAGGCCGCGCGCGCGCTCCCCAACCTGGGCACGCGACGGTTTCAGCGGCTCAGCCGGCCCGAATACGAGCGCGTCATCCACGAACTCCTGGGGCTTGAGGTGAACGCCGACAACTGGCTCCCCGAGGATCTGCTGGTCGGCAGCTTCGACAACATGTCCGCCGCTCAGGGCCTCTCGACCACCCTGCTGGACTCCTACCTGAAGGCAGCCATCGACGTCAGCCGCCTCGCCATCGGAAACCCGCAGGCTCTCTCTTCCACCACCAAGCACCGCAACCCCCTGGAGGTGTCGCAGCACGCCTGGGACCAGGTCGAGGGAGCGCCTTTCGGCACCCGCGGCGGGATGGTTGTGACGCACGACTTCCCCGCGGACGGCGAGTACGTCTTGCGGGTGGAGACGGAGTTCGGCAGCGGAAATCAGGTCGCCGCCGAGGACATCGACATCTCCATCGACGGGGAACCGGTCGCGCTCCTGAGGCTCGAGTACAACGCCGCGCGCACCGTGCCCGCCATCGAGACCGAACCGATCTTTGTGCGCGCCGGCCAGCGCAAGGTTTCGGCAGCGTTCGTCAACGTCATCGAGGGTCCCTACGAGGACCGCTTCAGTCCAGCCGCGTGGTCGGCCGCGGGTACGGCCGGGGGCAGCTACGGAGTAACCGGCCTCACGCACCTGAAAGAGCTGCTCATCACCGGCCCGAGCAACATCTCGGGCGTGGCGGAGACCGAAAGCCGCCGGCGGATCTTCACCTGCCGTCCATCCGTGCCCGGGGAAGCCCGCCTGTGCGCGCAGTCGATTCTCTCGCGGCTCGCCACGCGCGCCCACCGCCGGCCCCCATCGTCCGACGACATCGCCGACCTGATGCGCTTCTACGACGCGGCCGCGGCCGAGGGGGGCTTCGAGGTCGGGGTGCAGATGGGCCTGCAGGCGATCCTGGTGTCCCCGGAGTTCGTCTTCCGGCTCGAGCGTGAGCCCGCCGGCACGCGGCCCGGCGAGGGGTATCCCCTGAGCGACATCGACCTCGCCACCCGGCTCTCCTTCTTCCTGTGGGCCACTGTGCCCGACGAGGAGCTGCTCCAGGTGGCGGAGAGCGGCCGGCTCTCGGATCCCGAGGTGCTGGAGGCGCAGGTCGAGCGCATGCTTCGGGACCCCCGCTCCGAGACCCTCGCCACCCGCTTCGCCCACCAGTGGCTGAGGCTGCAGGATGTGGGCAAGGTATGGCCGGAGTCCTACCTCTACCCCGACTTCTCGCAGCAGCTGGCCGATGCCATGGTGCGCGAGACCGAGCTGCTCTTCGACTACCTGGTGCGGGAAGACCGGAGCCTGCTCGAACTGCTCGACGCGGACTTCACCTTCCTCAACCGGCGACTCGCGCGGCACTATGGGATCGAAGCCGACTTCCGGGGCGACGACTTCCGCCTCGTGCGCTATCCCGACGACCGACGCCGAGGCGTGCTTGGCCACGGGAGCGTGCTGCACCTCACATCCATGTCGGGCCGGACCTCGCCCGTGCTGCGCGGAAAGTGGGTGATGGAAGTGCTGATGGGGACGCCCCCACCTCCACCGCCACCCAACGTCCCGACGCTTGAGGGAAGCCCCGACGCCGACGGGGACCGCATCCTGACCACGCGCGAGCGCATGGAACTGCACCGCTCCAGCCCGGTGTGCAGTTCCTGCCACAACTTCATCGACCCCATCGGCCTCGCGCTCGACAACTTCGATGTGACCGGGCGCTGGCGGGTGCGGGAGAACATGGCCCCGCTCGACACCCGCGGCACCTTTTACGACGGCACCGCCCTGAGCTCGCCCTCGGAGCTGGCGGCGGTGCTCCTCAAGCGTCCGATCCCGCTCGCCCGCAACTTCACCGAGCATCTGCTCTCGTACGCGATCGGGCGGCCCGCCGACCATCTCGATCAGCCGACCATCCGCGCCATCACGCGGGCGGCGGCGGACAGAAACTACAGCATCTCGTCGATCGTGGTGGGAGTCGTGAGGAGCGCTCCCTTCCGCATGCGACAAACGCAGGAGGTTCAATGACAGTCATGACGTTCGCCACCAGTAACCCGGCGCTCCCCGGTCGGCGCGCGGCTCTTGTTCCTGCCGCCGTCCTGGGTCTCGCGCTCCTGCTGGCCGCCCCCCTGACCGCTCAGCAGGGGCAGATCACCGGGCTCGTTACCAACGCCGCCACCGGCCAGCCCATCTCCTCCGCTCAGGTCTTCATCCCCGAGCTGAACATGGGAGCCCTCTCGGCTTCCAACGGCCGCTACCTCCTGCTGGGCGTCAACGCCGGCACCCATACGGTGCGCGTCGAGCGCATCGGTTTCGCGGCAGCCACGGTGGAAGTAACCGTCGCCGTGGACCAGACCGCCGAGGCAAACTTCCTGCTCCAGGAGGTGGCGCTGAACCTCGACGAGATCGTGGTGACCGGGACCGGCGCTCCCACCCAGCGCCGCCGCCTGGGGCAGACCATTACCTCGGTGACGTCCGACGAGCTCGAAATCGCCCCGATCACCAGCCTGTCCGACGCGCTGGTGGGGCGGCTCGCCGGGGCCCGTGGTCTGATCTCGGGAGGCCAGACCGGCGCGGGCAGCGCGATCACGCTCCGAGGCACGTCGAGCATCAGCCAGCGGCAGAGCCCTCTCATCTACGTGGACGGCGTCCGCCTCGACAACGCGCTTGAGGACGCCCAGTCCGCGACCACCGACCGGTTGCAGGACATCAACCCGCAGGACATCGACCGCGTCGAAGTCATCCGGGGCGCGGCGGCGGCCACCCTCTACGGGACCGAAGCCTCGAGCGGCGTGATCCAGATCTTCACCAAGCGGGGACAGACGGGCGCGCCGGTGTACGCCTTCTCCACCGACCTCCAGCACCTGAGTTTCCCGCGCGCCTTCCCGGACAACTGCGGATACAACCGTGCCGAGCACCAGCTTCTCTGTGACAGTCCCTGGGACGCGAACAAGGTCCTGGGATACCATCAGAACTACAACCTGTCCGTTCGGGGCGGGACGCCCGGTCTGCGCTACTATCTGTCCGGGCGTCTGATGGACGAGAGGAATCCCTCACCCAACAACGAACTGGCGAACCAGTCCGTTCGCGCCTCCTTCGACTTCACCCATACCGAGAAGCTGACCAGCCAGGTCGGGGTGAACGTGGTTCGGCGCAATCTCAGGACGGCCACTCCCGGCTGGGGTGACCTCTTCGGCAACCTCATGCTTGGCAATCCGCTGCGCGCGACCGAGACCAACCCCCACGGCGCCTACACCCCGCTCCTGGCCAGCCGGATCACCGAGAACTTCCAGGAGTCCGTGAACACCATGCTCAATGCCTCGCTGGTTTACCAGTGGGCGGACGGCCTCAGCTCGACCCTTCAGGTGGGACACAACTTCATCGACTCGCGCTTCAGCGAGTTCTTCCCCCAGGGCGTGGTCGCCGAGTCCGTCACCGGGTACAAGCGGGTGAGGAATTCGCGATTCGCCACGACCACGCTGGACTTCAGCACCCACTGGGAAACCCAGATCAGCGACCGGATGGTCGGAAACGTGACCGTGGGCGGCCAGAGTTTCCGCGAGGTGCAGGCGTCCGAGGTGGCCTCCGTGCGCGAGTTCGGATCGCCGACGCTCAAGACCCTGAGCGGCGGTGCCCAGATCACGGGCGTCAGCGAGGGCTATGAGGAGGTGATCAACGCGGGCCTTTTCGTCCAGGGCCAGGTCGGGCTCGATGACCGGCTCTTCCTGACCGGCGGCGTGCGGGCCGATGGCAACTCGGCCTTCGGTGAGGATTTCGGCCTGCAGGTCTATCCCAAGGCGGGCGTATCCTGGGTCGTCTCCGAGTACGACTTCTGGAACGTCGGCTGGATGAACGAGCTGCGGCTGCGCGCGGCCCTGGGGGCCTCGGGCCTGCAGCCGGGCGCCTTCGACGCCCAGCGCACCTGGAACCCGAACAGCAGCGTCATCGGCGGCTACCTGACGCCCGAGAACCTGGGCAATTCGGAACTCAAGCCCGAACGCTCCACCGAGATCGAAATGGCGATCGAGACCGGGATGCTGGACGGCCGCTTCGGGATGGAGCTGGTCTACTTCAACCAGACCACCAACGACGCCCTGCTCCCGGTGCCGCCTTCGCCCGGTGACGGTTTCGTCAACTCGCAGCTCCGGAACCTGGGCACGCTCAAGTCGTGGGGGCTCGAACTGACTGCGGATGCGCGCCTGATTCAGAGCCCGGACTTCACCTGGGATCTGACGCTGAGCCCAACCTATCTCAAGCAGTGGGCGGACGATCTGGGCGGGCAGCCGGACCGGCGGCTCGGCCGGCGGCGGCGCTTCCACTCCCTCTACGAGGGGATGTGGCCCGGCATCTGGATCGCCCCAATCGTCGATCCCAACCAGCCCTACATCCTCTCCGGACCCATCGACGAGATCCGCAGCCGCCGGGACATCGCGCCCAACATTCTGAAGGCGGCCGACGGCACCGACTCGCTGGCGGTAATCGGAAGACCGCAGCCCAACTGGACCGTCGACATCCGCAGCGCGATGCAGATCGGAAGCTTCACCTTCCGCAACATCCTCGAGGCGGCGGGCGGCTTCATCGTCTCGAACGAGACCGACCACCTGCGCAACGCGCTGGGCAACGGCCCACTGGTGGCGACCCTGGAGTACACCCTCAACAACCCCAATGCCAGCACCGAGGAGAAGCAGCGGCTGGTCGACGAATACGGACGAAAACACAACGGGGTCATCTCCAACACCGTATATCCGGGCGACTATCTGCGCTGGGCCGAAGCCACGGTCTCGTGGCAGCTGCCGGATGCGCTTGCCGAGCGTATTGCCGCGACCAGTGCGCAGATCAGCCTGGGCGTCAAGAACCTCAAAGTGTTCAGCGACTATCTGAGTTCGCCCAAGAACGGCTGGATCGACCCGGGCACCCGCGGCATCGAAGCGGGCACCGATGGCGACGACTACTTCACCCAGAACGTCGACTACCTGAAGGTGCCGGCTCCCAGACGAATCGTCTTCTCCCTCAGGGCCCAGTTCTGACCGGGCCCGAACATGCGGAGGCAATCATGAACGTGCATGAAAGACAAGGGAGTCGACCGATGAAAAGGAACGGAAACGCAAATGCCGGAAGATTCACGGGAACACCGCGACTGAGAGGTCTCGCGGCTCTCGCTTTGGGAGTGCTGCTGACTGCGGCCATCGGATGCAGCGACTTTCTGGAGGTGGACAACCCGGCCAGCCTGCTGGACGAGGACCTGGAGCGGAAAGAGCTTCTGGGGACGCTGGCCAATACGCCGGAGGGGAATCTCGCCGGCACCTACTCCAGCCTGCTGACGCGACACGGGCTCCTGAGCGACGAGCTGTTCCATCCCACCACGCAGCTCGAGAACATCGACGCCATGCGAGGAAACCGGCTCGCGTCCAACTCCGCCGTGGAAGGCCACTGGCGCGGGCTCGCCCAGGCGCGCTGGCTCGCGGACGAGGTGGCCGAACGCCTCGCTGCGGCCGGGGGCAACGACCTGGGTGTCGCGCACGCGCACTTCTTCGGCGGGCTGACCCGCATCACCATGGCGGATCACTACAACGTGATCGTGTACGGCGCGGAGGACCAGCTGCGCGGCCCGATCGACGTGATCGCGGAAGCTGTCGAGCGCTTCCAGCAGGCGGCCCAGGTGGCGCAGTCCGCAGGGGATGCGAACTTTGCCGCGGCCGCGATGGGACAGGTCGCTCGGGCCTACCGCTCGCTCTACTACGAGCGCACCCACCTCCAGGGCCAGATGGACCGCAGCCTGTTCGACCAGGCGGAATCGGCGGCCCGGCAGGCGCTTTCGACGGCCCCGGACTACAACTTCTCGCTGCGCTTCGGCGCCCCCGGCGGCTCCAACTCGGGGGCCTCTCTGGGGGGTCCGTACGGAGGCACCAACCGGATCGACGAGATCTATCTCTTCCTGCCGGATCCCGTGACCGGAGACTGGGATCCGCGTGTTCCCCACGAGGAAACGACCCGCGAGGAGCCGCTCGGCACCAGTTCCTACAACCTGAAGTATACCGCGCGCGAAACTCCGCTCCCGCTCAGCCGTGCCGCCGAGGCGATGCTCATCATCGCCGAGTCCCGGCTGCTGGCCGGCGACCTCGCGGGCGCGGTCGAATGGATCAACAACACCCGCGCGGCAGCGAGGGTCCGCACAATGTCGGGCGACTGGGGCGACGCCTCGCGCGGCTGGCCGCCCATGGCACACGCGATCTCGGATCTGCGGGACTTCGCAAGCATGGACGCGGACGAGATCATGGCCCAGCTGCAGCACGAGCGGCGCGCCGAGTTCTGGATGGAGATGCGGCGCTGGCAGGACATGCGCTACTACGAGATCTTCCCCTACCGCTGGTTCGACCAGAACAAGGCGATGGGGATTCATCTGCGCTGGCCGCCCTCCCCCGAGGACGTGAATGCGAATCCCAACCTCACCAACGAAATCGCGCAAAGGCTCTATACCAACTGAGTCGCCGTATGGAGGGAGCTCGTCCATGAATTTCATCACCGGAAGACACCTTTCACGCCGCACCTTCGTGAAGGGTGCCGGAGCCTCCGTGGCTCTGCCCCTGCTCGAGGCCATGGTCCCGGCGGGAAGGCCATGGAGCGATGCGGCGCAGTCGCAGTTCACGCGGCTGGTATGCGTCGAGGAGTCGATGGGCTGCGCGGGGGGCAACGACTGGGGGGACGCCCAGAACCTGTTCGCGCCGGCGAAGGCGGGGCGCGACTTCGAGCTCAGGGCGGAGAGCCAGCTCAAGCCCCTGGAGGCCTACCGCGACTACCTGACCATCGTCAGCAACACCGACGTGCGCATGGCGGAGCCTTACCGGGCCGAGGAGATCGGCGGCGACCACGATCGCTCCACTGCGGTGTTCCTCACTCAGGCTCATCCGCTTCAGACGCAGGCCGACGTCTACCTGGGCAAGTCGCTGGACCAGGTCCATGCCGACCGCTTCGGCCAGGACACGGCTCTGCCTTCGCTCGAGATCACCACGGAGCAGATGGACCGCGGGGGCGGGTGCGCCTACAACTACCATTGCGCGTATACGACCACCCTGGCGTGGGCGTCGCCCACCCAGCCGCTTCCCGCGATCCGGGAGCCCCGGCGGGTGTTCGAGCAGCTTTTCGGCGCCGGCGACTCCCCGGCCGACCGCGCCGTGCGCCTGCGCAACAGCCAGAGCCTGCTCGACTGGGTACTGGTCGAACTGAACGACCTGAAGCGGGAGCTGGGGGCGCTGGACCGGCAGGCGCTCGATCAGTACGCCACCCACATCCGCGAGCTGGAGCGGCGCATCGAGCTCGTGGAGGCGCAGAACTCGAGCGGCGAGGAGCGGCAGATGCCGGAGGCGCCTTCGGGAATTCCGGACCGCTGGGAAGACCACATGCGGCTGATGTTCGACCTGCAGGTGCTCGCCCTGCAGGCGGACCTGACCCGGGTCATCACCTTCAAGACGGGCTTCGACCTTCAGAACAGCACCTTCCCCGACAGCGGCACCAGCAAGTCCTTCCACGCGGCGTCGCACCATGGCAACGTCCCCTCCGCCGTCATGGAGTTCAACGTCATCAACACGTATCGCCTGGGGCAGATGGCGTACTTCCTCGAGAAGATGAAGAACACGATGGAGGGCGAGGCGTCGCTGCTCGACAAGACGGCCATCATCTGGGGCTCACCCATGGGAGACCCGAACCTGCACAACCACCGGCGCTGCCCGCTCCTGCTCATGGGCCACGCGAACGGCGCGCTGGAGGGCAATCTGCATCTGAGGGCGCCCAAGGGGACGCCGATGGCCAACGTCTTCGTGAGCCTGATGCAGCGCCTCGGGCACGACGACATGCGCGCCTTCGGGGACAGCACGGGCGAGTTCCCGCTCAGCTTTCCGGTCGGCCGGTCGGTGAGCACGCGGAGGGAGCCATGAGGCTCGGACGCGGCATGAGGGGCGCGGGCGCAGTTCTGGCGGTCGTGCTGGCCCTGGGTGCTGCGATCCCGCAGGAAGGGCTGCTGGATGCGGCCAGGCAGGGGGACGCGGACGCGGTCCGGTCTCTGCTTGACGCCGGCGCCGACCCCAACCTCGCGCAGGGAGACGGCCTGACGGCCCTGCACCTGGCCGCCCGCGAGGGTCATCTGGAGGTGGTGGATGTCCTGATCGGAGCCGGGGCCGAGACCAACGCGGCCACGCGGATCGGTGACTACACCCCCCTGCACCTGGCCGGCGGCGCGGGACACGCGGATGTAGTGGGCGCGCTCCTGGGCGGGGGCGCCGACCCGGGGGCGGTGACCACCTCCAGCGGCGTGACCCCCCTCCACCTGGCAGCGGAGGCGCGCGGCGGCGAGGACGCGGTCCGCGTACTGCTGGAGCACGGCGCGCCGGTGAACGCACGCGAGAGATCGGCCGGGCAGACGCCCCTCATGTTCGCCGCCGCCGCCGGGCGCGCGGCCTCCGCGGCCGAGTTGCTGGCGCACGGCGCCGACCCCTCGGTCACCACCGAGGTCGGAGACGTGCTGCGCCGCATGGCGATCAGCAGCGCGGCCCAGGGACGTCTGCTGGAAGCGCTGTCCGAGATCCAGCGGGCCACCGAAGGCGGGACCGCCAGGGAGCCGACCGCCGCCGAAGTGCAGGCCGCGCTCGCGGCTCAGCGTGAGTTTCTCGACTCCAAGGAGCTGCAGGAGCAGTTGGCCGACTTTCACCCCGACGACCTTGCCAGCGTGGTGCCCGCGTGGGACACGCCCGCCGGCTACGTCAGCGAGAACGAAATCGTCCAGCGGCCCATGTACGAGACGCTGGTCGGCAGGACCGGCGGCATGACCGCCCTGCTGCACGCCGCCCGCGAAGGCCATCTGGAGGTCGCGCGGGTGCTTCTGGACGGCGGCGCCGACATCGACCAGGTCGCGGGCGACGGGGCCAGCCCGGTCACCATCGCGGCGCTCAACGGCCAGTTCGACATGGCGATGCTGCTGATCGAACGCGGCGCCGACCCCGACCTGGCCACCCATACGGACGGCGTCTCACCGCTGTTCGCGGTGCTCCAGACCCAGTGGGCCTTCAAGTTCACCGACCACCCGCACCCGCGCGCGCACGACAACCAGGCGACCACGCACATGGATGTCCTGAACGCGCTTCTGGAGGCGGGCGCCGACCCGAACGCGGCAATCCGCACACACCTGTGGTACTCCGATTTCCTGCGTGGCAAGCTGGGGCTGAACCTGACCGGGGCCACCCCCTTCTGGCGGGCGGCGCTGGCCCAGGACCTGCCCGCCATGAAGGCGTTGCTGGCACACGGAGCCGACCCCGACATTCCCACCACCTGGCCGGAGCCGGGGATGCGCGAGGGACGCCAGAACGACGGACGCCTGCAGGAGGACTCCGGGCTCCCCATGATCCCCGAGGGGACTCCCAACATGTACCCCATCCACGCCGCGGCCGGCGGCGGGTACATGGGGCTCGGCGCATTCCTGATGAACCACGTCCCGAACAACTTCCTCAACACCGTGAAGTACCTGGTCGAGGAGCACGGCGCAGACGTCAACCTCCGCGACTCGTGGGGCTACACCCCGCTGCACTACGCCTCGGTGCGGGGCGGCAACGACCTCATCGAGTACCTGGTGTCGAAAGGCGCCGACGTGGGCGCGATCAGCCGGCTGGGCCAGTCCACCGCAGACATGGCCCGCGGCGGGCGGGCGGGGTACTTCTCCCGGCCGTCCTACCCGGAGACTGTGGACCTGCTCGTGGGCCTGGGGTCGGAGTTGAGGTGCCTCAACACCCACTTCCGGGGCACCGGCGACTTCTGTCCGGGAGCGGGGGTGGAAGCGTTCGACACGCAAGGTCCTCCCGGGGGGCAGAATCGGCCGCCGGGCGGAAGGCGGTGAGGCAGCGGGAAAGAAGGGGGTAGCGGGCACGCCGCATCCGAGACCGTAAATGGAAAAGCCGATCGCCCGAGTGTCCTCGCGAGGCCCTTGGAGCGGTCGGCTTTTTCGTCTGGCGGGCCGACGGCGGGGTGAAACCGAACCCCGCCGCGTGCCGGCTACCCGACTGGTGGCCTGCCGGGCGGCCGCCTCCGGGCCGGAGCGGGCGGTGGACTCGAGGACCGGGGCGGAGGACCCGACTGCGCGGATGGAGGCGGCGGGGTCCTGGGGGTGCTGCCGGGGCTCGACCCGGCTGCCGGCCCGGCCGATTGCGAAGGCGGGCGGAGGCGGCGGGTCGCCGGGCGGAGTGCGCGGCCGCGCCGATGGCGGGGCACCGGAACCGGCGGGGGGCGGCTCGCCCCGCCGCTGCAGCACGGGTCGTTCGTCGCGGCCTTCCGCGGCGGGAGGCACCGCCGTACCCGGGCGCAAGCGCGCGCCGCGAACGGCCGCGTCCGGGAGCGACCGGTCAGGCTGCGGGGAGATGGCGGGGACCGGCACCGCGGGCGGCGCCCCCACCACGCCATCGCTCACGGGTTCCCCCGACGCCACCGGGTCGGCCCCCTCCGCCCGCACCTCGCCGGCCACGGCCGTGGACTGCCCCACCGGCGCCTGGTCCATCCCGACCGGGTGCGCCTCGACCGGGCCCGGCCCGCGGGCGTCCGCGCTCGGCTCACCATGGACGGACGGCACCGCCGTCGTCGGCGGCCGCACAACCCTTCCCGGCAGCACCGGCCCTCCCCCCGGACCTGCCGCCTCGGCCGGCGCACCCGCGCCCGGCCGCATCGGCTCACGCAGACCCGGAACCCGCGCGGTGGGAACCTCACCCGGCTCCGGCGCCGCGTCCCTGCCGACACCGCGCTGGAGCCCCTCCCCCGACCTCGTTCGGATCAGGGGCGTCGCACCTTCGCCATCGGCGCGCTCCGTGAACTCGAACATGGGACGCGACGGCTCGGGCGGGCGCGTGTACACCACCCGGTCGCCGCTGTACCGGTACAGCGGGTAGTAGTACGGATCGTCGTGGATCACTACCCGGAAGTCCGTGCACCAGTAGCTGTAGGGGTTCCAGTCGAACATCGGTCTGAACCCG
>JAJDVR010000129.1 GCA_022826025.1 Gemmatimonadota bacterium | reverse complement strand
CTGTTCCAGGCCGGCATCGCGCGCAGCGGCGCGTACAACCGCACCCTGACGCCCTTCGGCTTCCAGAACGAGCGCCGCACCTTCTGGGAGGCGGGCGACGTCTATTTCGCGATGTCGCCGTTCATGCACGCCGACGACATCAACGAGCCCATGATCCTCATCCACGGGGAGGCCGACAACAACTCGGGGACCTTCCCGGTGCAGTCCCGGCGCATGTTCCATGCGATGAAGGGCAACGGGGGCACGGCCCGCCTGGTGATGCTCCCCCACGAGAGCCACGGCTACCGGGGGCGTGAATCGGTGATGCACGCGCTGGCCGAGATGGTGGAGTGGATGGACAGGTACGTGAAGAACGCGGGGACGCCGGTGATGGACCGGTAGGGGGTGGGCGAACCGCTGGAGGCCGTTGCCCGGCGTTGCTTCAAGTCGGAAGAGGCGAAGAGGCGGGAAGCCGCGCGAAAGCGGAAGGGCACCGATCAGGACCTCCAGGAATTCTACGGCTGCGCCTTGCCCGTGCTCCAGTTCGCCGGCTTGTGGTTGATCTCGGGATTGCTGCTGGGGTCCGGTACTGCGGGTTTCCTGACGGCCGGGATAACGCTGACGCTCCTGCGTTTCATCCCCTCGCACCTGCGTGCGTCCCGCCGCCTCAAGGCTTTCAAGGCCGGCGAGTCGAGCGTGGTCCTGGACGTGTACCGATTCGCTGTGGACGAATTCCGCGGGCAGGTCGAGAGACACAGGGCGCGAACCCTGGGGAGCGGATCCGAATGGGGCGCCGCTCGCGCTGAGCTCGCCGGGGCCGTGGACGGCGCCCACCGTTCAATGGCCTACTGGCGGGCCCGTCTGAGCCAGGATCCTGACAATCGGACGTTCGCCGGCCAGTTGAAGACGGCGACCGGACTGCATGCCAAGCTCCGTTCAGCCCTCGGAAAGCTCGACGGACGGGCCGACGTCCTTCGCAGGTTCTATAACGACTGCGAGGCCAGAATCGCGGTCATGGACCGCTGCAACCGCGACATCGAGGAGACCCGTCGGCTCGACCGGCTGTCGGGAGCCGCCGACATGGTGATCACCGGGGCCGAGACGGCGCTGGCGGGAATCGGTGCAAGCTTCGTGCGCGAGGCTCGGAGGGTGGGGGTGGTGCTTGGATCCTTCGAACGCCTGCAGCTCAAGTCGCTCGCGGGCGAGGCGCCGCTGGACGACATCGAGTTCCTGGCCGACCGGATCAACGAGTCGTCCGAAGCGGAATTCGCCACCGTCGAGCGATTGAGTCGGACGATGGAGGAGTTCGACGAGCCGGACGGGCGGTGAGTTCGGGCGAGGCGGAAGCCTGGCGATGGGTCCGGCGGCCGTCCCGCACTGGACACTTCACATGACCAGTCATATCTTATGTCCAGATTCACGGTGGAGGGAAGAGCAGTGGCGCCGAGAACCATGGGCGCGGCCCAGTTCAAGGAACAGTGCCTTGCACTACTGGATCGACTCGGTCCGGAAGGCCTGGTCGTTACGAAGCGAGGCACTCCCGTGGCGAGGGTATTGCCCTATCACCGGGAGCATTCCGGCCTGATCGGCATTCTTCGCGGAAAGATCCGCGTCCGGGGGGACATCATGACCACGGGTGTCCGCTGGAATGCCGATGCTGAATCTTGACACTCATGTCCTGATCCACGCGCTCAGCGGCAATCTGCGCGCGGGCGAGCGCGCCCTGCTGGAGGGCAACCGCTGGTCGATTTCGGGGATCGTCCTCTGGGAGCTGGCCAAACTGGTAGAACTCGGTCGGGTGGAGATGGATCTCGATGATCGCGACGTCGTGCGCGCCCTGAGCGGTCTTCATGTCTGGCCCATCGACCTGGCCGTGGCACGGGCCTCGACACGCCTGGATTTCCGCAGCGATCCCGCCGACGAGATCATCGCCGCCACCAGCGTGGTGCACGGCGTTCCGCTGGTGACGCGGGATGCGGCCATGCGCCGCTCCTGCATCGTCCCGCTGGCCGGATAGCCATGCCCGTTCGCGCTGCAGTCATGACCGGGCCCCATGAGCCGATGGTGGTCCGGACGTTCCCCGACCCGGAGATGGAGTTCGGCGCCGTCCTGCTGGAAACCATCGCCAGCGAGGTGTGCGGCACCGACGTGCACCTGTGGCACGGTCGGCTGGCCGGGGTGCCCTATCCGATCATTCCCGGCCACGTGAGCGTGGGCAGGGTGGCGGAGATGCGCGGGGTGAAGCGCGACGCGACGGGTCGGCCGCTGGCGCCCGGCGATGTCGTGACCTTCCTCGACGTGCACGAGACCTGCTACAGCTGCTACCACTGCCTGGTGGCGCACCAGCCCAACCGGTGCCCGGCGCGCAAGGTGTACGGCATCACCTACACCCTGGCGGAGGGGCTGCTGGGGGGCTGGGCGGAGCGCATCTACCTGAAGCCGGGTGTGCGCATCCTCAAGCTCCCGGGCAACCTGGACGCGGACGACGTGATCGGCGGTGGATGCGGGCTCTTCACCGGCTTCGCGGCGGTGGATCGCGCCGAAGCGCGCATGGGCGACGTGGTGGTGGTGCAGGGGGCTGGTCCGGTGGGATTGGCCGCCGCCGCCTTCGCCGGTCTCTCCGGCGCGGCCGAGGTCGTGCTCATCGGCGACCCGGATGCCCGCCTGGCGCTCGGGGGGCGCATGGGAGCGGGAGTCACGCTTTCGGTGTCGGGCACCACTCCCGAGGAGCGCCTCGACGCGGTCATGGCCAGCACCGGGGGGCGGGGGGCCGACCTCGTCATCGAGGCGAGCGGCAACCCGGCCGCCATCCCCGAGGGGTTCGCGCTCGTCCGCGACGGAGGCCGCTATGTCGTGGCCGGGCACTACACCGACGCCGGGCCCGTCGACATCAATCCCCACATCGACATCAACCGCAAGCACGTGGACGTGCGCGGCCAGTGGGGGACCGACTTCCATCATCTGGTACGGGCCCTGCGGCTGCTCTCCCGGCACCGCGAACGCCTGCCCTTCGCCGAGGTGATCGGGGCGCGTTATCCCCTGGAGATGACGCAGCAGGCGCTCGAGGATGTGGCCGCGCTGCGGGTCACGAAGGCGCTTGTGGTGCCCTGACAGCCCCGGATGTCAGAGGGCCCGCGCGGGTTCGTCGGCGGGCGGTCCGGCCGGCTCCTGGTCGATGAAGATGCAGCGCGCCAGGTCGAAGCCGATGGCCTGGCTGTCGCCGTCGGGCCCGCCCAGGCGCACGGTCACCGGGCCCTTGAAGGGAGCCCTCTCCTCGACCGCCAGGATCACTCCCGGCAGGAGCCCCCTGGCCTCCAGATAGCGCAGCCGCTCCGGCTCATCGTCGCGCACCGCGCGGATCCGGATCGGGCCGGTGGCGTCGGAATCCGCCAGCGTCGGGTAGCTCGTCGAATCGATCTCGCCCCCCGGCGTCGGAATGGGGGCGCCGTGGGGATCGTGGCGCGGGTTCTTGAGCGCGTCGGCCATGCGCTCGATGAGCTGATCGGAGGCGGCATGCTCCAGCCGCTCGGCTTCGTCGTGCACATCTTCCCAGGAATAACCCAGGCGCACGCTTAGGTATGTTTCGATGATGCGGTGGCGACGAACGATGCGGAGCGCTTCCCGGCGGCCGCTGGGGGTGAGGCCGACGCCGCGATAGGGCTCGTGCTCCACGACGCCCAGGTCCGCCAGGCGCTTCACCATTCCGCTCACCGACGCCGGTTGTACCCTCAGGGTGCTGGCGATATCGCTGGTGGTGGCGGTATCGTCGTGCTCCGTGAGGGCGAAGATCGCCTTGAGGTAATCCTCGATCGAAGGCGAGAATCGGGACGTTTGAGCCATCGCGGGTTTTGTTGCGTGAGCGGGGCCACAATCTAACGGGAGTGATGCGCACATGAGAATCGGACACGGATCGCAGGCGACCGCGCTGGTGCTGCTCGCGGGATGTCTCTCCACAGCTCTGGCGCCGGAGTGCGCGAGGGCCCAGGGAGGCTATCTGCTCTTCCAGGCCGGATACTACGTACCCACCCAGGATCTGGGGCTTCTGGAGGACGCCGGCTTCGGACAGGCGGTCGAGTTCGGCGAGCGCGAACGGAGCTTCGCCTACTCCCTCGGGCTGGAACTCGCGGTCTCCGGACCCATCTCGGGGCGCGCGACGCTGGCGTACGCGACGAGCGCGGACCTCGCCGTCCAGGCGGGCATGTGCGCGGAATGCGAGGCCCGCAACAACCTCCTCAACGCCACCGCCGCCCTCGTCTTCCGCCCGCTTCCCAGCGGCGTTCCCGTTCAACCGTACCTGCTGGGTGGCGGGGGCGTGAAGCACTACGACCTGGAGTCGCTGGACGAGTTGAGCCGGTCGCCCCTGCACGATCAGACCCGGAGGACCATGCTGCTCGGCGCGGGCATCGAGGTGAGAATGGGTCCACTGCGCATCGTGACCGAAGTCTCCGACTACATCAGCCCGATCCTCGCCGACAACGACATGGAGACCACGCAGCACGATCTGTTCTGGACGGCGGGGCTCATGCTGGGGAGTGGCTGAGGCGGGGCCGAGCTTGGCGGAAAGGGCGGGGAAACATATCTTTATCATTCTGTGCCTTTGTATTTCGCACGGTGTTTCGATCCGCCGATTTCGAGGTCCTGGACGAGTTGGAGGTGAGCGTGCCTGAATCCGCGCCCCATGAGAAGATCATCGATACCGTAGCTGTGGACGCCAAGCGCATCCTGCTTCGGTATGGGACGCCCATCGCGATCCTGGACCGGGTCTCGGAAGGAGACCGGATCGCGCTCGCCCGCCAGGTGAGCCGCACGCGATTGTCCGACCGGGAGCCGCGGCTGAGAGCATTGCTGGAAGAGCACGGATACCTCCAGGCGGACTAGCAGCCCGGAGACGCGGGACCTGCGGGCCGAAGAGTCCGTGCCGCTTCCCCGTGGAACGGGAGGTCTCATGAGGGCATCGCACTCCTCTCTCTGTCTTGCACTTTCGCTGGTTCTGACGTGGGGATGCGGCGGGACTGCGTCCACGCGCGTCGAACCCACCACCGACCAGGTCGCGCATTCGAGCCTGGGGATGGTGGTCGCGGCCCAGCCGCTGGCGACCGCGGCGGGCGTCGAAATGCTCGAGCGGGGCGGCAACGCGGCCGATGCCGCGGTGGCTGCGGCGTTCGCGGTGTCGGTGGTGGAGCCGAGCATGAACTCCATCGGCGGGCGGACGCAGATCCTGGTGCGCACCGCGGACGGGAGCTTCCACGGGATCGACGCCACGACCCAGGCCCCGGACACCTACGATCCCGACACGGCCCCGCAGGCGGGCTACGGGTATCCCACCGTGGGGTTGCCGGGCGCCGTCGCGGGGCTCACCCGCCTCCTCGACGAGTACGGCACGCTTCCGCTGGCCACCGCGATGGAGCCGGCCATCCGCTATGCATCCGAGGGCTTCGCGCTCCTGCCCGGTGAAGCCGCCCGCCAGGCATCGACTGCAGACCAACTGCGGGAATCAGAGGGCGCGACCCTCTATTACCTCAAGCCGGACGGATCGCCGTACAAGGCGGGCGACCATTTCGTGCAGAACGATCTGGCGATGGTGCTGCGCCGCATCGCTTCCGGAGGCGCCGATGCCTTCTACCGGGGCGAGATCGCGGAAGCCATGGCCGGCGACATCGTGGGCGCGGGCGGGCATGTGACGGCCGCCGCTCTCGCCGGGTACCGCGCCGAGGATGCCCGGGTGGTGCGGGGCGGCTACCGCGGCCACGAACTGGTGGGGACGTTCACCCCGGCCGCCGGGGCCATGACCATCGGCATCCTGCAGATCATCGAGAACTTCGACATGGCGGGGGCCGACGAGACGACGTGGGCCGCGGTGGTCGGCCAGGCGCTCGCGCTGGGCTTCGAGGCGGCCCGAACCCACCGTGGACCGGATGCGTGGCAGTTGCTCACGTCGCGGGAATGGGCGCGGGAGCAGGCGGAACGCGTCCGGCTGCCGGTGGCGGCGGCGGCCCTGGGGCCGGAGCCTGCAGCCGTGCCCTGGGGTTCTCCGGTGCCCGCGGGAGCACCGTGGCTGCCCGTCCATGTCGAGCGGGCCCCGAATCGAGCGGGCGAGGCATCGGCCACCTGGATCGCGGCGGATCGCGCGGTGATGATGTCCGGGGCCCGTCCGGCGGCCACCTGGCTCCCCGGCCCCGACGACGAAGGGCACACCACGCACCTCTCGACCGCGGATGCCGACGGCATGGCGGTCGCGCTCACCCAGACAATCGGGCCGGCGATGGGATCGAAGATCGCCACGCCGGGGCTGGGCTTCCTCTACGCAGCGACCCTGGGAGGGTATCTGGGCCGCCTCGAGCCGGGCGAGCGGGCCCGCTCCAACATCTCCCCGTTCATGGTCCTGGACGGCGACGATCCGATGCTGGTGCTGGGCGCGGCCGGGGGCGCCCGCATTGTCTCGGCCGTCGTTCAGGCGGTGTGCCGGGTCATCGATCAGGGGCTCTCCCTTCCCGAGGCGCTGGCCGCCGCACGCCTGCATCCGATGCAGGGATCGCTTAACTCACCGGGCTCCGAGAGCGGATTCCAGATGGAGACGTCGCCGGACATCGGCTGGTCCCCGGATGTCATCGCGGAGTTGCGCCAGCTCGGTTTTGCGGTGCAGGAGGTGCCCCGCTCCGGCGCGTTCGGACGCATCCACGGGATGTCGTACGATGCCGCGGCCTCCTCCTGGACAGGCGCCGCGGATCCGGACTGGGAGGGGAGCGCGGCGGCACCTCGCAACTGACATCGCAGCCAGGCGCGGCTCAGGAGGAATCTGGAGATGGGAACTGCTGTTGACACTCGGTGCCGCCGTGTGCTGAACCTTCTCCTGGTGTTCACCGCGAGCGCGTGCTCGTCCGCCGGCGCCCCGGAATTCGACGTCATCCTGCGCGGCGGAACGCTGCAGGCCGCGGGAGACGAACCCGAGTTCGTCACGGACGTGGCACTGGTCGGAGACCGGATCGCGGCGATGGGCGATCTCTCCGACTACGATGCGCGCGACATTCTGAACATCAGCGGGCTCCACGTCGCTCCGGGGTTCATCGACGTTCACTCGCATGCGGGCTCCGGGCTGGACACGGAAGACCGCAGCCACGCCGAGCCCCTGCTGGCGCAGGGAATCACGACGGTGGTGGTGAACCCCGATGGCGGAGGACTGTGGGACCTGGCCCTGCAACGGGCCGTGCTGCTCGAAGACGGGCTCGGCGTCAACGTGGCACAGCTGGTGCCGCACGGATCGGTGCGCAGGGCAGTGCTGGGGATGGAGGATCGACTGCCGGGCCCCGACGAACTGGAGCACATGAAGGCGCTGGTGCGGGCCGGCATGGAGGAAGGGGCCTTCGGCATGTCGTCCGGACCGTTCTACGCCCCCGGAAGCTACTCGGACACCGATGAGCTGACGGCCCTCGCCAGGGTCGCGGCCGAGTACGGTGGAGTCTACACCAGCCACATCCGCGACGAGTCCGACTACACCATCGGGCTGGTGGCGGCAGTGGAGGAAGTGATTACGGTGGCGCGTTCGGCGGGACTGCCGGGGGTGGTCACGCACATCAAGGCGCTCGGGCCGCCGGTGTGGGGCAAGTCGGCGGAGGTGATCGCCGCCATCGAGGCCGCCCGCGCCGAGGGCGTCGAAGTGTACGCCGACCAGTACCCGTACGAGGCATCTTCGACCGGGCTCTCGGCGGCGCTTCTGCCTCGATGGGCACAGGCGGGGGGATCGGACTCGCTGATGGCCCGTGTCGCCGATCCCGCCACGCGCGCACGCATCCGCAAGGAAATGGAAGCCAATCTCGCACGCCGCGGCGGAGCCGATCGCCTGCAGTTCCGGCGCTTCCGCCCGGACCCCTCGATCGAGGGCCGCACTCTGGAGGATGTCGCCGTCGCCCGCTCCCTCCATCCTCTGGACGCGGCCCTGGAACTGATCGTCGAGGGCGGCGCCTCGGTGGTCTCCTTCAACATGAACGATGACGACATCATCGCCTTCATGACCCGGCCCTGGACCATGACCGCGTCCGACGGCGCGCTGCCGGAGTGGCAGGT
>JAJDVR010000029.1 GCA_022826025.1 Gemmatimonadota bacterium | reverse complement strand
GCTGGCGGGACGGGGCGGCAGTTGATCCAGGACCTTGGCCGGGATGGTCAGTTCGGCCGGCTGCACCGACCTCACCAGCGCGTCCAGCGCCCGCTTCTGTTCGCTGGACGAAGCCGGCCGCACCGGCTCCAGCCCGTCGCCCCGGGTGGCGTAGGTGTAGTGCAGCCCGCCCAGCACTGACGCGGCGGCCGCTACCTGGTAGCGGTGGTGCATGTAGAGAGGCACCAGTACCTCTTCCATCTGCGCCATCGGCGTCCCCTTGCGGATCGCACGCTCGCCGAAGCGGTCCATGGCCGCGCGCCGCACGTCCAGCATCCGGTCAAGCTCGGCCCCGGCGTCCGTCCCGTTCGACCACTGGTCGACGCGCGCGTGCGCCGAGACGTCCTGGTTGGTGAAGTAGCGGATGTCCTCCTCCCACGCCTCGTCCAGAATCCGGTCCAGCTCCGCCGCCTCGTCGGCTCCCGGCGGGAAGACGGAGTACCCGTACCGGATCGTGACCTTGTCCCACTCGCCGATGTCGGCGTCGTACACCTCGGAGTAGTCGAACTCGCTGCCGTCCCAGGTAATCAGCGGGTGGGGATAGTCCATCACCGAGATGCGTCCGACGTCGCTGTCGTAGTAGTTGTGCCCCAGACCCAGCGTGTGCCCCACCTCGTGCGCCGAGAGCTGACGGATGCGCGCCAGCGCCCACTCCGAGATGTCGCTCACCTCCTCGTCGCCGTTCTCGTAGGGCGCCAGCAGCCCCTCGGCGATCATGTAGTCCTGGCGCACCCGCAGCGACCCCAGCGTCACGTTGCCCTTGAGGATCTCTCCGGTGCGCGGATCGGTGACCGAGCCGCCCGTGCTCCAGCCCCGCGTCGAGCGGTGCACCCAGTTGATGACGTTGTAGCGCACGTCGTGGCTGCTCACGTCCTCGGGCCGGATCTCGACCCGGAAGGCGTCGATGAAGCCGGCTGCCTCGAACGCCTGGTTCCACCATCTGGCCCCTTCCAGGAGCGCAGAACGTACCGGCTCCGGCGTCCCGGGATCGAGGTAGTAGACGAGGGGCTCGACGGGCTCGCTCATGGCCGCGTTCGGATCCCGCTTCTCCAGACGATGCCGTCGGATGAAGCGCTGGGTCATTGGCTCGTCCAGCGCGGCGGAATAGTCCTGGAAGGACATGCCGCCGTAGCCGGACCGCGAGTCGTGCGCGCGCGGCGTGTACTCGCCCAGCTCGGGCAACTGGATGAAGGAGTGGTGCATGCGCACCGTGGCCGCGCCCGCGTTGGCCGCGACATTGCCGACGCCCTCGAAGGCGCCGCCGCCACCCCCGCCGAAGCGGCCGCCGGCCATCCCGCCGTCCTGCCGAACAAAGGTCAGCGACGCCTCCATCTCGGTGTTCTCGGGGAAGTTCATGACCATGGGCAGGTACACGGAGCTGCGGCTCTGGTCGAGACGGTAGGTGCCCGGGCGCAGGCGGCCCGCGAAGCCGGCGATGTCCTGCATCAGGAAGGGCGTGAAGTCGATGAGCACGCGATCGCCGGTCTCGGCCGCCGCGTCGAATCCCCACAGGGTCGAGGGCGCGAAGGCGTCCTCCACCGCTTTCCGCTCCGCAGCGTTGTCGCTGGACGCGCGGAAGCGATAGTTGGGCTGGATCATCAGGACCTTGGGGCCCACGCGGTGAAAGTGCACCACGCGAGAGCCGGCCAGCTGGCCCCGGTCGATGCCGATGTCGTTGGATCCGAGTCCCGCCCCGATGCCGGAGGCGTGCAGCACGTCGCTGTCCCACTGCGCGATCTCCAGCCAGATCCGGCCGCCGGCGTCGTCCCAGTACATGGGCAGGAAGCCGTCCATCAGCTCCATGGAAGCGGTTCTGTCTTCGATGGTGGGCAGGGCGTCGTCGCCCTGGCGGTTCTGCGCCGCAACGGCACTTGTGGTGAGCGCCGTCGTGGCCAGCGCCAGCATGAATACCCCTGCCAGCCTGGTCGTCATCGCCGTCTTCGGCGTGATGGTCGCGTGTCTCATCCCCAATCTCCTCATGGTGCGGTCGTCCCCAGGGCTCGTTCTCCCTGCGATACTCGTCTTGCTTCGATGCTTGTCCCGGCTTCGATGTGCGTCTTCCTGTCCAGTGCTAACCGACGTTCGCGGTGAGCAGCGCACCCACCGCCTCCGCCACCCGTCTCATCTCTTCATGGGTGTTGTAAAGATGCGGCGCCACCCGAATGCGCGCCCGCCGGAGCGACGCCACTACGCCGGCTCGCTCGAGTCCCGCGAGCAACGTTTCGTTGTCGAGATCAGGGTGGCGGAAGGTCAGAATGTGGCGCCGGCTCGCGGCATCCGGCGTAGTGACGCAGCCCAACTGCTCCAGGCGCTCCGCCTGGTCGGCCACCAGCGCGCAAATGTGCTCCCCGACGGCGCGGATGCCGGCTTCCTCGAGAAGTTCGAGTGTGGCGCCGAAGCCGGCGATGAGCGGATACGCGAGGCTTCCCTCCTCGTAGCGCCCCGCGTGGTCCAGCAGCTCGAAGTGGACCCTGTCGAAGTTGAAGGCGTCGGTCGTGCTGCGCCAGCCGAGCAGCGGTGGATGAATGCGCCCGACCACCGAGCGGTCCACGAACACCGCGCCGATGCCCATCATGCCGAGCATCCACTTGTGGCTGTCCGCGGACAGGAAGTGGACGCCCGCTTCCTTCACGTCGATGGGGAGGGCGCCCACCGTCTGGATGCCGTCGACGCAGAGGAGCACCCCGCGCTCCCGGCACAGCCGCCCCAGACCGGCGAGGTCTGTGACCGCGCCGGTGGCGTACTGGGCCGAACTGACCGCCAGCACCCGAGTGTCGGGCCCGAGCGCCCGCTCCGCCGCCTCCACCGTCACCGTCCCGTCATCGTCCACGGGGACCACGTCGAGTGCCGCGATCCCGCGCCGGTCGAGGTCCATCCACGGGTAGACGTTGGAGGGGTACTCAACCGATGCCGCCGCCGCGACCCGGTCCCCGGGCCGCCAGTCCAGCCCGGACGCGAGCAGCGACAACCCGTGCGAGGTGTTGCGCACGAAGGCGACCTCGTCCGCCTCGCACCCGATCAGCCGCGCGAAACGTTTCCGGCAGTCCTGCGCCACCGATTCCCAGGCGTCGAAGTCGGGCCGGCCCTCGTGGGCGATCGAGTCGATGAAGCGGTGCACCGCCCGCACCACGCGCGTAGAGGTGGGCGCCACGCCCGCGTGATTCAGAAAGATGTGGGTGCGGGAGACGGGAAACTCCTCGCGGAAGGACGCGAGAGATGTCATGGGCTCGAGATCTGCTGCGGTGCCGGTGGGGTCCGCTGCGCGGCCGAGTGGGCGGATTCTCCGTCTTGTGCGGGCGGGGAAGATGCCAGTCGCCCGCAGTAGCTCTCGATCCAGCCATTCGAGAACCCGAACACCATGGCCCGGCGCGTGATGGCCTTCACCTCTAGGCGCGTCAT
Source organism: Gemmatimonadota bacterium (assembly GCA_022826025.1). GTDB lineage: Bacteria > Gemmatimonadota > Gemmatimonadetes > Longimicrobiales > Gaopeijiaceae > BD2-11. The sequence continues at coordinate 3,716 of JAJDVR010000029.1, read as the reverse complement.
CTTGGTCTCCCGCTTCAGGACATCCGGGTTGGCCCGGCTGATCGCCAGCGTGCGCACCGCGAAGAACAGCGGGAGCAGGCAGAACAGGCGGACTCGATGGTAGCGCCTCGGGATCAGCCGGATGTAGGCCCTGGCCGCCGCGAGGTGCCCGTCGGCCTTCTCGACCAGCCGGGCGAGTACCGCCATGGCCGCGTCCTGGTTGTCAGGCTCGAAGAGTTCGCTCGGGTGGATGCGCGGGTCGGGCACGAAGGCCGCGGGCACATACACCCACCCGCGATCCCGGTCTTCGTGCAGGCCGCGGATGACGTTCACCGTCTGCAGCGCCAGCCCGAACTCGCGCCCGAGCGACATCATTCGCTCCCCCGCCTTCCTCGTTCCCGGAAGGCGCAGCGTAAACAACTCCGTGAGAAGATGACCAACGCGCCCGGCCACCTCGTGCATGTAGTCGTCGAGATCGGCCTCGGTTTCGAAGCGGGACCCGCGCTCCGTCCAGCGCGCCATCCCGGCACTCGATTCGCTCACCCGCCGGATCAGGATTTCCTTTGCGTCCGGCGCGAGCCCGTCGAGTCCCTCAAGCACGCTCGTGGCGTGCCGGGCCACCAGCGCATCCGGAATGTCCTCCCGGGCTTCCCGCAGGCGCTCGATCAGCAGCTGTGGCTCGCCGGCCCCTTCGAGCACGCTGCGCCAGCTCTGCAGCAGGGCGATCTTCTCCTCCGCGCCCAGCTCCCGGTTGTCTTCCAGGTAGTCCGATACCCGTAGCAGGAGGTAGGCGACGGTCACTTCGCGCCGCAGCGGCCGAGGCAGGATCCGAATCCCCACCGCAAAGGTGCGGCTGGAGGCGACGAGAAGTTGATGGAGCGAGGCCATGGTGGATTGTCGGTGCCCCGGTCCGGGTCGTCAACGCCGCGGTCGGCCGCGCGCTGTCTCGATGGATCGTTGCCGACCCGATGGTGAGAGGATTAACATTCGGAAACTCCATCATTTGCTGCCCATGAAGCCGAAACGACTACTTCCGACGCTCGCCGCCGTCCTGGTGCTCTCCACGACTATCGGCTGCTTCAACTACGTGCCCACCGAGATCGGTGCCGTTCCTCCAGGCGAATCGGTGCGCCTGTTTCTGACCCGTGCAGGCGTGGAGGCGGTCAACGAGGGCGGCGCGGAGGAAGCGCTGAGCATGGTTTCCGAGCCCGTGCTCTCCGGCGAGTTCGTGCGGCGCACCGGCGACGACCTTTTCGTGCGTGTCCCGACGGTCCGGCGACAGGTTGGCTTCCATACTGCCCAGCTTGGGCAGGACCTCCGGATCCCCGCGAACGAGATCGTCCAGATTGAGCGTCAGGAGTTCAGCAGAGCCAAGACCGGGCTGCTGGTGGGCGGTGCTACTGCTGCCATCACCGGGCTCATCGTCTATATCCTCAACGACGCCCGCCAGCCTGACTCGGTCAACCCACCCTTTGACCCGGTGGAGGACCGCCGCCGCGTCTTCACTCTCCGCCTGGGCCACTGACGAAGTCCCGGTCCCACGTTCCGGCCGACCCGGTCCATGCGTGCAGCAAAGCGCTGACCGCGGCTTGACGGTCGGGGCTGTTGTCGCCTACTCTGCTAGGTTGTAGCTGATTGGGTCCTTACGAAGCGCGCCATACGTGGGCGGTGGGCTTCGGAGGTATGCCAGCGACGACGCTTACGTGTTTCCCTCAAGGGAGGATGTCATGACCAATCGAAGGTTCGTACCGACGACCACCGCACGAACTACGGGGTGGCGCGCTATGGCCGTGCTTCCGGCGCTCCTTCTCGGGGCCGGGTTCCTCGCGACGGCACTGCCCGCGGCCGCTCAGGAGCTTGGACGGGTTACCGGCCAGGTGACGATGGAGGGCTCCGGAGCGCCGCTCGGCGAGGTCCAGATCTTCCTGACCGACACGGGGGTTGGAAGCCTCACCCGGCAGAACGGGCGCTACGTGCTGCTCAACGTGCCGCCGGGCGACTACGAGATCCGTGCCGAGCGCATCGGTCTGGGTTCATCCACGGCGCAGATCACCGTGGCTGCCGGTGAGACCGTGGTGCAGGACTTCACCCTCACCGAAGAGGCGCTCGGCCTCGACGAGATCGTCGTGACCGGAACGGCCGGCGCGGCGCGCCAGCGCGAGATCGGCAACACCATCGCGCAGATCAACGCGGCCGAGATCCCCGATCGCCCGGTGCTCGTCTCCGACATCCTGCAGTCGCAGGCGCCGGGACTAGAGGTATACGGCGGCGGCGGTGTCGGCCAGGCGAAGATCATCCGCCTGCGGGGCGCGAGCAGCGTGGAGCTCTCCAACCATCCGCTCATCTATATCGATGGCGTGCGCATGCGTAGCGACCCGCTGCCGGACGCGAATCCGCCGGATCGTCGTGGTGGTCGGAGCGGCAACATCGCGGTGAGCCCGCTCGACAACATCAATCCCAACGACATCGAGCGCATCGAGGTCATCAAGGGGTCCGCCGCCACCACCCTGTACGGCACCGAGGCCTCCGCGGGCGTCATCCAGGTCTTCACCAAGCGCGGCTCGGTCGGAGCTCCGGTGTGGACGGCCGAGGTCAAGGCCGGAAGCGCCTGGAGCCGCAAGTTCGGCGTGGATACCCCCGGCGCCGATCCCTACATCAACATGGGTCCATGGCTCTGCACCGGGCCGTTCAGCTGCGGCGAGTACCATCCGGGCTCTCCCTTCACGCTGGACTACTCGCTCTCCGTCAGGGGAGGCAGGCAGGATCTCCAGTATTTCATTTCGGGCGGCTTCCTGGATGAGCAGGGCTACATCACCAACGACACCCAGAAGAAGTATCACACGCGCGCCAACTTCACGATTACGCCCGCAGAAAACCTGACCATCCAGTGGAACACGGCTTACGCGGCCAACGCCCTTACGATGACCAACGGGCAGAACAACGCCCAGGGCATCACCCTGAACGCCTTCCGGGCGGAGAGGAACTACTTCGGTACGGGCGATCCCGCCGTCCTCAACGAGCTCATGGACCAGCAGCTCAACCAGGATGTCGAGAGGCTGACCACCGGCGCCACGATCAACTATTCGCCCTTGGAGAGCCTTACCAACCGCTTCACGGTGGGGTACGACTTCTCGACTCAGGAGCACCGCAACCTGCGCCCCTACGCGTGGAGGCAGGTACCCCAGGGAGCGCTGCTCAACAACACCTTCCAGAACCGCGTCCTTTCATTCGACTACGTGGGGACTTACAGCTTCGACCTGACGTCCTCGATCGGGTCGAACTTCTCGTGGGGCGGCCAGGCCACAGGCGACGACGATCGTCTGGTTGAAGGTTTCGGGGAGAACTTCCCCGGCGCCGCCGACCCCACCCTCGAATCCGCCGCCCTCACCCAGGCCCACGAGGAGCGCTCCAAGATCTGGAACGCCGGATTCTTCTTCCAGAACGTCTTTGACGTTGCAGACCGCTATTTCATTACGGTAGGAACGCGCGTCGACGGCAACAGTGCGTTCGGCAAGGGCTTCGGCTTGCAGGTGTACCCGAAGGCGAGCGCATCCTGGATCATCTCCGACGAGTCCTTCTGGCCGGATCTGGGCGAATTCAAGCTGCGCGCCGCGTATGGCCAGTCCGGCCGTGCGCCCGGCGCCTTCGACGCCGTGCGTACCTGGACGCCAGCCGGTCTGGCCGGCGTGCCGGCGTTCGTACCCGCCAACGTGGGTAACGACCAGGTCGGTCCGGAG
>JAJDVR010000028.1 GCA_022826025.1 Gemmatimonadota bacterium | reverse complement strand
CGACCAGAGCACCGCTCCCTCGTCATCCGGATCGAGCGCCCAGACCACCCCGGACTTCTGGCCGGCCACGAGGATCTCCCTGCCGTCGGTCCGCCTGACGAGCATCGGGGACATGCCGAAATCGAGGTCGGGACCCGGCGGGTCGGGGCAGTTCTGGTGAGCCGTGGCCGACATGCAGGCCATCGTGAAGGCGTCATCCGGCGTCGCCTGGAACGACCAGGCCAGCGCTCCGGTGTCGATGTCGATCGCGATGATCGCGTCGCTGCTGGCCGTGGTCGGCCGGGTATAGTTTTCCCCGGTACCCGCGTAGACGAGTCCGCGCGCCGTATCGACGGTGGGGCTGGACCAGACCGGCGCGCCCGAAGGGGCCCACAGCGTGGTGCCGACGTCATTCGTTCCAGCTTCCTCCGGGTATTCGGGAATGACGCGATGATACCACAGGACATCGCCCGTCATCGCGTCGAGAGCGGCCACCGCTCCTGAGGCGGTGCAGCACTCGTAGCGGGGGTCTCCCGCGACGGCGACTTCCAGTGAGGAGACGGGGACGAAGAGCCGGCCGTCGTGAAGGGCGGGGCTCCCCGTGGTGTTCGAGGTGGAATGCCAGCCCACCTTGTACTTCCACACGACGGTCCCGGTGGCGACGTCGAGCGCGTAGGCGTTGGTGCGATAGTCGACGAACCAGGCTGTCGTCCGGCCCCCGGGTCCCTCCGCCGCCAGCACCGCGCCCCGCACGGCGGCGTCGGCCTCGAAGCCCCAGCGCACGCACCCGGTGGCCGCATCGAGCGCCAGCACCTCGCCGAACGGCCCGCCCACGAGCAGAGCGTCCCCGATGACGGTGGGCCTGGTGCGCACCTCCCCCGCGTCCGGGTAGGCGAACACCCAGCGCAGCTCCAGATCGGGAACGTCATCGGCGCTCAGGCCGGCCAGGTCAGCGGGCTGGAATCCCGTCGCCTCCAGGTTCCCGCCCCATCCCATCGAGACGATCGCGTCCAGGCCCAGCTCCTGCCAACCGTGGTCGGCGCAAAAGGCCGACTCGGGCAGAATCTCGCTCACATGGTCGCGTCCGGTCAGGTACTCGGCCAGCCCGATGCGCTGCTCCCGTGTCAGGTCGGCGCCCTCCACCCGCATCACGCCGTCCTCGAGCGCGGCGACGATCGCGCGCGGCGAAAGCCCCCTCAGGAGCATGGTACCGGGTGTGCGGCTCTCGCCCGCGGCGGTGTGGCAGCCGGCGCAGGCTTCCTCGAACAGTTCCGCCTCGGCCTCCAAACCCGCACGGCCCGCTTGCTGGGCGCAGGCGGAGATCAAGGTAGCCCAGGCGGCCAGGCCGGTCGCGGCAAATGTCGTGAGTCCAGGCCTCTTCATGAACCGTCTCCGGAGAACCTCTCGCGGACCGCGCCTACCGTCCCGGAATCCTCCCGTAGGTCAGCGTACGCCAACCCCACTCGAGCGGGCCGTAGCGGTAGCGCCGCAGCACCAGCGGTGACCACCAGAGCTGGAGCGCCCACACGCCGAACACAACCAGCAGCATCTGCCAGCGCGCGACGCTCCCGAACAGCCCGAACCCGTGCCCGTAAAAGATAGTCGTGCACAGGACGGTCTGCGCGATGTAGTTGGTGAACGCCATGCGCCCGGCGGCGGCCAGGCGCGCCTGCAGCGCGGGAAACCACCGGTGGCGGATCGCCAGCATCACGAGACCGACGTAGCCCAGGGCCATCGCCAGGCTTCCCCAGTAGTTGAACTGGAAGCCGAGAAAGAAGGAGCGCTCCCAGCTCCATCCGCCTGCGAAGTTCCACCAGATCCCCGCCGCGACCACGGGCGTCCCGACTCCGAATCCGATGAGCGCCAGGCGGCTGTAGAAGGTGTCGCTGCGAGTGGCGTCGAGGATTCGCCAGCGGTAGAGCGCCATGCCCAGGAGCATGACGCCTGTGGCTCTCCACAGCGTGAGGAAGGGAAGGACGGAAGTCTGCATCATCAGGGTATCGGGAACCCGTTGTTCCTGCTGCGCCAGCCAGTCGCCACGGTACGCGCGCAGGCTGGCCTCGATTTCGGCCGCGGCCGGCGCCCAGGCGGCGGCGATGTCCGCCGTCTCCCGTTCGGGGAGCGCGGGCGCGATCAAGCCGAAGCCGACGGAGAGGAAGCTCGCCACCGACATGACCAGCAGGCCCGTGACCAACAATGCCGCAGGCGCGCGGTTCCGCAGGAGGAATACCAGGCAGCCGCACACCGCGTAGGTCACCAGGAAATCTCCCGACCAGAGCAGGTATCCGTGCGCGAGGCCGATGAGCAGCAGCCAGAACATGCGCCGGTAGTGCAGCCCGGCGGAACGGCCGCTGCGGGCTTCCGCGCGCTCGGCGAACAGACAGACACCGGCACCGAACAGGAGCGCGAACAGCGTCATGAACTTCTCGTCGACGAGCAGATGGCTCGCCACCCACGTGAGCAGGTTCGCCCCCGTGAGGTCGCCGTAGGCGGTCGGATTGGTGTAGGCCGCCGACGGCATCGCGAACGACTGGATGTTCATGACCAGGATGCCGAGCACGGCGAAGCCGCGCAGGACATCCAGGCTGATGATGCGGTCGCCGGACGCGACCGGACCCGTGCGCCCGATCAGCTCCCGGCCCCGCCCATGCGGTGGTCGAGGGTGATGTGGTCCTCATCCATCGTGCCCCACAGCACGGCGGCGCCCGCCGCGATGATGATCGACGGATAGAAGAGCACGTTCGCGCCCTCGAGGAACCAGCCCCAGGGGTCGAGCACCGACCGCCACACGGCGACCGCCGTGACGCCCAGGATGAGGAACATCACCGGGTACGCGCGCCTGCGCCAAAGCCCGAGCACGACCAGCACGCCGAGCAGCGCCTCCAGCACGCCGAACACGTTGAGGAAGAGAGCGCTGTTGCCGATCCCGAAGTAGAACGAGTCGGCGACCGCCACTCCGTGGTCGACGTTGACGAGCTTGTCCAGCCCCCACATGACCAGGAGCCATCCCGTGCTGATTCTCAGTATGCACAGTCCCCAACGCTTCATGCCGGCCTCCTGCAGGTGTGGTTTGGTGCGCGAGCCCCGCCTCAGAAGCCCTCGTCGGCCGAAGGTCCGTACATCCCCGGCACGGGAGCGTCGCACCCGCGCAGGTAGACGGCGAGCTGGGCCCGGTGGTGCACGATGTGGTTCATGACGAAAAAGCGGAAAACCATCCCCTTGGGCATGGTGAAATGGACGGTGTCGCCGGAACGGAGCGTCCACATCTCCTGAAAGGTCTCCGCCGAGGCGGCTTCCAGGGCCTCGCGCGCGTCGGCGATGGTCGCGTCGTACGCGGCGACGATCTCGGCGGTGCTTGCGAACTGCTGCGGTTCCCAGGGCTGGGACAGGTCGCTCTCGTCCTGCTCGAAGGTGGGCCGTGTCCAGCCGCCCACCGTTGCGACGTGGGTCGCGAGTTCGCGCATGGTCCACGACTTCTCATGGGGGCGGTACTCGAGATGCTCGTCGGGTATGCTCTCGAGCATCCGGCGCGTGTTCCGGCTCTCATGATCGAATTCGGGAAGAAGCATGGCTCCTTGCATGTCGGCGTGTCCTGTGCGAGGGTCTGGAAAGGGCGCGAAGGGCAAGGAACCAATCTAGCGAGCGCGGATCGACTGTGGGAAGCCATCGACCCACTGAACCTCCCGGACGGGAACAGGCGAGTGAGGGGAACGGCGTTTCCTCGAATCCGGCAGGGGGCGGCGGCGCCCGCCCGCCGGTGGAGGCGGACGCGATGACGATCGCGGTTCGTCCCGAGTACGCGACCCGATACTCCGATCCCCGCGTCCACCAGTACGTCTTCACCTACGACGTCACGATCGAGAACGTGGGCGGCGAGACGGCGCAGCTACTCTGGCGCCACTGGCTGATCCACGATCCCGTGGCGGGCGACCACGAAGTCGAAGGGGAGGGCGTGGTGGGCGAGTTCCCGGTGCTGCGGCCGGGCGAGGCGCACCGCTACCAGAGCTTCTGCGTGCTCCGCAGTCCCAATGGCCACATGGAGGGATTCTACCACTTCCGGCGGGGGGACGGCTCCCTGTTCCGCGCTCCGATCCCCCGCTTCCACTTTCATGCTCCGCCCGAGGCCGCGGGCACCCTGTTGAACTAGGATGGGTCTCGTTCGGATCGGTTGGCGACTTCCGATCAGGCCGAGCCGCGGCGAGTTGGCAGCTACGACCGGACCGTGACGGACCAGGACCATCTCCTGCCGGGCGCAAGCACAAACCTGGAGGATCGGGAAGCGTACGCCCACGACTTCGGGAGAATGGCCACGCGGGTGCCCGAGGCCGTGGTGACGCCGCGGAGCGCGGAGGAAGTGGCGCGCATCGTGCGCCACGCATCGATGGACGGAGTCAGGCTGGCCGTTCGCGGAGGAGGACACTCGCAGGGTGGACAGAGCCTGACGGATAGTGGCGTCGTAATCGACACGACGTGTCTGGATGAAATCCGGCCGGCAGGCCCGGGGCTGGTGCGTGCACAGGGCGGCGTGCGGTGGGGCGCGCTGGTGGACGCGCTGCGTGGTACGCGGCGGCTACCGTGCGTCCTCGCGGACATTGGCGAGGTGACCGTGGGCGGGACCCTCTCCGCCGGGGGCATCGGCACGACATCGCATCGCTACGGAGCCCAGGTCGGGCAGGTTGAACAGCTTGAGGTGGTGACCGGTACGGGCGAGCGAGTGCGGTGCTCCGTCGAGCGGAACGCAGAGCTCTTTGATGCCGTGAGGGGTGGCCAGGGACAGTTCGGCATCATTACCGAGGCGTGGATTCGGCTCCGCAGGGCGGGTGGAAGGTTCCGGCAGTACGAGCTGCATTACCGCGACTTCGACCGGTTCGCAGGCGAACTCGAGCAGATCGTGGAGGCGGACCGCTTCGATCATCTCCGGGTGGAGATCCGGCGCGACGAGAACCTGATCGTCCTGCACGCCGGCTTCGAGTACGATGACAAGCCCGACGACGGCAGGCTGCTGCACGGGCTGGGGCATGATGAGCACGCATACACGAGGGATACGGCCAGCGTGGGGCGCGCCGGGATGTATCCTTCGTGGAGTTTCAGCTGGCTGCATTGCCACCCATGGCGGGATTGGATCCTGCCGTGGGAGGCCTTGCCGACGCTGCTTGCCCAGCCGTGGCTGGAAACGCACCCGCTCCCGCCCATCCCCTGGAGCTGGACCGGACTCTACCCGATCGGAAGTGAAGCGATTGACGCCCCGCTGTTCATGCGTCCGTCGGGGGAGCGGTCCATCTCGTACTCGATCCTCACCGTGATCGGTGGGTCCCGGCGTGCGCAGGCGACCGAGTTCGCGAGTCACCTGGAGGAAGTGGACCGAACACTGGTGGGGCTTGGCGGCAAGAGCTATCTGTCCGGCGGAGTGGGCTATGGTCCGGCGCGGTGGGCGGAACATTACGGGGAAATGCTCGAAAGGGGCATCAGGTGGAAGCGCGAATTCGACCCGGGACACGTGTTCCACAGGGCGGGCATGCCCTTCGCGGCCAGCTCCGCAGCCGCGAGCGGACAGGCGTGATCCGACGGAGCCGCCGGAAGCAGCATGATTGAGAAGCAGTCGTCGAAAGGCGATTCCCGCGGGCTGTTGAAGCGAACCACATCCGCCGACCGGGGTCTCATCGAGCTGCCGCGGCTCACGCCCCACCTCGGGTTCCACATGATCGAGGACGGACAGGTGCTGCTGGTTTCCGAGACCTTCAACACGCTGCTGCGGGGACGGATCCATTGCGATCTCATGCCTCTCCTTGACGGGGGCCGCACGGTGCAGGGAATTGCTGCCGAGCTGGCTCCTTCCCATTCAGCACTCGATGTGCAGACGGCGATTCTGGCGCTGGCATCCCGCGGGTATGTCGTTTCAGGTGACTATGTCATGGCTCCCGGGCGGGCGGCGTACTGGTCCTCACTCGGCGCCTCGCCGCGCTGGGCCGAGCAGCGCCTGGCAGCGGCTGCCGTGGCCGTGGCGGGGGACGCCGGTGTGCTTGCCCGGCGGCTCGACGGCTTCGGGGTCCCAACGGGCCGTGAGGCGGCAGCCGTCCGTCCTTCGCTGGCCGTGATGGTCTGCTCGGACTACCTGGACGAGCGGCACGATTCCATCAATCGGCGGCTCCTGGAGTCGGGCACGCCGTGGGTGCTCGTCAGGCCGAACGGCATGCAGCCGCTGTTCGGACCGGTCCTTCCGGCCCGGTGAAGGTGGCGCCTGCTGGGCGTGTCTTGCCTATCGCCTGCGGGGCCATCAGGAGGTGCACGGCTTTGTGCGCAACCTCGGCCAGGGCTCGTCCGCCCTCGAGCCCCGGGCGGCCGAGCCCGCCGTGCTCGAGGCCGTGTGTGGTCTGGCCGCGGCCGAGATCGCCAGGTGGCTGGTACTGGAGGATCTGGCACCCATCCATGAGCACGCCATCTCCCTGGATGTCGCCACCCACCGGAGCGCGCAGCATCCGGCGATGCGGCGCCCGCAGTGTCTCGCGTGTGGCGACGAGGCCCTGTACCGTGCCGACCGCCCCGCGGAACCGGTGCGGCTGCGGGCAAGTCCGAAGGCCTCTCGCAACAGTGGAGGCCACCGCTCGGTGCCTCCCGAGAAGACGCTGGCCCGGTATCGCCATCTCGTCAGTCCGGTCACCGGCGTCGTGACGTGGCTGACCCGCACCGCGGAGGAGACCGACCCGTGGCTCCATGTGTACTGGGCGGGCAGCAATCTCGCGCCTGGAGGCCGCAAGCTCCGTTCACTGCGACGGAGTCTGCGGAGCAAGAGCGCGGGGAAGGGCAGTTCGCCGCCGCAGTCGGAGGCCAGTGCGCTTTGCGAGGCGGTCGAGCGCTACTCCGGCGCCTTTCACGGCGACGAAATCCGCTGCCGGAGAAGTCTTACGGATTTCGAGAAGGCTGGAGAGTCCGAAGCCATCCCCCCGAATGAAGTGCAGTTGTTCAGCGACCGGCAGCTGGACGATGCACAACGGATCAACGCCCGCGGTCATCCCTACAACTTCGTGCCGCCACGCCTCGACCCGGATGCGGAGATCGACTGGTCGCCCGTCTGGTCGTTCACGCAGGGGCGGCACCGGTTTCTTCCCACGTCGATACTCTACGGCATGATGGAGGCGGTGGGGGAAGGTTGCGGGCCCGGTTTCAAGGCGGACTCGAACGGGTGCGCGGCGGGCAACACGCTCGAGGAAGCGATCCTGCAGGGGTTCCTCGAACTCGTGGAACGTGACGCCTTCGCCATCTGGTGGTAACAACCGGCTGCGTTTGCCGGAGGTGGACCTGGCGAGCTTCGGCGACGCGTACCTGGGGTCCGCGCGCGATTACTACCGCCGGCGCAATCGCGAGATATGGGTGCTGGATGCAACCGGCGACTTCGGGATTCCGGTCTTCGTGGCCGTTTCCCGCAGAACCGATGGGGAGACGGAGGATATTCTCTACGGCGCCGGGGCGCACATGGATCCGCATATCGCCGCCCTGCGCGCGGTGTGCGAGTTGAATCAATGTCTGCAGTGGATCCTCGGACCTGCCCGTGGCGGGGTCGGTGCCGCCGTCCATGATCCGGTGAGCGCGTCGTGGTGGCGAGCGGGCAAGCTGAAGGATCATCCCTACCTGGCGCCCGCATCCGGTTCGGCGCGGCGCGGCAGATCGGACTACCCGGTTCCCGACACTTCGGACACGCGGGAGGATGTCGAGTGCTGCCGGGCGCTGGTCGAAGCCCGCGGCATGGAGTTTCTCGTGCTCGACCAGACGCGGCCCGATATCGGCATGCCGGTGGCACGCGTGATCGTGCCGGGCCTGCGTCACTTCTGGGAACGTTTCGCTCCGGGGCGACTGTTCGATGTCCCGGTCTCGATGGGCTGGCTGGAGAGCCGCCTTTCGGAGGAGGAGCTCAATCCCGTTCCGGTCGTCGCCTGATCGACACAACGCCGGACCGCACTGGTATGAACATCGAAGAAAGCCGAGCCGGTCTCGAAAAGCACATGCTTGCGCAGGCGGACTCCGTCGGCGAGTTGCTGGAACAGTTTCGGAGTCGCATTTCCCCGGAGCTGATCGGCGGCACCGGGTGGGACCGGCTGCTGGAAAGAGCGCGGGCGCTGCCCATAAGCCTGGCAACCTCGGGATTCGGATTCGAGTTGCCGCTGCACGAACCTGAGCGGAGGGCCGATCTGGGCGTCGCGCTGTTCGAGGGAAGCCTGTCGGCCGCACATTTCGAGAAATGGTGCCGGACGCAACCCGACGATCCGTCCACTGCTGCGGCCTTTCGGCTCCTGCGCACGATGGGGCGAGAGTCCGCGATCCGGCGAATCGGCGGCACCAAGCTCATGCTCGAATACGACATCGATCCCGGATGCGCCGGACCGCTACCGGACCCCGGGATCTTCCTCTATCCTGCTCCCGACGTGCTGTCGAACAAGGAAGCGGTCCGGGGACTCGAAGGGTTGCGCGCCGCCGCCGCCGCCGTGGCCGCCGCCGCCGGCTGGACGTTGGAGGCTTCGGAGCGCCTTCAGATCGAACGCCTGTTTTCGGCCATGCCTGCGGGCACACACATCGGTTCCGTCGGTGCCTTTCCGGCACGGTCCGACGGATTTCGGATCGCGGTCACGGGCTTCAGGAAGACCCGTGATTTCACGGCCTTTCTGGAGCGTACCGACTGGTCCGGGCGACCCGACGCCGTCGCTCCCTTCGTGTCGGAGATGGAAGAACGCGGCGCATTTGCCCATCTGGCGGCACACTTCGACATCCCGGCCCAGGGAGGGTTGGGACCTGCGCTCGGCGTGAGTTTCTACGCCCGCGACACGCAGTGGGTGAAGGAAGTCGACCCCTGGATGGCACTCATTGACGGCATCGGCGAGCATGGCATCGCCGTGCCGCACAAACTGTCCGCGCTCGCCACGTCCTGGTCGGGAGCGGAAGCGGTGTTCGGACGCCGCAGCATGCTGCTCCTGGTCAGAGGCATCCACCACATCAAGCTGGTGGTTTCCGATGACCGCTTCACGCAGGCCAAGGCCTACGTTTTCGTCCTGATGCTTCCCCCGTTCCCGGCCGCCGCTACGGCAGCCGGTCGGTAGGACCTGCGAGCGAGTCGCTGCAACAGGGCAACGGCGGAACTGCGATCAGCCGCAGCAGCAAAGACCGGCTGCGATCGCCTCCAGCCGCTCCTCGTCCAATTCGACGTTGGGGCCGATCGGTAACGCGAGATGCAGGACGCTGCCATCGCTCTCGTGCACCTGGATCTTGATGTAGTCAGGCACATCGATGCCGAATTCCTGCTTGATAGCGTTGTTCGGATCCGCCACAAGCTGAGCGCGGAATTCGGCATCTTCGGTTGCGCGGGCGATCAACTGATGCTGCATTTCGTTCGATGTCTGTACCACCGACTGGACCAGTGCACTCATTTCCGCCTCCTCATTGCAGGACAGGGAACGTGGACGCTAGTAGATTACTAGCATAACACCTTCGCCCGAAGGCCGCACCATGCGGCCGCGGAAATGCGACAAAAACGGGAGAAGATGCGACAAAAGAGAGGGCATCATGGTCACGAGCTTCGGTAGCTCCTTTCGTGAACAGGCGATTGCCGCGAGCGAAAACCGGCAGCAACTCGACCGCCTGCTTCGCGTTACGGCCCCGCACGAGCGCATCGTTCTCGGGGCGACGGGATTGCTGCTTGCGGGCCTCGGGATCTGGGCTCTGTTCGGTAGTATCGATCGGGAGATCACGCTTCAGGCCGTGCTGATCGAGCCGGGGCAGCGCTACGAAGTCGTCGCCACCGAGCCCGGGTATCTCGTCGAATACCTGGTCGAGCCCGGGGATCGGGTCGAGCCCGGAACGGACATCGCGCGCCAGAGCTTGCCGGCGTCGGCGGGCGAGGCTGGCGTGGCGGGGGCGGAGCAGCGGCCCCCCGATTCGGGGGCGATTGCCAGCCAGATCGGAGGCGAGGTGATGGTGCTGCGCGCCACCCTGGGCGACTACCTGTCGGCCGGCACCGCCGTTGCCCAGCTCCGGGAGCCCGTGGATCATCCCCTGCAGGCCGCGACGCACGCGTCTCCGCGCGTGGCCCGACGCCTCCGCCCCGGCATGCGTGCGACGGTAGAGGTACAGTTGCCCGGCGGCGGCACGCATCGGCTGGAGGGGACGGTGAGTGTCGTCGCGGGACCGTCCCCGGTTTGGCTCTCCCATTGGCCGATGGCGGACGCGGAAAACGCGCCGCGCATCGATATAGACCTCGAACCGGTGCCCGGTCCGGCTCTCCGCGACGGGACGCCGTGCATGGTTCGGATCAGTCTCGGACGATACTCACTGGCGTCGCTTCTCGGCTTCCGATCCGTCTGAAATGGCACTGCGCGGTCCAGCGAAGGCGTCGCGAGGTCGGCGGGACGCCCCCGGCGAAGGAGGTCGGCGCGCCGTCACGCCCCTCCTCCTCCAGACGCATGCGACCGAGTGCGGTGCCGCCTGCCTCGGCAGCGTACTGGCCCATTTCGGGCGCTGGGTACCCCTTACGGAATTGCGGGGCACGTGTGAAGTCGGGCGGGACGGATCCACCGCCGCGGGCCTGAAGCGCGCCGCCGAACACTACGGCCTCGAATGTTCCGGCTGGAGCGTAGAGGTCAAGCGGCTCAAGCAGATGCCGCTGCCGATGATTCTGTTCTGGGAATTCAACCATTTCGTGGTCCTCGAAGGATTCGACCAGAAGTGGTTCTATCTGAACGATCCGGCCACGGGCCGCCGCAAGCTCTCCGCGCCGGAGTTCGAGGCTGGTTTCACGGGGATTGCCCTGCAGTTCCGCCCCGGCCCGGAATTCAAGCCCGGAGGCGCTCCATCAACGCTGTGGCAGCGTCTCCCGCACTGGTTGAGCGGCGCCTCCGGCGGGCTGGTGAGCGCCATCGCTTGCGGGCTGCTGCTGGCCGTACTGGCCCTGGCGGTGCCGTTCGCCGCCTCTGTGTTCGTCGACCGCGTTGTGGGCGAAGCGGAGCCCTGGGGACTCCTTGTGGCCGGAGCGCTGGCGGCGGCCGGTTGCCTGGTGTACGGCATCGCCTGGCTGAAGGGATGGTTCCTGCGGCGCCTCGCGATCCGCATGTCGATCGTTGTCGGCAGCCGTTGCGTATCGCGGCTGATGCGGCTCCCGGTCGAGTACTTCAGCCACCGGCTTGTCGGCGAGCTGACCACACGCATCCTTTCGATCGACCGAATCGCCCGGGGCTTGTCGGAACTCTTCGTCGGCCTGCTCATCGACGTCGTCATGAGCGCAGTTTTCCTGGCCGCCATGGTGGCGTACGATCCTTGGCTGGCGCTGATAATCATGGGGCTCGCGGTGCTGAACGCGTTGCTCCTGCGTCCGGTCGCACGCGTCCGATCCGAGGAGGCTGTCGCGCTGCGCCACGAGCAGGGATTGCTGACCGGCGTAGGCACTCTGATCCTGAGCCATGCGGACACGCTGCGCATGACGGCCTCGGAGGACCGGCTGTTCGCCCGCTGGGGCGGCCATCAGGCTCGTGAGTTGAGGGCGCACCAGCGATTCGCCGAACTCGGCTACCTGATCGCGGCCACGCCCGGCCTGTTGAAGATACTGGGTGGTGCCGCGGTTCTGGCGGTCGGGGCGACAAAGGTCATGACCGGCGAGCTGACGCTGGGCGCTCTTCTGGCGTTCTACCTGTTGTCGGTGCTTTTCCTGGAGTCTGCCGGACGCCTCGTCGAATTCGAACTTGAGCGGCAGACGCTCCTCACCGACATGCAACGTCTGGACGACATTACGGAGACGCCGAGGGATCCGGGTCTGGCGCGCCGGGCGAGTATGCCGGAAGGCATCGCCACCTTCAACGGGCGACTTCGGTTGACGGGGCATGTCGAGTTGCGCGATGTGACCTTTGGCTACAATCGGGGGCGCCCTCCTTTGATCGATAGCTTCAGCCTCGTCGTCCAGCCGGGGCAGCGCATCGCGGTGGTTGGGCCGAGCGGGTCGGGCAAGTCGACGCTTGCCCGTCTGGTAGCGGGCATCCTGCATCCCTGGTCGGGAGAGATTCTGTTCGACGGCCGGCCTCGGTACGAGATTCCCCCCGAAGTGGTGTCGCGCTCCCTCTCCATGGTGGACCAGCAGGTGGTCCTCTTCTCCGCCACCGTGCGCGACAACCTCACGCTGTGGAACGCCGCGGTTCCCGACGATGACATCGTGGCTGCGGCCCGCGATGCCGATATCCACGACGAGATCCTCGGCCGGCCCCTCGGCTATTCGACACGGGTGGACGAAGATGGCGGCAATCTCAGCGGCGGACAGCGGCAGCGTCTTGAGATTGCCCGTGCGCTGGTCGGGAACCCGACGGTGCTGATTCTCGACGAAGCGACGAGCGCGCTGGACCCGGCGACCGAGGCGCGCGTCGACGACGCGCTGCGCCGCCGGGGCGTCAGTTGCCTGATCGTCGCGCACCGGTTGAGTACGGTTCGGGACTGCGACCAGATCGTTGTGATGAACGAGGGCAGGGAGGTGCAGCGCGGCACCCACGACGAGCTGCTCGCGGACGCGGAGGGGCTGTACCGTCGTCTCGTGCGGACGGAGTTGGGCGTATGACTACCCCGGAGCGTCTCACGCTCGCCCAGGCCGCCACCGCGTGGGGAACCGCGGTGCCCAGCGCCGGCAATCTGCCCGTGGATATCGACGATCCCGAATTTGCGTGGTTCATTGAATCCGGCGCGGTCGACCTCTTCCTCGTCGAACGGCAGGGCGGCGCGGAGCAATCCGCCCCACAGCACATGCTGCGTGCCGGTGCGGGCCGCCTCCTGCCCGGTACCGCGCCACAGGAGGACATCACCTCGCTGGGAGTGATCGCCAAGGGGCTGCCCGGCACCACGCTCCGGCGTCTTCCGGTTTCCCGGCTCGGCGCGATTGACAGTGCGGAGCTGGCCGAGCAGGTCGATGCATGGCTCGTGGACATCTCGGCGATGCTGGCTCGCGACGTCACCCACCATCCGCGGACGGATGTGCTTCTCGAGACGGGCGGCGCGCCGATGATGGGGAACGGCACACTCGCCGTGCGTCGCGGAGTGGTGTGGATTACCGAATTGTTGCCTCATGCAGGTCTTTTCATGGGCTTGATCGACCCTGCCCAAAGCGACGCCGAACCCGCCGCGTCCGGATGTGCGCTGCCGCTGACGACCGCCACGTGGTTCAGTCTGACGCGCGAAGTGCCGGTCTCTACGGCGTCCTCCCTGGAACTCGCCGAGCGCAGCCTGTTGCTTCCGGCCCTGAGTGCGTTCAACCACATCGCGTTCTCGCTCGAGCGCCTGAACCGTCAACTGGCGGTCGTCGACCAGGCGAATCTGGCGCGGGCGCGGGTCCTCGGCCGCCGCAGTGACGAGGAAGAAGCCCGCCGGCGCCTTTTTGATCTCCATGGTGTCCTCGACGGCGATGAAGGAGCCGAAGAGACGGATGTCTCGGCGCTGCACGACGCCCTGAGGGCGATCGGCCGGCACGAAGGAATTGCATTCCAGCGTCCGGTCTCCAACGAGAAATCCGACCCGGAGGCCGCCCTCTCCAGCGTGCTCCGCGCGTCCGGGGTGCGCGCGCGTCGAGTGCGGCTCTCCGGGAAGGATCGCTGGTGGATTGGCGACAGCGGCGCCATGCTGGCGTTTCGAGCCGGAGACGGCAGGCCTGTGGCGCTCCTGCCCGGCCTGCTCGGGAACTACCGGGAAATCGATCCCGCCCGCCGGCGCAAGCGGCGGGTCACGGCCGCCCGCGCCGGGTCGCTGCGTCCGGATGCCTGGCTCTTCTATGCGCCCTTGCGGGGCGAGGCCAGCGGATGGCGCGATCTGCTGAGACTCGCAGGAAAGGGATTGGGCGCCCACTCGGCACGCTTCGTGTTGACCGGGGTGCTGGGCGGCCTGGTCGCACTGTTGCCGGCCGTTGCCATCGGCTTCGTCGCGGATGAAGTGATTCCGGTGAGCGATGTCGGGCTGTTGTACGGGATAAGCCTGGGCCTGGTGGCGTTCGGTCTCGTGCGCGCCCTCATGCGTGTTCTTCAGGGCATGACGGTGATGCGCTTCGAGGGCCGGGCAACATCCCGACTGGAGTCCGCGTTCTGGGACCGGTTGCTGCGGTTGCCGACGAGGGTCCTCGGGCGTTATCCCGCCAGTGACCTGGCGATGCGGGGCATGACGTTCCAGAGAACGCGCGACGCCGCGCAGGGCGTGATCGGCAACGGCGTGCTGTCGATCGTTTTCCTGTCACCGGCGTTCCTGCTCATCGGTTTCCGCGATCCGACGCTGGGCTGGCTGACTGCCGCGTTCGGCGTGGTGTCCGTGGTCGCGACCGTGGCGCTCGGACTGCGGCAGATTGCGCCACACCGCCGTCGGCTGAGGGCCGCCGGTCGGCTGGCCGGCCGCTTGTTCCAGCTCATCAACGGCATATCCAAGCTGCGTGTGGACGGGGGCGAGGGATTGGGCTTTGCGGTCTGGGCCCGGGACTGCCGTGAACAGAAACGCGCTGAACTGGAAATCGGGGCAGCCGAGATGCATCTCCGCGCACTCGGGGCCGCCCTGCCACTGCTGGCGGGGGCGGTGTTGGTCCTCGTCCTTGCGCTATCCGGCCCCGAGGCCGTGGCAGTCGGCGACTTCATCGTCGTCTACGTTCTGTTCCTGCTCTACCAGACGGCGGTGGTCCGCCTGGGTGAGTCGGTCAGCGTATTGGCCGGCATCGTGCCCGCGGTCAATCAGATTCGGCCGCTGCTGGCCGAGACCCCCGAGACGGGCGCCGAAGGGCAATCCGTGGAAGTGCTGGGCGGCAATGTCGTCTTCGACCACGTGTCGTTCCGCTACGATGCCGACGGACCGCTGATTCTCGATGACGTGTCGATTCGCGCTCGCGCGGGTGAGTTCGTCGCGATCGCCGGCGAGTCCGGAGCCGGGAAGAGTACGCTCTTCCGGCTTGCGCTGGGACTGGAACAGCCGTCGAACGGATCGGTCTACTTCGATGGCCGGGACCTTCGGCAACTCGATCTCAAGGCGGTGCGCCGGCACATCGGCGTGGTGCCGCAGATGGTGCGGCTCCACCCGCAGGACCTGTGGGACAACATTGTCGGCGATCACGACGGCGCTACGGCCGAGGATGCGTGGCGCGCGATCCAGCTTGCCGCCGTCGACCGCGAAATTGCGGCCATGCCGATGGGCCTGCTTACGCCGGTGGGCGCGGGCACCGCCGTCTTGTCCGGTGGCGAGAGTCAGCGCATCCGGATCGCCCACGCGCTGATCCGCAACCCTCGGATCCTGCTCCTCGACGAAGCCACGAACTGGCTGGACAACGAAACGCAGTCCAGGGTAATGGCCAATCTGGCACGCCTCACGTCAACAAGGATCGTGATCGCGCACCGCCTTTCCACACTGCGTCACGCGGACCGGATCTACGTAATGCGGGGGGGCAGGGTCGTGCAGGAGGGTTCATTTGACGAACTGGCTGCGACACCCGGTGTCTTTCGGGACCTCGCGCAGCGGCAGGTGGCCTGACAACTTGCCTTGGAGTGAGCACATTTCCGTAGCGAGTCATCATGGTGGAGGATACCCAGGATGAAAGCACACGCCGGCGCTTCAACACCCGTTGTCAGCGGACGGGTTGTAGAGCCTTCCGTCCTGAACGCGCTCCCCCACTTCGCTCCGCTCGCCATCTTCCCGTTCGTCGTCTGCGCAGCCATCTACGGCGGCTGGTGGATTGCCGGGCCTTTCGTCTTCTTCTCGCTCGCGGACCGATTCGACAGGATCTTCGGCGTGGAGGAGCGAAACATGGATCCGGCCGGAACGCACGAGAGCCAGTTGTTCCTGTACAAGCTTTCCGTCTGGATGTGGGCGGCGTGCTGGCCGGTGGTCTTCGTATTCTCGCTGTGGCAGATGTTGCGCGCCGGCCACCTGTCCCTCTGGGAGATCGGGTTCATGGTCGGCGTGTTGGCGATGGTGGCGCAGACGGTCTTCGTTGTGGGCCACGAACTCGTTCATCGACGCGCCCGCTGGGAGCGCCGGCTGGGCGAGATCCTGCTGGCCTCCGTCTCCTACCCGCACTATGCAACCGAGCACGTCTACATTCATCACCCCCGCGTGTGCACGCCCCTGGACCCCGGGTCCGCACCGAAGGGCCTGAGCTTCTGGCAATACCTGCCGCGGGAGGTTGCAAACAATCTCCTGGGGGCGTGGCGGTTTGAAGGCCGCCGCCTCGCCCGCCGCAGTCTCCCGGTGTGGCATTACACGAACGCATTCTGGGGCTACATCGTGGAATGGGGCGTCTGGTACGGGCTGATATACTGGATTGGCGGGGTGTGGGCCGTGGTGGTATTCGTCTTCGCGTGTGGGAGCGTGGTCTTCTCCATGAAGATCAGCAACTACGTGCAGCACTACGGACTCAGGCGCATTCGCATGCCTAACGGCAGGTTCGAGCCGGTGAAGCCGCGGCACGCCTGGAGTGCCGCATACAAGTTTACGAACTGGCTGTATTACAACATGCAGCGCCATGCCGACCACCACACGTCCAACCGCCGCTATCCGCTATTGCAGCACTATGGCGAGTCCGACTCGCCGCAGTTGCCGGGCAGCTACATCCAGATGAACGGCCTGGCGCTGTTCCCCAAACGATGGTTCGAGACCATCGATCCCCTGCTCGATCGTCAGCGTGCCCGGTTCTACCCCGAAATCGACGACTGGAGCGCTTACGACAGCCGGGCGTTCGCGGCGCGCCCCGACGCGTTCGACGTCATCGCCGAGATCCACGCCTCCGCCCCGTGTCTCGCCGCGTGGATCAACGAATCTCCGGCACTGCTCGACAGGCTTCGGGAACGCGAGTTCACCGACCTGGAGTTGCCGCAGGGATTCGGACCGGATCCGGAATTCGAGGCGATCGCCCGTTCCGGGCTCGCGCGACTCTACTGGACGCGCGAACTCGGCGTCACCGAGATGAAGGAGCAGCTCGCCGACATTCACATGCAGGACAGCGGCGAGGCCGTCGATGCCGCACGGGAGTGGTCGAACGGCAAGGTCTTTCAGATCGGCGTGCACACGATGCGTGGCAGCCTGTCGATGAGCGAGGCGGGAACGGCGTTGTCACGCGTTGCGGAGGCCTCCATCGCCACCGTCCTGGCCGCGGTTGAGGAGGACTTCGAGGATCGGGGGATTCCGCGGGACGGCGGTGGGGTGGCGGTGGCGGTTGTCGGGCCTCTGGCCAGCGGAACGGCGATGCCGGGCACGGAGCTTGACGTCCGGTTCGTGCACGATGGCGGCTCGGGCCGGTACAACGAAGCACTGGTTCGGCGGTTCCGCCGGGCGCTACGTGCGCTCTCGCGCGACAATCTGCTACTGGCGCAGCTTCCGCGCGGTGGGACGGGCGGGCTGGTTTCCATCGCTGCGCTCGAGGAACAACTACGGAACCCCGGTTCGGACAGCCGCGCGATTCTGGGGCTCGCGGGGGCGCGTTGCGTGTTTGCGTCGGGCGATGGGGAAGTCCGGGAACGGTTCATGCGGGCGCTGCAGGATTGCCTGCCGCGGGGTACGGCCCAAGGGATGCTGACCGCCACCCTGCGCGAGGCCACGGCGAACCCGATCGAGCCGGACCTGTCGTCGGTTGCCGACATGCGTGGAGGTCTTCGCGACCTGGAGCGCGTGGCTCAGGCCTTGCGGTGGACGTTGTGCCGGGACGACTCCGGTATTCCGGATGAAGACGCGACTGCGGTCTTCCGGACGGCCGGAACGCGCGGGTTGATCGCCGCCGATGCCGCGGAGCGGCTGGCGGAGGCGGTGACACTGTGGCGGAGCCTGCATGGCGCGCTGCGGCTCATCGCCGAAGATGGGTTCGCAGCCGACGCCGCGACGCCCGGGTTGAAGACCGGGATTGCGACAGCCTGTGGACTGCGCGACTTCGATGCGCTCACGGCTGCGTTCCGTGATGCCGCGCACCATGCCGCCACCGGAATCGACGCGCTCGCACATTGAGCACACCGTCCAGCCGGCCCCTCCCCACGATGAACGCTCCACCCTGACGGGCGTGTTCAGACAAGGGAGGCCCGCGCCTGAGCCCACGGCGCTGGACGAATTCATCGCGGCGAGCCGGGAGCGCGTCGACGCTGGTCTCGACGAGTGCCTGCCGGCCGACACGCAACACCCCGCGGAACTGCACCGTGCTCTGCGATACGCGGTCTTTTCGGGCGGCAAGCGCCTGCGTCCGACCCTGGTGTTCGGCGCCGCCCTCGCGGGCGGCGCGGATCCGGAGCAGGCCATGCCCGTTGCCGTCGCAACGGAACTGGTTCACACCTGTTCACTCGTCCTGGACGACCTGCCCGCGCAAGACGACAACGCCGTGCGCCGAGGGCAACCGGCAGCCCACATCGCCTTCGGCAGTGCGACCGCCATTCTGGCGGGCAGTGCCCTTCTCGCCGAGGCGTTCGCACAGTGCACCCGGCTGCCCGATCCCTCTGCGTGTGTGGCGGCAGTGGCCGGTTTGACCGACACGATCGGCTCCCGGGGATTGATCGGCGGACAAGTCGACGACCTTGCATTCGATTCCTCCGGAACGAGCCTGGAGGAGGTTTCGCACATCCATGAGCGCAAGACCGCCGCCCTGTTCCGCTTTTCAGCCTGGGGCGGCGGCCTGGCCGCGGGCATCCCGGACGAGCACCTTGACCGCCTCGACGCGTTTGGGTGCGCCTACGGGCTCGCCTTCCAGATTGTCGACGACCTGTTTGACGAAGACCCAAAGGAGTGCTCGATGCTGCGTGTGCTTTCGCGGCAGGAGGCTCGTGGGCGCATCCGCGGGCTGCTTGACCAGGCGGTACGCAAGATCGAGGTATTCGGGCCGGACGGCTGGGTACTTGCCGGTCTGGCGCGGCGCCTGGAAAGGCAGATCCCATGGCCGCCGTGATGTTGAGGACAGCTTGCTAGCATGACCGTCAAGGACGGGCGCCGCGGCCCAATCGCGTACATGGCGGGGAACGATATCGCCGTCAACGTCGTCATGCTCGTCCTGCTGGCCGGGGGCCTGTTCATGGCTTTCCGTCTTGTCCAGGAGGTGATCCCCGACGCCTCCCTGGACCGCATTCAGATCCTCGTGCCCTACCCCGGCGCTTCTCCGGAGGAGGTGGAGGAGTTGATCGTCCGCAGGATCGAGGAACAGATCAGGGGCGTGGAAGGACTCGAACGCGTGGTCGCGACGGCCTCCCAGGGGCTCGGATCGGTGGTCGCCGAGTTCAAGAACGGGACGGACATCAGCCGCGCGCTGAACGAGGTGAAGGCGGAGGTGGACCGTATCGCGACCTTCCCGGCGGAGGCGGAACGGCCCGCAGTGCGGGAGATCACCACCCGGCAGGTATTCCTGCGCCTCATCGTCCATGGTGATGTCCCGGAGCGCGCGCTCACGGAACTGGCCTACCGGATCGAGGAGGGTATCTCGGCACTGCCCCAGGTGTCGCTGGCGCGGACGAGCGGGATCCGCCCACTCGAGATATCGATCGAAGTTCCGCAACTGCGTCTTGGCTCTCTTGGCCTGACCCTGGAAGGAATCGCCGAAGCGGTGCGGCAGGGTTCGCTGGAACTATCGGCCGGCACGATATCGACCAGCGAAGAGGAGATCCTCATCCGTACGCTGGGAAGGAACTACGACCAGTACGACTTCGAGGACGTCGTCGTCCTGACCCGTCCGGACGGCACGTCCGTCCGGCTGGGCGACATCGCCACGGTGCACGACGGCTTCGCCGACAGCGATCTCCGGATGCGCTACAACGGCCGGGCCGCCGCCCGTGTGGATGTGTACCGCACCTCCGACGAACATCTGCTGGAGATCAGCGCGGCGGTTCAGGATCACCTGGAGACCAGCGTCGTACCGAGCCTGCCGGCCGGCGTGGAAGTCGCGATCTGGAGCGACGACGCTGCCCTGGTGGGCGGGCGGCTGGGCCTCATGGTCAAGAACGGACTGTTCGGCCTGATTCTTGTGTTCATCACCCTGGCGCTGTTCCTGGAGATCCGGCTCGCGTCATGGGTGGCAGTGGGTCTGGCCGTTTCGTTCGCGGGGACGTTCCTCGTGATGGGCTTCCTGGGCGTGACCATCAACATGTTCTCGCTGATGGGCCTCATCCTTGCGCTGGGCATCGTCGTAGACGACGCGATTGTCGTGGGGGAGAGCGTCCATCTGGAGCGCGAAAAGGGCGTCGGGGGGAGGGAGGCGGCGATCCGCGGGACCAAACGGGTGAGCATTCCCGTCCTTTTCGCGGTCCTCACTTCGATCGTCGCCTTCTCGACGCTGATGACCGTGCCCGGCGCGCAGGGCAAACTGGGACGCGCCGTTCCCATCGTCGTCATCTCCGTTCTCCTTGTTTCGCTGCTCGATTCGCTGCTGCTTCTGCCGAACCACCTCTCACATCTGCCGGCGGCCGGCCAACAGCCGCGGCACAGGATCGCCCGGCTCTGGGGCGGCCTACAGAAGCGCGTGGACGTTCTTGTGAAGCGTCTCGCCGACGGCCCGCTCGACCGCGGGCTGCGTCTGGCGACCGGGCGACCGCTCGTCGTCCTCGCTTCCGCGGCCGGCCTGATCGTCCTCTCGACCGGTCTCGTCGTGTCGGGCATCGTGCCCAGCCGATTCATCATTCCGCTCGAGGGCGACATTGTGTCCGCGGACCTGGAACTGGCCGCCGGCACGTCCGGAGAGGTCACGGCCGAGGTGGCCGGGCGAGTCGAGGCGGCTGGACGCCGTGCGGTGGCGCGGGTCGCCGCGGAGCACGGACTGTCAACGGACGATGCGCCGCTGGAGGTCGGCGTAGCCGTAACGGTGGGGCAGTCGGCGCAGTTGTTCGATCCTCTGGCCGGCGACCTGGTCCGGGCCCCCCGCGGCCACATCGCGACCGTTCAGTTCAAGCTGATCGATTGGGAGCGTCGCCGCATCGCCGCGTCCACGCTCGAGCGACTTTGGCGCGAAGAGGCCGGCGTGATCCCCGAAGCGAGGGAGTTCTCGATTACCTCCAGCATTGTGGGCGGGGACCTTCCCGTGCACTACGACCTGTCTCATCCCGATCCGGACCGCCTGCGTTCGATCGCCGACGATGTCGTCGCCGAACTCGCCGCCGTCGATGGCGTCTTCGATGTTCGGGACAACCTGGATGAGGGATTCGCCGAACTCCGGTTCGAACTCGAGCCGGCCGCCCGCACGCTCGAACTGACGCTCGACGAATTCGCCCGCCAGATGAGGGCTGGTTTCTTCGGCGTGGAAGCGCTCAGGGTTCCTCGAGGTCGCGAGGACGTGCGGGTCTACGTGCGGCTCCCGGAAGAAGAGCGGAACTCGGCCGTCGACGTCGAGAAGTACATGGTGCGTGTACCTGGCGGAGGGGAGGTGCCTCTGGGACAGGTTGCGTCGGTGCGTTTCGACCGGTCGCCCTCCGCGATCCATCGTATCGACGGGCGACGCGCCGTGACGATTACAGCGGACGTGGATGCCGTTAACGCGACAGGCCGACAGGTGGACGATCGCCTGGAACGAGAGCTTCTCGCCCCTCTTGAAGCCCGGGATTCCGACTTCGCCTATGCATTCGGCGGGCAGCGCAGGCAGCAGGACACCGTCAATGAAGCCCTGGCCAGATCGGGCTTCTTCGCCCTGATCGTCATGTACGCGCTGATCGCGATCCCGTTCGGATCCTGGTCTCAGCCGCTCATCGTGCTTGCAGCCATACCTCTCGGGGCCGTCGGCGCACTTGTGGGACACCTGCTGCTTGGCCTCGATCTCAGCATCTGGTCGACTCAGGGGCTGGTCGGAGTGAGCGGTGTCGTCATCAATGACTCGCTCGTGATGGTCAAGTTCATGAACGACTTCAGGGACTCCGGCATGAGTCCGCGAGAAGCCATCATCGCCGGATCCAAGGTCCGGTTCCGGGCCATTCTCCTGACGTCCCTCACCACGTTCCTTGGCGTGGCGCCGCTGGTGCTGGAGACGAGCACGCACGCCCGGCACCTGGTGCCGCTGGCGACATCAGTCGGGTTTGGCGTCCTCGTTGCCACGTTCCTCCTCCTTCTGGTCGTACCGGCGCTCGCCACGGTCCAGCACCATGCGGGCGAATGGCTTGCTCGCGCGGTGGGGCGAGGCAGGCGCCTTTCGTGGAACGAGGGGGCGTAGGCGGCACCGCTAGCTGCGATGCCCCGGGAGCACCGACCGTAGCGCATCCCAGAGCGCCGCCACGTCCGCCTGGTCGTTGTAGACGTGGGGCGAGATGCGGAGCGCGGTCCCGCGCAGCGACACGTGCACGTTGCGCGCGGCCAGCGCCTCGCTCACGGCTCGCGGGTCCAGGCCGGAAGGCGCATGCAACCCGAAGAGATGCGGGGCGCGCCAGGGTCCATCCTCGACCCCGAATCCGGCCTCTCCCGCACGCTCGACCAGTTCGGCCGTGAGGTTCCCGCAATACTCTGCGATGCGGGCGGGCGTCCACTCGAGCACGAGTTCGAGCGCCGCGTTCATCATCGGCACCAGGATGAAGTTGCTGCGCTCGCCGACGTCGTAGCGGTTGGCGCCGGGTTCGTAGCTGTCGGGGTAGTTGCCCGCCAAGCCGGCGAAGTCGCGGCTGCCTTCCCGGCCGATCCAGGTTTCCTCCAGAGGGACGCCATCAAGAAGGCGCGGTCCGAAGTAGGCCAGACCGATGGAGTAGGGGCCCATCAGCCACTTGTAGCCGGAGCAGATGAGCGCGTCGGGCCGGATGCGGGCCACGTCGAAGTCCATTGCCCCCACCGACTGCGTGCCGTCGATGATGAGGTACGCGCCGACTTCGCGGGCGCGGGCGGCGATGGCGTCGATGTCGAATACGGTGCCGTCGGTCCAGTGGACGGCGCCCATGGTCACGACCGCGGTGCGGGTGTCGATGGCTTCGAGGATGTGGGTGCTCCAGCGCTCGCCGCAGCCGGGACCGGGGCGCGCATCGACCATCCGCACCTCCGCTCCGCGCTCGCGGGCCAGCCGCCGCCAGGTGTGCACATTGCCGGGAAACTGCCGCGCGGTGAGCACGATGTTGGCGCCTCGCCGCAGGTCGATGTTGCGGGCGCAGGTCGCGACTCCGTAGGAGGCCGCCGGGATGATGGCGATGTTCCCGGCGGGAGCGTTGACGAGGAGGCCGAAGCGGCGGCGGAGTTCGTCGCAGGGATCGAAGAAGTCGGCGGGTCCGATCCCGCTGGGCGCGCACTTGGCGCGGACGCCCTGAATGCCGGCTTCCTCAACTGCGCGCGGAAGCGGGCTCAGGTACGCACAGTTGATGTAGTGGATGTCCGGATCGAGGGAGAAGGCGGACTTCCGGCAGGTGAGTGGGGTCATGGGGCGTGTTCGGGTGTCGCGGGCATCCCGGATCACCGGTCGGCCCGCCGATATTGCTGGTCCTGGTTCGGGGCCACCAATTGTAAGGCACCCCGGGCGGTCGGCATACGCCCGATCCGGAACGCCCCCACCC
This sequence comes from Gemmatimonadota bacterium, assembly GCA_022826025.1. Taxonomy (GTDB): domain Bacteria; phylum Gemmatimonadota; class Gemmatimonadetes; order Longimicrobiales; family Gaopeijiaceae; genus BD2-11. The sequence continues at coordinate 25,212 of JAJDVR010000028.1, read as the reverse complement.
CGGCCCTCGCACCGCGCCCTTCGACAAAGGCTGCTCCAATGAACACCGCGCGCGCTTCTCTGGCCCTCGTCCTCTTCCTCATGCTGACCGGTCCACTTCCGGTGTCTTCGCAGATCGACCCGGGCCCCTACGACATCCTGATCACCGGGGGACGCATCGTGGACGGCACCGGCAACCCGTGGTTCTCGGGAGACGTGGCCATCCGCGACGACCGCATCGCGGCGGTGGGACACCTCGGCGATGCGGACGCATCCAGGGTCATCGACGCCACCGGACTCGTTGTCGCGCCCGGGTTCATCGACCTGCACACCCATTCGGACGGTCGTCTGCTGAACGACGGCACGGCGCAGAGCAAGGTGCGGCAGGGCGTGACGCTGGACGTCGCCGGGGAGTCGAGCAGCCAGGCGCCACGAGACGGGCTGGACATTTCAGGCGGCGGAGGCTGGACCACCTTCACCGGGTATTTCCGGCGACTCGAGGAGGGCGGCATCTCGATGAATCTCATTTCCCACGTCTCGTACCATCAGGTGCGCCGCGTGGTGAAGGGCTTCGACGAAAGCCCGGCGACCCCCGCGGAGCTGGAGCGCATGAAGGAGTTGACCGCCCGGTCGATGGAGGAAGGGGCCTGGGGCCTCGTGACGCGCTTCGGCAGCGGCGGCCCCCGCCATCCCGACGAGGTCCTGGAGCTGGCCCGGGTCGTGGCGTCCTACGGCGGCAACTATACCTCGCATCACGGCAGCGAGGGCTACCAGCAGGAGGGGGAGATCGACTTCGCCATCCGCGTGGCCGAGGAAGTCGACATCCCGGTGCATCTGTTCCACTTCAAGATCCGGGCGCAGAACAACTGGGGCACCATCGATCGTCATATCGATCAGATCGCCCGGGCTCGCGCCCGGGGTCTCGACATCACGGCAAACCAGTACCCGTACACGGCGATGTTCCACGGGTGGAGCTCCTTCTTTCCCCTGTGGGTCCGGGAGGACGGACCTGACGCGTTCGCCCGCCGGCTGCGCGACGACTCTCTCAGGGAGAGGATCAAGAACGACCCCGACTTCATCGCCTGGGCGGAGGAGCACGGCTGGTGGGAAGGCATCGTGCTCGCCCGGGCCAGCCTGCCCGAGGTTCGCCGCTACGAGGGCATGCGCGTGGCCGAGATCGCGGAGGAGCTGGGCGTGGCCGACCCCGCCGACGTGGTGATCGATCTGATGGCGGCCGAAGGCGGCAGCATCAGCGGCATCTTCCACACCATGTCGGAGGAGGATGTGCGCCGGATCATGCGCCAGCCCTGGGTGGCGCACGCCAGCGACGGATCCGCCATCAACCTGGATGCCCCCGGCGTCCCCCATCCACGCAACTACGGAACCGTCCCCCGGGTGCTCGGCCACTACGTTCGCGAGGAGGGCGTGCTCGAGCTGGAGGATGCCGTCCGCAAGATGACGTCGCTGCCGGCGCAGATCCTGGGGATTGCGGACCGCGGGCAGGTGCGGGCGGGCTTCGTCGCCGACGTCACGCTTTTCGACCCGGACGGCATCGCCGAGACGAACTCGTTCGAGAACCCGAAGTCCTACCCCGTGGGGATTCCCTACGTGATCGTCAACGGCACCCTGGTGATCGACGGGGGCGAGCATACCGGCGCCCGGCCGGGAAGGGCCCTTCGCGGTCCTGGCTTCCGTCCGGCGGGGCCGGTGAGCGACGGAGCGGGGGCGTAGTGAAGGGCGGGAGGTCGAGGGGGGCGGGAACTCGAGACGGCGCGGAGGCTGTTGGAGGTTGTTGCCGATCTCCGGTCGCGCTACCCCTAAATGAGAAGCGTAGTTGTTGTTTGGTCTTGCTAGATGTAAACTACGCCTATGATTGGGCGTCGCCTGTGGCTTGCGAGAATCCGAGAGGCATGGTCGGAGAGACCTGTCATCTGGCTGTCCGGCGTGAGGCGGGTCGGGAAGACCTCGCTTGTCCGGATGGTGCCGGACGTGGTGTACCTGAACTGCGACCTGCCTTCCACCAGGCGTGCTCTGGATGACCCCGAGCTCTTTCTCGAAGGCCAGAAGCCGGGTACCTCGCTTGCGTTCGATGAAGTGCATCGCATTGCCGATCCCAGCCTGCTGCTCAAGATCGCCGCCGATGAGTACCAGGAGCTTCGAATCCTGGCGACCGGTTCGTCCACGCTCGCCGCGACCGGGAAGTTCCGGGACTCGCTGACCGGACGCAAACGGGCCATCTACTTGTGTCCGGTGCTTTGGGAAGAGTGCGAAGAGCCGTTCGGAATCGCGGACCTCGACCGGCGGCTGCTGCACGGTGGACTGCCGGAGTCGCTGCTGCGGCGAAGAAAATCCCCGCACGCGTTCGCCGAGTGGATCGACAGCTTCTACGCCAGGGACATTCTTGAGCTGTTTTCGGTCCGCAATCGTCAGGGGTTTCTCTCGCTGTTCCGCCTGCTGCTGAGATGGAGCGCGGGCCAGGTCGACTACAGTCGGCTCTCACGGCTGACGGAGCTGAGCCGGCCCACCGTCAAGTCCTATCTCGAAGCCCTGGAGATCGCCCATGCCGTTCATCTTCTACGCCCGTTCCGGGGTGGAGGAGGTGGCGAAATCGTCAGCAGGCCGAAGTGCTACGCGTTCGATACGGGTTTCGTCACCTTCGAGAAGGGCTGGACCCGCATCCGCGAAGACGACCGCGGGCTGCTCTGGGAGCATCTGGTGCTGGACTCCCTCCGGTTCCGGCACCTCGACGAGAACATCTTCTACTGGCGTGACAAGGCGGGACGCGAGATCGACTTCGTGGTTCGGCGGCAGGAGGGCGTGGTGGACACGTTCGAGTGCAAGATCGATCCGGATGAGGTCGACGTTCGAGCGGTGAGAGCGTTTCGGAGTCGGTACCCGCGCGGGCGGGACTACGTCGTCGTCCCGGTCGTGAAGCGGCCGTATCGGATCCGGCGTGGTGGGCGGGAGTTTGTGGTGAGAGGGACGGACGGGTTGCCAGGGGATGGCGGGGAAACACGCTGACCCTCGCGAATGGTCCAGCAGTCCCTACCGCTCGTAAACCACCCTTCCCCCCACGACCGTCATGTCGACCTGCATGGTCTCCAGGCAGGGGTCGGCGCAGTCGAGGTAGTGCTCCGCCGTCACCACCAGGTCGGCGAGCTTCCCGACCTCGAGCGTGCCCTTGTCGGTCTCCTCGAAGGTGAGGTGGGCGTACCCCTGCGTCATGGCTCGCAGGGCCTCTTCGCGGGTGATGCGCTGCGAGGCGCCGTGGACGCCGGCGCTGATGGTCCCCCGCGTGGTGAAGTGGTGGAGCACGGACCAGGGGTCCCACGGGACGACGGGCGAGTCGCTGCCGAGGGAGACGGGGATGCCGGCGTCGAGGTAGGCGCGCACGGGAGTGGTCCCGGCGGCGCGGTCCGTGCCCCAGTACTCCACCAGGCTCGGGGCGGCGACGTACAGGTGGTGCTGGGCGGTGACGGCGAGGCCGAGGTCGCGCATGCGCGGGAACTGGTCGTCGCGCGGGATGAAGCCGTGTTCGATCACCCACCGCCGGCCGGCGATGGGCGCGTCGCTGCTGGCGGCCTCGTAGCCGGCGAGCACCAGGTCGATGGCGGCGTCTCCCACCGCGTGGGTGGCGACCCGCCAGCCCTGGCGGTTGAGTTCGCGGACGGTGGCGATGTAGGCGTCGGTCGGCATGGTCTGCAGGCCGTGGAAGGTGCCGCCCTCCCCCCACGGCTCCTCGTACGGGTCGCGCATGAGGCCGCCCTCGAAGCCCCCGTCGACTCCGAGCTTGACGCCGCCCACGCGGAGCCACCCGTCGCCCTCGCCCATGGCAGGCCAGGTCGCGAGGGCTTCGGCGAGCGTCTCGACGCTGGCGGCGCGCGGTCCACGCAGCAGGTAGTCGACGCGCAGGCTCAACCGGCCCTGCTCCTTCAGGCGTGTGATCGCGCGGTACTGGCCGACGGATCCGCCCGGGTAGCGGATGCTGGTCAGGCCGCGCGCGTTCAACCGGGCGTGCTCGTCGGCCAGCTCGTCGAGGAGGGTGGCGGGGTCGGGAATGGGCCTGGGCGGCACCGTGACCAGGTCCTTCGCGCGGTCGACCAGCTCCCCGTTCAGGCGGCCGTCCGGGTCGCGGCCGATGCGGCCACCCGGGACCTCCGGCGTCGACTCGTCGATCCGCCAGTGTGCCAGCGCGGCGCTGTTCAGCACGTACTGGTGGCCGCCGCGCACCACCACGACCGGATGCTCGGGCGCGGCCAGGTCGAGATCGTCGCGGTACGGGAGCCGCTGCTCGGCCAGCTGACCTTCGTGCCAGTTCGAGTTGGTGACGATCACCTCGCCCGGCGGCGTCTCGCGCGCGGCGGCCGCGACCCGGTCGATGATGTCTCCGAGCGACCGCGCCCCGGACAGGTCGACGCCGGGGCCGCCACCGATGCCGTGGTAGTGGTTGTCGGCCAGCCCGGGCAGCACCGTGCGCCCCGCCAGCTCCACCACCCGTGTCCCGGATCCGGCCAGCCGGTCAATCTCTTGCGACGTCCCGGCGGCCACCACGCGGTCGCCCCGGACCGCGAGCGCCTCGACCACCCCGGGGGATCCCAGCGTCAGGACGTCGCCACCAGTGAGGATCAGATCCGCAGCCGGCTCGGCGGGTCGGGCGCACGCCGCCGGGAAGAGGGTCCCCAGCGTGAGCGCCCCGACTGCGAGGCGCGCGGCCGCTACCGATCGGTCAGCCACGCCTCGGTCGCCGAGTGCAGCGGCACGGGAGCCAGATCGAGCGAAGCGAAGTCCACCTGCTCGACCATGCGGCTGACGCGGACCAGGATCTCCCTCTCGTTCTCCAGAATCCCGAGCACGTGGTTCACCACCGGCGCCTCCAGATGATCCATGGAAATGATCCAGTTCATCATCGCGATGGTCTGGAGCGGCTCGTCCGCGCCCGGATAGATCCCCCCGGGGAGGTATCCGCGCGAGTAGTAGGGATAGGTGGAGGTCATCGCCTCGATGGCCTCGTCGGAGAGGGCGAGCAGGCGCGCCCCGCCCGTGGTGGTCGCCTCCAGGACCGCCGCGGCCGGGTATCCCACGGAGATGATCGAACCGTCAATGGCGCCGTCCCGCAGCGCGTTCGCCGATTCGGTGAAGGTGAGGTACTGGACGTTGATGTCGTCGTAGCTGATGCCGTGGGCGAGCAGCAGTTGACGCGACGACTGCTCGGTGCCGCTTCCCGCAGACCCCACGCTCACCCGTCCTCCACGCAGCTGCGAAACGTCGGTGACCGTGGATCCCTCAGGCACCATCACGTGGGTGATGTTGGGGTAGAGCGGCGCAACCACGCGCAGCCCCGGGATCGGCTCGTCGTAGTCTCCGATGCCGCGGTAGGCCTCGTACATGGTGACCGAGAGGGCGATGCCGAGGTCCATCTGGCGGGCGTTCAGGCGGGCGATGTTCTCGACCGAGCCACCGGTCACTTCCGCGGTGTACTGGCTGGTGCTGTCGAGCACCGACAGGCGGCTGGCGATGGTGCCTCCCAGCGGATAATAGATGCCGCCGGTGCCCGCGGTGCCGAGGCTCCGGAACTGCCTGCTTCCGCCGGATCCGTCGCCACATCCCGCGGCCGCCAGGGCCGCGATCAGGGCACACGCGATGAGGTTTCTTCTGGTCACTGGGTCTCCTGCGAAGCTGGGGTGGCCCGCCGCAAGTGCACAAACTCGCGACAAAGTATCAGCCTGCAGCGCGACTGGCGATTGCCTCAGCCGGAAAGCGTGCTCGCGGGGTCCTGCAGCTTGCGTCCCAGCCAGAGCCAGAGCCCGATCCCCAGCACTGCGCCCACCACGTCGAGCATCAGGGATGGACCGAAAAGCGCCGCGCCCGCGACCACCACTGCGGCGCGCTCCCAGACCGCCAACGGCCTTCGGATGAAGCCGATCGCGGCCCCCGCCATGGCGCTGATGCCGAGGGCGCCCGTCCCGGAGGTGAGCAGGATCTCCGCGAGGGATCCTTCCAGCAGGAGGGGCGGCGCGTACACGAACAGGAAAGGCACCAGGAAACCGGCCATCGCCAGCAACATCGCCGTAAGCGCCGTTCGCATGGGTGGAGAGGATGCCACCCCGGCGGCCGCGTATGCCGCCAGCGACACCGGTGGGGTGACGTTGGAGATGCAGCCGAAGTAGAAGATGAACAGGTGTGCGGCCAGCAGGGGCACGCCCAGTTCCACCAGCGCAGGGGCCCCGAGCGCGGCCAGCACCACGTACGCGGCGGTCGTCGGCAGCCCCATGCCCAGGATGATCGATCCGGCTGCCGTCAGCAGCAGGGCGGGGAAGAGCTGGCCCTGCGAGATGACGACGATGAACTCCGACATGCGCAGCCCGATCCCGGTCAGCGATGCCACCCCCACGACGATCCCCGCCGCCGCGCACGCCGCCGCCACCTGAACCGCCCCCGAAGCTCCGGCGAGCGTCGCCTTCAGGTAGTCACTGCGCTTCATCCGGGTGGACGGCACCGCCAGCGAGAGCAGGAGCGCCGTGCTCACGCCCCAGAAGGCGGCACGCATCGGTGAGCGGCCCTGCGCCAGCAGCGTGACGATGATCAGCAGCGGGACAAGGAGGTGCAGCTTGCTGATGACCGAAGGCCGGTCCTTGTCGATTACGGGGTCGAGGCCCTGCTGCTCCGCCCGGAAGTGGATGGCGGCGAACAGCGCCAGGTAGTACAGAATGGCCGGGATGGCCGCCGCCAGCGCGACCGTGCGGTACGGGATGTTGGTCCAGGTCGCGAGGATGAACGCGCCCGCCCCCATCACCGGCGGCATGAGCTGCCCGCCCGTGCTTGCCGCCGCCTCGATGGCACCCGCGAAGAAGGGCCGGAACCCCGCCCGGCGCATGAGCGGGATGGTGAAGGTGCCGGTGGTCACCACGTTGGCCACCGCGCTGCCCGACAGCGAGCCCATGAACGCGCTGGCGACCGCCGCCGTCTTGGCCGGCCCGCCTCTCGTCCGTCCCGCGACCCGGTCGGCGAGCGCGATCAGGAGCGCCCCGCCCCCCGCCATGTCCAGCACCGCTCCGAAGAAGACGAACAGGTAGACGAAGTCCGCCGACACCCCCAGCGGAATGCCCCAGATGCCCTCGGTGGAGAGGTAGAGCTGCTCGAGCAGCCGCTGGGGGCCGTAGCCGCGGTGCGCCAGAATGCCGGGCAGCCAGGGTCCGGCGAGCGCGTAGGTGATGGACAGGATCGCCACGGCCACGATGCCCCACCCCGTGGCCCTGCGCGCCAGCTCAAGCACCGCCACCAGCGTGATCCCGGCCGCGATCAGGTCGAGGGTTGTCGGATTGGCCGACCGGCCGACCAGCGCCTCGTTCTCCGACACCAGGTAGGCGCAACTGAGGACCGTGCCCACCAGCAGCAGCAGGGAAATCACGTGCCGCACCGGGAAGCCGCCCCCGGGATCGTCCACCGTCCCGGGCTTCCGGTACAGCCCGCGCGCTCCGCGCACCCCGAGGCCCAGGAAACCGAGCGACGCCATGAGCGCGAGGTGGACCGGACGCTGGATCAGCGCGGTGAAGGGCGCCACCCCCGCCACATAGAGGTGGTAGCAGGCCGCAATGACGGCGATGGCGAGGACGATGCGTCGGATCATTGCGACGGGGTCCCGGGTGAACGCGGTGAAGCCGATATAAGATGGGCTCCCCGGCCAGCCACGCCAGTAGCAGGGCGCGGGGCGCGCTGGTCCGTCAAGACACCATCGACGTGATACCCGCTGCCCCCAGCGCGAAGATGCAGTACAGCACCATCACGATCGAGAACGCGCCGCCCCAGCTGCGAGTGGGCTGGATACGGGTGATCCCGATCGCCATCAGCATCGCACACCAGATCCCGAAGAGTCCGATGGCGCTGAGGAAGCTCAGGAGGAACCCCTCCTCCAGGAATGGAGCGAAGGTGCCCAGGCTGAGCACGAGCTCCATGTCGCCCGCGCTCCGCTTCAGGGGAACCTGGGCCAGGGCGCCGACTGACGAGACCACCAGCGCGTGCACGACGACGGAAAGATACTGGCGGAAGCGCCCCTTGTCGCCGAGCATCGTGGCGAAGACGAAGAACAGGACCGTACCGACGACAAAGCTGCCCACGGCCCCCATCACCCCGGCCATCGCAATACCGGCGTACCGGCCGACGGTGACCGCCACGGCGATTTCCTCCTCCCCCATTCCGGCATCCGCAACGCTCCGGCGGATCTGCGCCTCGAAGAGCTCCGCGGGGAGGAGGAACATCATGATGAGGTTCAGTATCACCAGGAGGACCATGGTAGCCCCCCATGCGGGCTTGTCGCGCAGTTGCCCGAACAGCCTGCCCGGGGAGACGAATACCGCGACGACTCTCCCGGGCAGCGACGGGAGGGACGGAGACGATGAATCGGACATGGCGTCCTCCTGCGGTGTGGTGGATGGGCGTGTGACGGGTCTGCCGGTCCGAACCATTATAGCCTGTAGCCGCGGGGCTGGTTATCCTCAGGTGCCCAACAAGCAAAACGCATGAGGGAGAGGCATGAGCTTCAGAACCAATCCGGACCGCATCCTTGACAACATCGATCGCCAGAGGAATCGCGATCTGAACCTGGAGCACTACGCGCGCGCGGCTACCGGACGCGAACTCGACAGTGAAGCCCCTGAAGCCGACGCCACCCCGACCGAGCGGCTGCGGCGGATCTTCAGTCTGACCAACCGCGGTTACATGTCCGCGGCTCAGAGCGCGGACATCAAGCGGCTGGCGTCGCGATTCCGCGCGATCGGCGACATCAGCCACTGCCATGCGCGAGGGGACGTTTCGGTCTCCATCCAGTACCTGGACTCGGAGCGCTACGACGACATCGGCATCGTGCCCTTCGAGATCGTGCCCGCCGATCTCGTGGAAGCCCGCAAGCAGACCCGGACGACCAGACCGGACGCGAACGCGCTCACCCTGCTGCGAACCCACCTGCGCAACGGGGTGATGGCGGCCTACGGCAAGCTGGAGCCGCGGATTCGCGAAGCCGTCCGCTCACGTGCGGATCTGGGTCACCTGGCGGTGCAGATCACCATCGACGTAAGACCGGCCGAGTAGCCTTCGCCGGGCCGCGGAAGGCACAGGGCCCGGCCCGGCCGCCCGAATCGCCGGCGGGGCTCATTCTTCCATTCCAGCGCCCGCCCCGGGCCGCGAGCTTTCGCGCGTGAATCCGCAAAGCACGCCCAGCAATCCCCGCAGCAGGCCCAGGCTCCTGGGTCGGATCCTGCTCGACACCGGCGCGATCGCCCGGGAAGCGCTTACGCGCGCGCTGCACGAGCAGCGGCAGACGGGCGACCGCCTCGGAACGACGCTGGTTCGCATGAAAGCCTGTGGCGAAGAGGAGGTGGCTCAAGCGCTTGCGCAGCAATTGAACCTCCCCTATGTGCCGCCTCCGCTGGAGGCTGGCGAAGATGCGCTGCCGCGCGTGGGAGAGAGCCTGGCGCGGTCGAAGACGGTGCTGCCGCTGCTCGCGGAGGAGCGAATGCTGCGGCTGGCCATGGCGGATCCGCTGGATCTCGCCACGGCGGACGACGTGCAGTTCCGCACCGGACTGCGGGTGGAGCCGGTAGTGGCCTCCCGTTCGGCGATCTCGGAGGCGCTGGACCGGGCTCTGGGCGGCGGCCTCCAGGTCTTTGTCGCGGCGCTGCCCGGGGAGGAGGCCGCAGGCCGAGGCTACGCCCGGCGAGAGGCCCGGGCGCCGGCCGTGCAGCTGGTCGACCGCGTCCTGGGCGAAGCGGTCGCCGTGGGGGCCAGCGACGTGCACCTGGAGCGGCACGGAGAGGAGCTGCGGGTGCGCCTGCGGGTGGACGGGGTTCTGCGGCATGCGGTGAAACTGCCCAAATGGTCCCGGGAGGCGGTGCTCTCGCGGGTCAAGATCCTGGGCGGCATGGACATCTCGGTGAAGCAGCGTCCCCAGGACGGCGGCTTCACCTACGACCGGGAGGGCCGTCACTTCCGCGTACGCGTTTCCACCATTCCGGTCGACCACGGTGAGAAGGCGGTGCTGCGCATCCTGGACCCGGGACGGGCGCCCACCGACCTGGAAGAGGTGGGGCTCGGGGAGGAGGACCTCGCCGCGGTGCGCGGCATGCTCGCCCGGCGGCAGGGGGTGATTCTGGCGGCGGGCCCCACCGGCAGCGGGAAGAGCACGACGCTGTTTGGCGCGCTGGGCGAACTGGATCGGAAGCGGCAGAACGTCGTCACCCTGGAGGACCCGATCGAGTACCGGCTGGACGGCGTCAACCAGGTGCAGGTGCGGCCGAAGGCGGGGCTCACCTTTCCGGTGGCGCTGCGGGCGGTGCTGCGTCAGGACCCGGATGTGGTCATGGTGGGCGAGATCCGCGACCGCGAGACCGCCGAGATCGCGATGGCCGCCGCGGTCACCGGACACCTGGTGCTGTCGAGCATCCACACCATCGACGCGCCCGGCGCCCTCGCCCGGCTGCTCAACATGGGAGTGCCCGCCTACCTGGTGGCGGGGGGGCTGAGCGGCGTGATCGCGCAGCGTCTGGTGCGCCGCGCGTGCCCGGCATGCCGGGGGACAGGCCGTGCCTGCGACCAGTGCCAAGGTGGGTTCCGCGGCCGCATCGGCATCTTCCAGGTGCTCGTCATGACCGACCGTCTCCGGGACGAGGTGGGCGCCGGCGCATCCACCTCCGTGCTGCGGGAACTCGCGGTCGCGGCCGGGATGGGGTCCATGGCCGGGGATGCCCGCAGGAAGCTGGCGGAGGGCCTCACCACGCCCCACGAGGTGGGCAGGGTCATCGGGGGCGGGGCCGCCACGCAGCTTGCCTGCGAAGAGTGCGGGGAGGAGTTGCCGCCGAACTGCCTGGGATGCCCCTGGTGCGGTGCGCCGCGGGTGCCGACGTGCGCCTGTGGGCGGGAACTCAAGAGCGCGTGGCGCTTCTGTCCCGATTGTCTGCGTCCGGCTACGCCCGCCGTCGGGGCCAGCGCTCCGCCCGCACCGTGAGCCGATCGATGCGCCGCTGGTCGGGGGTCACCCCGATCCCGGGTCTGGCGGGGGGCGTCATCATCCCTTCGAACACCTCGAACTCCGGGTCGACGATGTCGCGCTCCCAATAGCGCCGGCTGGCCGAAATGTCGCCTGGAATGGTGAAGCCGGGCAGCGTGGCGAGTGCGATGTTGAAGGCCCTTCCGATCCCCGACTCGAGCATCCCGCCGCACCAGACCGGGACGCCGTGCGAGCGGCACAGGTCGTGAATGCGGCGCGACGAGCCGAAGCCGCCCACCCGGCCCGGCTTGATGTTGATGATGCGGCAGCTTCCCAGTGCCAGCGCCAGCTCGGCGTCGGCGGCCGAGCGGATGGACTCGTCGAGGCACACCGGGGTCTCCAGCGCCTCCTGAAGGCGCGCGTGCCGGTGCAGGTCCTCGTAGGCGAGCGGCTGCTCGATCATCAAGAGATCGAGATCGTCCATTTCGGCGAGGCGCTCCCGGTCGGCCAGCGTGTACGCGGAGTTGGCATCCACCATGAGCGGCGCTTCGGGGAACGCCTCGCGCACCGCGCGCACCATCTCCACGTCTCTCCCCGGCTTGATCTTGAGCTTGATCTTGCGATAGCCCGCCGAGAGGAACCCGCCGACCTTCTCGACCAGGAGGTCATCGTTCTTCTGCAGCCCGACGCTCACCCCCACCGGCACGGGTTCACCGGAGCCCCCAAGAGCTTCCGCGAGCGAGAGGCCGTGACGCCTGGCGTCCAGGTCCCAGGACGCCATCTCGAGACACGCCTTGGCCATGGGATGGCCGCGAACGTGCGCGAGCAGCCGCTCCACGTCCGCGGGCTTCTCCACCTCCGCGCCCAGCAGCGCGGGTATGAGAAACTCCGCGAGGATGTGCCACGCCGTGTCCGTCGTCTCGTACGAGTAGCCGGGATCTTCGCCCGCCACGCACTCGGCCCACCCGGTCTCCCCGTCGGCGTGCAACCTGACCAGCAGGATGCGCCGCTCCTCGGAGTATCCGCTCGAGATCTCGAACCGCTCCCGCAGCGGGAGCCGGATCTCCCGGACCTCGATCGCGTCGATTCTCACCGGGCGGGGGCCGGCGTCACACCCGCTCCCAGCGGCCCGAACACCTCGTCCACCTGCTCCCACCCCACACGCATGAGGAAGGTGCTGTTCCGGCCGTACGACTTGGATCCCAGAATCAGGAAGCCGGGCTCGGGATTGCCGAGCGTGCCGGCGCCGAAGCTCTCCTGGTCCAGGCAGTCGTCGCTGGAGGAGCCGGCGAGCAGCGCCGCGGACAGCTTCATCGGCGCCGCCGTCGCGTAGCATTCGTGCACCTGGAGCTGCCGGTAGAGGCCGTGGTCGCCGACGTAGCCGCACATGGCGACGATCCGGTCGACCCGGCGCACGACCGTGGAGCCGTCCCGCCGCCTCAGGACCACGTTGAGACCATCGCCGTTGCGCTCCATTCCGTTGACCGTGAAGCCCGGGAGGACTTCGAGGCCGGACACATCGCTCGTGGCCAGCTGCCGGGCGGCAAGGGTGAGACGGCTGCGTGCGGGCAGGCGGTCGCCGGCGATCGGCTGGAGGCGCAGCTCGGGATGCCTGAGCGCCCATGTCACCCGGGTCGCCGGATTACCCTGGGCGAGGGCGACGAGCGACCGCGCGACCGTCTGTGCCGAATGACCTCCCCCGACGAGCAGAATGCGCTTCCCGGCCCATGCGCCCGGATTCGCTTCGATGTCCGGAATGTGCCGTACGATCCTGTCTTCCGCGGCCGCCTCTCCCGGAGCCGGAATGCCGCCTTCGCCAAGCGCGTTGGGGACGTCCCAGGTGCCCGTGCAGTCGACCACCATGTCCGCGCGGTCGATCCGCTCCCCGTCGGAGGTGCGCACCAGCAGGCGGAACGGCAGGTTGGCGCGCTCGGCGCTGCCGATCTCCTCGTGCTTCAGAAGTCCTTCGCGGGCCACGGACAGCACCCGCGTGCCGAGGTGCAGGCGGTCGCCGATGGCGGGCAGCGCGGCGATGGGCTGAAGCACCCTCCTGACGAGTTCCCGTCCGGTCGGAGGCTCGCCTCCGGAGGGTATCTCGTGCCCGGCGCGTCGCAGCCACCGCCGCATCCGCGGCGACACGTTCAGATCCCAGCCCGTGAACAGGCCGACGTGTCCCCACGAGAGCACGTTGTTTCCGACATGGGCACCGGCTTCGTAGAGGGTGAACGCGACCCCGGCTTCGGCAGCGGCCAGCGCCGCCTCGATCCCCACCGGACCGGCACCGACGATGGCTACGTGGAGCGAGTCGAGTTTCTTTTCAGTCATGGACATATCTCCCCGATTCTCCTCAGGAGATAGTAGGAGACGCGTGCTCCCCGAATGAGCTCGCAAACTTCGTACCCGTTCGAAAGATAGCTCTGCAGGACCGAACGCGTGGCCTCACGCCAGCGCGCCGCAAGTTCCGGAGATACCGACTTCAGGGCCTGGATGTCGGAGGGGATGGCGGCCAGGACCTGATCCGCACGCAACGCTTCGCGGGTTTCCGGTTCGGGCCAGCCCGAAGGTGGTGTGGGCGCGCAATCGAGCACGCACGGCACCCCCGCGAGCTCCTCGATCGCCGGGGGCGACTCCTCCTCCGCCAACCGGCGCTCGACCCGGCGAGTGTCCAGCTGCCAGAGGGCCACGAACCTGTCGGTGTCGATGCCCCGATGGAGCGGAGAGTCGGTCTGTCCGTACATGTTCTCGACGTACTCGCGCGCGACGATGCCCAGCCGGGCGAAGTTGATGTAGGCGTTCTGCGACTCGAGCGGATCGAACGTCCAGTACATGCGCCGGATCCCATTCTCCAGCACCATGTCGCGCTGATAGCTCTTGAGGCGAATCCCGAGGCCCCTGCCCCGGCAGTCGTTCCGCACCGCGAGCATGTCGGACCAGTGTACGGGGCTTCCGTTTTCGATCCCGGAGAGGCCGAGGATGAATCCTGCCAGGGATCCGTCTTCATCGAAAGCGCCCGCGGCCACGCCGCCCAGGCGCTGGCTGACGATCATGAGCGCCATGGGGACCAGTTCGGAAAACCCGGTTCCCCAGGTGGCTTCCTGCAGCGCGATGCAGGCCTCGTAGTCCTGATGGGTCCGAAATGGACGAATCGTCCACCGGGACATTGGATCAGCCGCCATCCCGCAGGCCGGGCAACCCGCGGGCGGGCGTGTCGTAGAAGCCGGCCGCCCTGTAGCTCTCGTCGAGGAGCGCCACCGGATGGCATGCTTCTACCCGCGCCCCCTTCATCCGCAATCCCCCACCGATCTGCATCATGCACCCCGGGTTGGAGGTCGCCACGACGCTCGCTCCGGTTCCCAGCACGGCCTCTACCTTGTCCGCCCCGATCCTGCCCCCGAGGCGCGGATGGGTGATGCCGTAGATGCCCGCGCCGCCGCAGCATTCATCGGCCCGGGGCAGGGGGATGAGCTCCAGCTCGGGAATCGCCCGCAGGACCTGGAGAGGGGGTTCCGAAACCCCTTGGGCGTGGAGGAGATGGCAGGGTGCGTCCCAGGTCACCGACAGCGGAAGCGGCGCTCCCCGGCGAGGTCCGGTCTCAGCCAGGATCTCGGAGATGTCGCGCGTCTTCTCCGTCACCCGGGCCGCCCGCCGCGCGTAGCGCTCGTCGTCCGCGAGCAATTCCCCGTAGTCCTTGAGCTGCGCGCCGCATCCAGCCGCGTTGACTGCGATGATCTCGGCCCCGGCCCCGAGCATGGCGTCAATGTTGACGCGCGCCAGATGGCGGGCCCCCTCGAGGTCTCCGCCATGGGCGTGGAGCGCACCGCAGCACCGCTGCCCCGAGGCGTCCACGACGTTCAGGCCGTTGGCGCGCAGAACCCGGTGGGTGGCGTCGTTGACATGGCCCAGCAACCCGGCCTGTACGCAGCCGTTCAGCACCGCGACGCGCTTGCCGGCGAGCGGATGGGGTCCTGGTAGGCTCGGGGCGGGATCCGGGGCCTCCGCCTCCGGGGAGGAAACGGGCGATGCGACCCTTCGGGCAGCGCGCCCCCGGCGGGTCGAAGCCAGCATGCCGAGACCCAGACGGACCCGGGGGAGGGCCGCGGGCAGGAAGCGCGCGCCCAGCGCGGCGATGCCGGTGGCGCGCAGGAGGCGCCCCAGGGCCATCAACGCAAAAAGCAGCTTGCGGCGGCGGAAGAGCCACAGGATGGCGCGGGCCGCGCCGCCCGCAGGCCTGGCCTCCGCCGCAGCCTCGCGGGCGTGTTCGAGGAGGGAGCCGTATTCCACGCCCGCCGGGCAGACGGGTTCGCAGGCGCGACATCCCAGGCAGCGGTCGATGTGGGTCTGGAACGCGTCCGACGCCGGATCGAGCCTTCCCTCGACCACCGCGCGCATCAGGTAGAGGCGCCCGCGCGGCGAGTCGGCCTCGTCGCCCAGGCGGACGTAGGTGGGACAGGCGGGCAGGCAGAAGCCGCAATGCACGCAGCTCATCAGCCGCTCCTCGTGCTCCGCCAGCGAGCGCGCCAGGGTCGTCGTCGCGCTCCCCGCGCCCGTCTCAGCGGCGGCCAGTCACCGCCGGGAGCATCGCCCGCTCCCCCTCCCGCAAGACCACGGTCCCGATCCGGTCTCTCCGGTCGTGGCCGCGCAGCGCGCAGGTGTATTCGTACAGGTCGCCGATCTCGCGCCCCGCGAACCCGAAGCCCATTCACTCTCCTTTTCTGTACTTGCACGGGCGTGCCTCGGGTGGAAATTAGCAGATTATCAACGACTTGGCCCGGAGGAGTCCATGAACCGCTACTCGAGGGGAGAGTTTCTCGGCATCGGCGCCGCCCTCGCCACCGGCTTCGGCATAGGCGACTTCGAGCTGCGGGGATCGGACGCGAGGCTCGCGCGCGCCCGCGCCGGAGCCCGCTTTCAGGAAGCGGGCGACGTCACCCCGGACCTGATCCTGGTCGGGGGACGAGTCTACACGGTGGACGACGACCTGCCGCAGGCCGAGGCCTTCGCGGTCAAGAACTCGCGCTTTATCGCGGTCGGGTCGAGCGACGACATCAGGAACCTCGCCGGCCCCGGCACCGAGGTCATCGACGCCGGAGGCATGACCGTCACCCCGGGCTTCATCGACGCCCACCTCCATCCCGCCTCGGGCGGCGTGCGCGAGCTCACCGAGGTCAACCTGGACGTGCGCTCCATGGCCGAGATCGGCGAGCGCCTGCGGGAGGGCGCCGCCGGCAAGCCCCCGGGCGAGTGGGTGCTCGCCTTCAAGTACGACGACACCAAGGTGCGCGAAGGCCGCCGCATCACCCGCCGCGACCTCGACGGCTGGGTCCCGGACCACCCGGTGCGGGTCTCCCACCGAGGCGGCCACCTTTACTGGTACAACAGCCTTGCCTTCGAGCTGGCCGGCATCACCGCGGAAACCGAGTCGCCCCCGGGCGGCCAGATCTACCTCGACGACGGCGAGCTGAACGGGCTCCTGGCCGAGAACGCCAACGACCTGTTCTACGGGCTCCTCCCCTCCGGCTCCACCCGGGAGGAGCGCCAGGCGGGGGTGAAGCTCATCTCCGAACTCGTCACTGCGGCCGGCCTCACCTCCCTCCACGACACCGGCTGCAGCACCGACTACGCCATCGCCTACCAGGACGCCTACAAGGCGGGCGAACTTCGCTGCCGCATCGCCATGTACGCTCTGGGCCTGATGACCCCCGGGCTGAAGTCGGCCGGCATCCACAGCGGCCTGGGCGACGAGTGGGTGCGCGTGGGCGGCGTCAAGTACACCGCCGACGGCTCCGCCTCCGGACGCACCATGGCCATGAGCACCCCCTTCATCGGGCGCCCGGACGACTACGGTATCCTCACCATGACCCAGGAGGAGATCCACGAAGTCGTGGAGGACGCGCACCGCCACGACCTTCAGATCGGCATCCACTGCAACGGCGACGTCGCCATCGACATGGTGCTCAACGCCTACGAGCGCGTGCAGCGCCTGTGGCCACGGCCGGATCCGCGCCATCGCCTCGAGCACTGCACACTTGTGAACCCGGAGCTGCTCGCCCGCATCCGCGACACCGGCTCGGTGCCGACCCCGTTCTGGACCTACGTCTACTACCACGGCAACAAGTGGGTCGAGTACGGCGAGGAGAAGATGCGCTTCATGTTCGCGCACCGCTCCTTCCTCGACTACGACATCCCGGTCGCCGGCGCCTCCGACTACGTGCCCGGGCCCTACGAGCCCATGATGGCCCTTCAGTCGATGGTGACCCGCACCGACTCCGAGGGCCGGGTATGGGGCCCCAACCAGCGCATCACCGTGAGCGAGGCGCTGCGCATCGCCACCATCAACGGCGCGCGCGCCTCCCACGAGGAGCACCTCAAGGGATCCATCACCCCCGGCAAGCTGGCCGACTTCGTGATGCTGTCGGAAGACCCGCACGAGACCGACCCCGAGGCGTTTCAGGAGATCGGTATCGTTCGCACGGTCGTCGGCGGGCGCACGATGCACCTGGCCTGATGCCGCGCGAGTCAGCGGGGGTGCTGGCGCGGAAGGCCGGCGCCGGAGAGGCCGACACCGACGAAGCCGGCCTGGGGCTCTCGCGCCGGGTCACCGCCGCCGTGCGCGAGCGCGTGGTGGGCCAGGACGCGGCGGTCGAAGCCCTGCTCATCGCACTGCTCACGGGCGGACACGTGCTGCTCGAGGGCCTTCCGGGGCTCGCCAAGACGCTCATGGTGCGCACGCTGGCCAACGCGATCGACACCGGCTTCAGCCGCATCCAGTTCACACCCGACCTGCTCCCGAGCGACATCGCGGGGACCCCGATTCTGGATGCGCGCTCGGGCGAGTTCCGGGTCCACAAGGGGCCTGTCTTCTCCAACATCGTGCTCGCCGACGAGATCAACCGGGCGCCCCCCAAGGTGCAGGCGGCGCTGCTCGAGGCGATGGAGGAGCGTCAGGTGTCGATCGCCGGCGACACCTTTCGGCTGGAAGATCCCTTCATGGTCCTGGCAACGCAGAACCCGGTGGAGCTGCACGGCACCTATCCTCTGGCGGAGGCGCAGCTGGACCGCTTCGCCATGAAGCTCGACATCGGATACCCCTCGCGGAGCGAGGAGAAGGAGATTGTGCGCTGGGCCGGAGACCGAGCCGGGATCCCGCTGGAGCCGGTGGCGGGCGTGGAGGAGGTGTTCCGCGCACGCGCGCTGGTGGCGGCCGTGCACGTGGAGGAAACCGTGCTCGACTACATCGTGGAGTTGGCTTTCGCCACCCGTGAACCGGCCAGGTACGGGCTCGAGGAACTGGACAGCCTGATCGACTTCGGCACTTCGCCGCGGGCGTCCATCTTTCTCGCGCGCACCTCGCGGGCGCGGGCATGGCTTCGCGGGCGGAGTTTTGTCCTTCCCGACGACGTAAAGGCGATGGCGCCCATGGTTCTGCCGCACCGGCTGCGCACTACCTACGAGGCGGACGCGCGCGGAATCGACACCGACGAGGTCGTCCGGCGGGTGCTGGAGGCGGTGCCTTCGCCATGAAGAAGAAGTAGCCACGGAAGGCGCCGTGGCCGGACGGGAGTCCATCGCACAAGAGCATCCGCGGGTTTTCTCGGCGCGGGTGAAGCAGATCGAGTTGCGCACCCGCGGGCTGGTGGAGTCGCTCTTCAGCGGCGAGTACCGCTCGGTGTTCAAGGGCCGCGGGCTCGAGTTCTCGGAGGTGCGCGAGTACCAGCCCGGCGACGACATCCGCTCCATCGACTGGAACGTCACCGCACGCCGGGGCCGCCTCTTCATCAAGCAACACGAGGAGGAGCGCGAGCTCACCGCCATGCTCATGGTGGATCTCTCGGGATCGCAGGACTTCGGTACCGGCTTGGCATCCAACGCCCGCATCGCGAGCGAGATCGCCTGCATCCTCGCGCTTTCGGCCGCGCGCAACAACGACCACGTCGGGCTGCTCGTGGTCACCGATCGGACGGAGCTCTTCATACCTCCCGACACCGGCCGGCGGCACGCCCTGCGCCTGATCTTCGAGCTGCTGTCGCTTCGACCCGCGGGCCGGCGCACGAGGCTGTCGCCCGGGCTTGAGTTTCTGGCCAGGGTGCTGCGGCGCCGGGCGGCGGTCTTCCTCATCAGCGACTTCCTGGTCGACTTCGAGGCCGATCCGCGCCTGCCGCGCATCGCAAGCCGCTTCAGCTTTCAGCACGACCTGGTGCCCATCCGCCTGAACGATCCCAGGCAGATGGGGCTCCCGGATGTGGGTCTGGTGCGGATGGTGGACCCGGAGTCGGGGGAGCGCCGCATCGTGGATACCGGGCACGAGCGCACGCGCGCCGCCTATGCGAAGCAGACCGGCGAGGCGCGGGAACGACTGACCCGCCTCTTTCAAGAGTTGGGGCTGGAGGTCGTGGAGGTCGGGTCGGAAGACGACTACGTGCCCGTGCTGGCCGAGTTCTTCCGGGCGCGCGGACGGACGCAGGCGCGACGGAGGGGGCCGGCGCCGATGGCCGGCGGGCGCCGGGCGGTGCGATGAACAAGCGGGTCGTCCGAGGGCCGATCACGGGGCGAGAGATGCCCGGGCTGCGGTTGAGGGCCGCTTATCGGGGAGGGCAGGGCACTGTTCGCCAGTGGGGCTCGGGCGCCTGGATGAGAGTTGGGGTCGGATGGCTGGCAGTGGTCGCGGCGGCGGCGATCTTGGCGTCGGGGGCGCAGGCGATGCAGGATCGGGCGGCCGTCCAGGTGGTGGGCGTCTCTCCCGACACCGTGGAGCTGGGAGATCCCTTCACCCTTCATGCGACTGTCTACGTACCGCCCGGACGGGAACTGCGGGTGCCGGCAACGCTTCTTCCGGAGTGGGGCGTCGAGAGCCTGCGGCGTGTGCGGACCGATGTGGTCGAAGCGGGGGACGGGTCCATCCGGGTTGCGCTCGAGTACGACCTGATTCCCTTCGAGATCGGACTCGCGGCGACCCCCCAGTTGGAAATGAGCAGCGGGGAGACGGGGGAGGGTGGGGGCCGCGTTCGCGTCGAGGACGTTCCGGGCGGGAACACGGATCCGGTTGGGGCCGCAACTACGCAGGATACGCAGATTACACAGAGCGAGACCCTCCCGGGCCAACCAGTCGGCACGGACGGGCGTTCGCAGGACCGTCTGGTGATCGCCGGGCGGCGGGTGTTCGTGACCTCGCCCATCCTGCTCGACGACATCGCGCGGGGCCTGCAGCCCAGGCCACCCGCAGACGTGGTCGGTTTCAGCTGGAACGTCCCGGCCGTGTTGGGCGCGTCGCTCCTGTCCCTGCTGTTGCTCGGCGTGGTGACGGTGCAGGCGCGGGAGTGGCTGGCGGGGCGTGCGGCCGCCGGGGTTTCGGTCGAGGACCCGCCGCAGACGCCGGAAGAGTGGAGGGAACGGGCGCTTGCCGAACTCGACCGGTTGCTCGCGCGCGGCCACCACCGGGCGGGACAGCTGCGCGACTTCTACGAGGGTGGGGGGGATGTAATACGCGCGTACGTGGCGCACTTCGACCCCGCGTGGAGCCGCAGCCGGACGAGCACGGAGTTGATGCGCGACCTGGCCGCCGCCCCGGGTTGGCCCGATCTGAACGCCCTGGCCGGTGCGCTGGGGCGGGGCGAGGTGGCGAAGTTCGCCCCCGCGGCGGCTGCGCAGGAGAGCGGGGCCTGCACGGCCGAGCGCGACTGGCGAACGATGCGAGCCTGGGTCAACGCCTCCGGGCAGGCGCCGGCGTTCGCGCGGATGCAGGAGGCGCTCGCGGTCGACCCCGCTACGACCGAGTCGACCGGGGATACCGAATGAGCGTCCAGCTGGCCCGTCCGGAATGGCTGGTTCTGCTCGCCCTCGTGCCCCTCTGGCTGTGGTGGATCCGGCCCCGGCGCGCCGCCGGCCTGCTCCTGGCGTCGGCCGGGTCGGTGCGGCTGCGGGGGAGCCGGCTCTGGGCGGCGGTCGATGCGCTCCCGCGGGGACTGCGCGCTGCCGCGCTGGCCTGCCTGATCGTCGCCCTCGCCCACCCCCGCCTGATCACCGCCCACGAGGAACCGTTGGAGGGCGGCACGGGGATCGTGGTGGCGGTGGACCTGTCCACGTCGATGTGGGCCGACGACATGGAGGGCTCGGCCACCCGCCTGGAGGCCGCCAAGGCAGCCGCCAGGCGCTTCGTGGCCGGCCGCGACGACTCCATGGGCCTGGTTACGTTCGCCGGTGAAGCGCTCACCCGGCTGCCCCTCACCCGCGACCACTACCTGGTGGACCACGCGATCGACGGGATGGAGGTGGGGCTGCTCATCGACGGTACCGACATCGCGGGCGCGATCGCCGCGGGCTCGGCGCTGCTGGACGCCGCCCCGCACGACTCGAAGGTGCTGGTCCTGGTCACCGACGGCGCGCACAACCGCGATGGCCTCGTGCCCGCCATGGCCGCGCGCGCGGCCGCCGCTGTGGGTGTCCGCATCTACCCGGTGGCGATCGGCCGGCCGGACCCCGCCGACCCGGCCGCCGGGACCGGGAGCGCCAGTGCCCCGACCCGGCGCCAGCGCATGGAGACCGTGCTTACCCAGGCGGCGCGCATCACTGGAGGGCGCTACTTCTCGGCGGCGGATGTGGTCGCGCTGGACTCGATTTACGCGGAGATCGACCGCCTCGAGACGACCTCGCGGGAAACGCGGTTCACCACCGCCCTGGTGCCCTTCCGGTTCTGGCTGGTGACCGGGGCGCTGGGGCTGCTGCTGGGGGCGGTCGGGTTGCGGGCTTCGCGCTGGGCGGTGCTGCCATGACGTTCGCGCGCCCGATCCTGCTCCTCCTTCTTCCCGTCGCGGTCGGCCTGGCCGCCTTTGCGCTGGCCCGCACCACCCGGCGGTTGCGCAGGTTGGCGGAGGGGTTCGGAGGAGAGGAGGCGGCCGGACGTCTCACCAGCCGCGGCCTGGTGGACTTTCCGCTGCGGCGGCTCCGGGTTCTCGGCCTGGCGGTCACCGTGATGGTTCTCGCCGTCGCCGGGGTGCGCTTCGGGCCGGGGATAAGCCTCAATGCCTCGCGTCCGGTCGACCTGGTGATCGCGCTGGATATCTCCGCGTCGATGGGGGCGCGGGACCTGCCGGGCGGGCGCATGGGCCGAGCCAAGGAGGTGGTCGGCGCACTCCTGGACGTGCTGCCGGGCGAGCGCGTCGGCCTGGTGGTGTTCGCCGACTGGTCCCACACGCTCGCCCCGATTACCGACGACCACCGGGTGGTGCGCTTCTTCGCAGACTCGCTGGCGGAGAACTTCCTGGGCGAGCGCGACCAGGGCACCCGCGTAAGCGCGGCCATCGGCGAGGCGCGCCGCCAGCTCGACGCGCGCCGGGAGGAGGGAAGGGAGCGCGTGATCGTGCTGGTGACCGACGGCGAGGCGCACGAGGACGAGTTCGCGGTGGCGGACAGCGCGGCCCGTGCGGCGGCCGGTGACCTGAGCATCTGGGTCGCGGGGATCGGCACGGCGGCGGGGGCGGGGCTGGGTGGGGACGGCGCGGGCGCCCGGTTCACGGACGCGGGTGGCCCGCCGGTGGTCTCGCGGCTGAATGAACGGCTGCTGCGGGGTGTCGCCCGCGCCGGCGGGGGCGACTACCTGGACGCGTCCGACGACCGCGGCCTGGCCGAACTGGCCGCCCGTTTCCGCAGGGTCCCGGAGGACGGTGAGGAGAGCGGCGGCCCAGGCGACCCGGTAACCTGGCTGATCCTGGTGGCACTTCTGCTGGTCGCCGCCGACGGCCTGATGGACCGCCCGGGCAGCGCGCGTCTGCGCCCGGCGTCCGCCCCACGACCCCGACCCCGCTGGCCTCCACAATGGCTGCGTCCATGACCACCCGCACCCGTCTGGCGGTCGCGGCTGCCCTGGCCGCCGCCCTCATCCCGGTCGTCTTCGCCGAGCGCGCCAGCGAGGAGCGCGCGAACCGGCTGCACCGCCGCGGGGACTGGAGTTCGGCCGCCCGCATCTACCGCGCGCGCCTCCAGGAAGAAGTCCCGGCCGCCCCCGGCGAAGTTGCCGCCGAGTCTCCCGCCGCGCCGGAGGAGCCGGATCGCGACGCCGGGACGGCTCCTGCCGTGACACCTGGTGCCCCATACCTCCACTACAACCTGGGCACCACCCTGCTCGAACTGTCCGAAGCGCCTGGCGCCCGCGCCCGCCTCTTCCGCGGCGCAGACGGCCCCGACAACGAACTGCGCTCGCTCGCCTGGTACAATCTGGGCGTGGCCAGCCTGCGCGCCGCCATCGCCGCGCCCGGCTCCGACTCCGCCCTGGTCCACGTCGTGGCCGCCATGGAGGAAAACCGCAACGCTCTGCGCCTGAGCCCCGGCCACGAGGAAGCGGCGTGGAACCTCGCCTTCGCCCGCCGCATGCTCGATTCGCTCGACACCGGCGCCCGCCGCGGCGTACAGGCGGGCGAAGCCTTCTCGGACGCCGAATTGACGGGAGACAACACCCGGGCCGAAGGCGAGTCCGGCGAGATCATGGCGCCTCCGGGCATGCTCGGCGAAGAGGAGACCGTCGTCGACCTGGAGGGCGAAGAAGCGCTCACCCCCGCCGAAGCTGCAGCAATCCTGGCCGGCATCCGCCTCGACGGCGAACTCATCACCCGCAAGCTGCTCGGGCTCGCCAGCCGGTCTCTCTGGGGAACTCGCTCCCGAACGCTGGGCCGCCGCTGGTAGTTTCTCCCGCTACCCCAGATCCGGATGCATCCGATGCCAGTCGGTCACCGACTGGTAGGCGTGCGCCACGCTCAGAATCCTGTCGTCCGCGAACAGGTCGCCGATGATGGTGGTGCAGATCGGCTGCTCGTGGTCGAAGTCGTCCTCGGCGTTGCCGTCGCCGAAGTCGTAGGGCAGCACTACCGCCGGATGCCCGGTCTGGTTCGTGAGCCGCACCTCGCCGGATCCCGTCACGAACATGTCGAAGCCCTCCATCGCCTCGGCCATCTCCTTCATCAGGATGTGGCGGCGCCTGAGCGACTGGACGTAGTCGAGCGCCAGGATGTCACGTCCGCGATGGAACCGCGGCGGGCGCGCTTCCTCTCCCTCCTGGGGCTCGGGAACCTCCTCCAGCACGCCCCCGGGCGCGACATGGAAGTCGAAGGCGGCCGACGACTCGACGCCGAGCGAGTTGGAACTGCCCTCGGGCAGTTCCGCCATGGGCTGCGGGTCGGCTCCGAGTTCCGCCAGCGTCGCCACAAAGGCTTCGGGCGCATCCTCGGTGAAGCCGATGCGCATCTGGGACAGGTCCGGGTCGCGCTCGAAGCGGAAGGGCGCGGTCAGCGTCGCGGGATCCTTGGGGTCGGCGCCGTGGATGGCGTTGAAGACGAGCGCGCAGTCCTCTACGGTGCGGCACATGGGACCTGGCTTGTCCATGGTCCACGAGAGCACCATGCCGCCGTGACGCGAGATGCGTCCGAAGGTCGGCCGCAGGCCGCTCAGGCCGTTGCGCCGCGACGGGCTCACGATCGAGCCCTGGGTCTCGGTGCCGATGGAGAAGCCGACCAGCCCCGCCGCCGTGGCGGAGCCCGGGCCCGCCGACGAACCGCTCGACCCCTGTTCGGGATTCCACGGGTTCTTCGTCTCGCCCCGGTACCAGTTGTCGCCCGACGCGAACTGCCCGGTCGCCAGCTTGGCGATCAGGACCGCGCCCGCCTCGCGCAGACGCACCACCAGCTCCGAGTCCTCGTCGATCACCTGATCCTGGAAATCGGCGGATCCCCAGGTGGTGCGGGTTCCGCGCACGGCGAAGAGATCCTTCACGCCCCACGGCACCCCGTGCAGCGGCCCCCGCCAGCGCCCGGCGCGCAGATCGGCGTCGGCGCGCTTCGCCTCCTCGCGCGCGCGGTCCTCCAGAATGGTCACCGCGCACAGGAGGATCGGATCATGGCGCTTCATCCGGTCGAGGTAGATCTCGGTGAGCTCCTCGGATGTGATCTTGCGCTCCCGAATGAGTGCGCCCAGCCGATGCGCGGGGAGAAAGGCGATCTCCCGGGGATCCGTCGGGGCCGGTCCCGGCCAGGGCCCGATCTCGATGTCGTGGCGCTCGAAGGGGGACCCTCCGGTCTCCTTCCACAGCTTCTCCAGCAGCGATCCAGTGCCTCCGGGATACGCCTGGAACTGGGTTGCCGGCGGCTCGCCGTTCCCGCGTGGGGGCAGCTCCTGTTCCTGGACCTCCTGAAGCAGCCGCGCCGCGGCCGCGGGCGGACGACGCTCATCCGCGAGCACGATTTCGGGGCGCAGGCTCCCGGCGGCGACGCCAGC
>JAJDVR010000239.1 GCA_022826025.1 Gemmatimonadota bacterium | reverse complement strand
GGCCTATGTAGGGCTGGTGCCGGCGGAACATTCGAGCGGAGCAAGCCGACGCCAGGGCTCAATCACGAAGGCGGGCAACAGCCGGGTTCGTCACGTGTTGGTGCAGGCGGCGTGGAGCTACCGCTTCCCGCCACGACGCGGCGAGGTGTTGAAGCGCCGGCAGCAGGACCAGCCACCCGACGCCATCGCCCACAGCTGGAAAGCGCAGCACCGGCTCCACAAGGTGTTCAAGCGGCTGGCGTTACGGAAGAAGAGTCAGATCGCGGCGGTGGCGGTGGCCAGGGAACTGGCCGGGTTCGTGTGGGCGCTCATGCAGGAGAGCGGTGTGGAGAACGAAGCAGGACGGCGCGCCGCCTGAGCAGTGATGGACGCAGACCGAATCGCAGATGCTGAACAGGAAGGTCGTCCGAGGCACGGCAGGAGAACGCTTGCGCTCGCTATGTGGCTGGGACCGGCAACAGCCCCGAGACCCACGTGTCGTAGATGGAGCCAGCTCCCGACGAATCCGAATTCTTGCCGCTCTGGCCGCAGGGCTAACCGGCGTATATCAGCAGGATTCACCGTCGAAGCGAACCTCGAGCGACCTCCCCCGGACCGTCCGGCGCCAGTTGATATCGTCGGAGACAGGCGGTTATCTTGGCCGTTCAACCAAATACCGGCCTTCCCGACATTCCGATCCGCCCCGAAGATCCCCCCACACCGAAGCAACCGAGCGATGGCCGGAACCGAAGGCCGCCTTATGGCAATTGATCGACGACACCTGGACCTTAACCATGCGCCGGATCTCGACCAGAGCGCCCCCGACACCCGTGCGTGGAGGAACCACATGGTCCGCTTTGGCCGCCTCGCTGTCCTGCTCGTGCTCGCGGGCTGCGATCTGCTGGACCCCAACGCACCTTCGGCTACCGCCTCCATCAACGGCGAGGTAACCATGGAAGGACAGGGGCTCGAAGGCGTGACCGTATCCCTATCGGACGGAACGGCGGCCGCCACGACCTCGGAAGGATCGTTCCAGTTCCACGGGATGCCGCCAGGCACCTACGAGTTGTCGATCAGCGGATACCCGGCAGATGCGGTGTTCGGTGGCACATCGCAGACGGTCACGGTCGGACCGGGGGACGGAACGGCGACGGTCGCGTTCAATGTGCGGACGAGCAACTCGGATCGTGCGGCGCTGGTGGCCTTGTACAACGCCATGGCCGGACCGAACTGGGCCATTAACACCAACTGGCTGACGGATGCTCCGCTAGGGGAGTGGTATGGAGTCAAGGTTGACGACGAGGGCAGGGTTCAAGAACTGCACCTCTCCGCCTTCTACGGCTCGATTCCTCCAGAGATTGGCGACCTGACCAACCTCAGGTCGCTATGGATTTTTGGTAGCCTCTTCAGCCCGATTCCGCCAGAAATAGGCAGACTCGCCAAGCTGGAGACGCTACGCCTCGACGGCGGCAGTCCTGCCGGTCCGATACCTCCTGAGATCGGAGATCTAGCCAATCTCAGACACCTTCGTCTCGAAGGCGGTCTCGCTGGCCCGGTACCTTCGGAACTCGGCAACCTCGTCAACCTGGTGTCGCTGCACCTTGGGGGCGACCTCACTGGCCCGATTCCCCCCGAGATCGGCAACCTCGTCAACTTGACGGAGTTGCACCTCAATCGCGTCGACTCAATCCCACCCGAGATCGGTGATCTCTCCAGCCTCACGTCGCTACACCTCACGGGTTTCTTGGGGCCACTCCCGCCAGAGATCGGCAACCTCTCCAATCTGGCAGAACTGTCGCTTTTTTGGGTACGTGGTCTCTCCGACCCGCTTCCGCCGGAAATCGGCGAGCTTTCCAACCTGGAGGTGCTGAGCCTCGGCAATTTCCGCGGCCCGATCCTGCCGGAGTTCGGGAGACTCGCCAGCCTCCGACGCCTGAGTATCAGGGGCAGTCTCTTGGGTCCGATCCCGACCGAGATCGGCGATCTTTCCAGCCTCACATCGCTTTCGTTTTTGGGAAACGGTCTTGTTGGGCCGATTCCTCCAGAGATCGGTAACCTTTCCAGCCTCACATCGCTTGAACTGTCAGGCGAACTCTCTGGCCTGATACCGCTGGAGATCGGCAACCTGACCAACTTGGAATCATTGGGACTTCATGGAGATCTTTCCGGCCCGATCCCGTCCGAGATCAGCAACCTCGCCAGCCTAAAGGAGCTGTCGTTGGCGCTGGGCGATTCCTCCGGCCCGATCCCGTCCGAGATTGGGAAGCTTTCCAACTTGACAGAGCTCAGGCTTAGCGGTTTTTCCGGCCCGATCCCCTCGGAGATCGGCGACCTCCCCAGCCTTCAAGATCTGACTGTCAGCGGCCGTCTTTCCGGCGAAATCCCTCCAGAGATCGGCAACCTCGCTAACTTGTGGAGGCTGATCCTTTGGGGCTGGGGTAGCGGACTTGTCGGATCACTTCCTCCGGAGATCGGGAGGCTCGCTAGTCTGACGGAGCTATGGATTTCTGGACACAACCTCTCTGGCGCACTTCCTCCAGAGATCGGGAGGCTCGCCAAGCTCCGAGATCTTCGGCTTACATCGAACGATCTGTCCGGGCCGGTGCCAATTACAATCGGCATGATGGCAAGCCTCGAGCACTTGGCATTCACCAACAATCCGAGGATGTCCGGGCCGTTACCAACCAGCATGACCGAACTGCATCGACTGCGTACGCTTCTGGCTGAGATCACAGATTTGTGTGCGCCAACGGACACTGCATTCCGTAGATGGCTGACGAGAGTCGAACAGAACCGGATCAAGGCTTGTTTCGACAGCGACCCGCCAGCTGCCTACTTGGTCCAAGCCGTCCAGTCGCGGGAGTACCCCGTTCCTCTGGTCGCGGGCGAGAAGGCCCTGCTACGCGTGTTCCCCACCGCGAAGCAGGCCACCACCGCAAGTCTTCCGGAGGTCCGAGCACGCTTCTTCCACGATGGCCGTGAGACGCACGTAGCAAACATACCGGGGACGGCTTTCCCGATTCCGACGCATGTGGATGAAAGTTCTCTCGCTGGGTCGGCCAACGTGGAGATCCCAGGTTACGTAGTGCAACCCGGCCTCGAGATGGTAGTGGAGATCGACCCGCGCGGGACTCTGGACTCCGCACTCCTGGCCACAAAGCGGATCCCGGAGACGGGTCGCATGGATGTGGCGGTAAGTGCCATGCCCCTCTTCGATCTGACGCTGGTTCCGTTCGTTTGGACCCAGACCTACGATTCGTCGAGGGTGGAGTTGGTCAATGCCATGGGAGCGGACCCTGAGAATCATGCGATGCTCCGACGCACCCGAACGCTGCTACCGATCAGCGACATCAAGGTGACCGCACATGAGGCCGTTCTGAGTTCGAGCAACGATGTGTACGATTTGCTTCACGAGACATCGGCCATTCGGGCCATCGAAGGCGGAGCTGGGTACTTCATGGGCATCCTGCCTCCGGCGTTTTCAGGGAATGCGTCTGGAGCGGCGCGACAGCCTGGCAAGGTGAGCGTCTCGTCGGTCTCGGGGTCCACGATTGCGCACGAACTCGGCCACAACCTGAACTTGGGCCACGCGCCATGCGGGACGCCCGGCTTCCCGGACCGTCGTTATCCCTACCCTGACGGATCAATAGGTGCTTGGGGTTACGATTTCCAAGACGGCGGCGCGGTTGTGCCCACTTCCCACAAGGACCTCATGTCCTATTGCGGCCCTACATGGATCAGCGACTACCACTTCACGAACGCGCTTTCCTACCGGGCGAGAAACCCGCGCAACGCAGCGCCTTCCAAGCTTCAAGCGGCCTCCACTCCGACCAAGTCCCTCCTCCTGTGGGGCGGAATCGGCATGGACGGCGCGCCCTACTTGGAGCCGGCCTTCGTGGTTGACGCACCCCCCTTGCTACCGGGTCGTGGCGGCGAGTACCAAGTATCCGGGTACGCCAAGGACGGAGGGGGCGAACTGTTCTCGTTCAACTTCGACATGCCGGAACTGGCTCATGGCGATGGCAGCAACTCCTTCGTGTTCGTACTACCCGTGGACGCCGAATGGCAGGACAATCTGGCCAGCATCACGCTCACCGGACCCGAGGGGTCATACGTCCTCGACGGGGAAAGCGACCAGCCCATGGCGATCCTGCGCAATCCGCGAACCGGACGGATACAGGGCCTGCTCCGCGGCCAACCGCTCGTGATGCAAGTTGCGAGAGACGCCAAGACAAGTTCCCCCCGGTCGGAATTCGAGGCGCTTTTCAGCCGAGGCCTTCCCGAGGCCGCCGCCTGGCGGCGTTGAATGCGGCTCTGGGCCGTCAAAGCGTCCGTCGTGCTGAGGGAGCTGAAGCGGGGGGAAACCAACTGGTCCTTGATGGATCGGTGCCCTGCACCGGGCCTCAGCTGTTGCACGCGACCGGCTTCCATGTCTAGGCTTGATGGCCTTGAAATGTCTGCGAGCGGGCGGTGGCGAAGAGACTCACTTGAGACGCGTCGGATGGAGGCAACTAGACCCACCCATCGAGTAAGCTCCAACCCTTAGAATCGGCAATGACGATGAATCCTGAGAAGGCCGTGCTGAAAGCGCTGATTTCGATCGCCTACCACGAGGCAACCGGAGGTGAACTGACGCTGCCGAAGGACCGCGTTGAACAGCACATCCAGAAGTATCGAGAGACAGTACAAACTCAATTCGGCGGCGTGGACGACGAGCTGCAAGCGCTGGTGGCGGAGGTGATCTCGGATGCCCCTAGCCCGCGGGAGCTTGCGGAACATTGCACATGGGACCGAGCCGGGGCGTTCTTCTGCGAAGGGATCGACGCCGCCAAAGCGGCATATGGTAACGCTCAGGAACTACCTCTCCGACAGTATCATGCAGCCAGAGCCGCTATGGAAGATTTGCTGAAGCGTTGGCAAGACTGATATGGAAGGGCTTCTGTCAAGTTGGGGTTCTCGCTGGTTCGTATGAGCCGAGGGAGCAAGTCGCCCGAGGTTTGCTTCGACGGTGAATCCTACTGATATACGCCGGTTGGCCGAAGGCTAGAGCGGCAAGAACCCGGATTCGTCTGGAGCTAGCTCGATCTAGGTCGCGTGGGTCTCGGGTCCGTTGCGGTCCTGGCCACATAAGTCTAGGTCGAGCGTTCTCCTGCCGTGCCTCGCACGACCTCCTCTCCTCAGCATCCTGCGATACACTCCTCGTCCATGGTTGTCAGGCGGCTGCCCGCCCCGTTTCGATGTCGGCCCTGAGTGTCCTGCATGAGGGCCCATATGAACCCGGCCAGTTCCCTCGCCACCGCCACCGCCGCGATCCGGCCCGCTCTTGGCATTGCCTGCGCGTATTCGTCGATGGCCCGCGCCGCGGCGCTCGGGATCAAGGTCGTCGGCGCGGTCGCCGGATTCGAGCACGTCGGCTATGGGCTCGACACGCTGGAAACCCAGATGAACAACCGAATCGGGACCGTGAAGGACAGGCTGGAGAAACGGATTTCGCGTCTCGAATCGAAGGTGGACAGGGTCGCAAAGCACTTCTCGTCCCAGCTCGCAGGCGGGAACAACGAAGGGAGCATTGGGGATGCTCGGCGGCAACTGTTGTGGATCCCTTGCAGATCGAACCATCCGACCCCTCCACGATGCGCCGAACCAAGGGTGCGTCTCGCTGGTCCCCCCAGTGTTTGGTTGGTCGGGCTCTGAAAACCAGGGCGATTCGCAACCAAGGGGACGGACTCCCGGCTACGGGATGGGCACGTGAGCCGCTATCAGATCTTCATCTCCGCGGCGGCGCGGTTTTCCGATGCCGACGCTGAGTTCTCCTCACATGATCTTCGGATGCCAAGTTTCCCCGGGGTTGGATC
Source organism: Gemmatimonadota bacterium (assembly GCA_022826025.1). GTDB lineage: Bacteria > Gemmatimonadota > Gemmatimonadetes > Longimicrobiales > Gaopeijiaceae > BD2-11. The sequence goes on along the minus strand of JAJDVR010000239.1, from coordinate 30,986 downwards.
CGATGCGACCGGGATTCCCGCTATTCGAGGCTGCACTCCGGCAGTTTCAACACGCTGGATCAGATCTCACTCCAACGGCAAGAAGGGCAGATCGTGCAGTCCCCATTGAACTTATGTAACTTCTTGCCGTGATTTGTGCGACCCCGAGTCTGCCATTTTGGCAGACTTCATGACGGTGGTCCGGAGTGCCGGGCGGGCACGACCGCCAACGTAGCGTCAAGACACTTGTCCGAGGTAGCGGATCCATTGCTGTTCATTGACCGTGCTCCGGTTCCGGAGTACCGTCCCCGGCCATGCCCGACCTCCATTTCGATCTGGCGCTGCTTCCCGGCGGCTGGACGCGCGATGTGCGCGTCGAACTGTCCGCCAACGGTGATTTCGGCGAGATCCTCCCCGGCGGAGACCGGGAAGGGACACAAAGGGTCGCCGGGGCCGTCGTTCCCGGCATGCCCAACCTGCACTCCCACGCCTTTCAGCGGGCGATGGCGGGGCTCACCGAGTGCGGCACCACGGCCGAGTACGGGTTTCGCAGCTGGCGCGAGCGGATGTACGCGTTTCTCGCGCGTCTCTCACCGGATGATGTGCAGGTCGTCGCCTCGCAGCTCTACGCCGAGATGCTGCGGCACGGTTACACGGCGGTGGCCGAGTTCCACTATCTGCGCAACGACCCGCAGGGTCGGCCCTACGCCGTGCCGCATGAGATGGCGCTGCGGCTCCACGAGGCCGCCGCGGCCACGGGGATCGGGCTCACGCTCCTGCCCACGCTCTACCGGGTGGCGGACTTGGGCGCGGACGCGCCCCTCGAGGAGCAGCGCCGGTTCGTCGCGACCGTCGACGAGATCCTCGGCGACGGCGACGCGCTCGGGCGGGCACTCGTGGCGGACGGCAACCGCCGCGTCGGCCTGGCGCTCCACTCGCTGCGCGCGGTGCCCCCCGGTGACTTGGCCGAAGCGGTCGGGGCCGCCGAAGCGACCGATCCCACCGCCCCCATCCACATCCACATCGCCGAGCAGGTCACCGAGGTGCGGGCGTGCCTGTCGTGGAGCGGGGCGTCGCCGGTGGAGTGGCTGCTCGGCCACGCCCCTGTCGACAGCCGCTGGTGCGCGGTGCACGCGACCCACATGACCGGCGAGGAGACCCGCGCCCTGGCCGCCTCGGGCGCGGTCGCGGGGCTCTGCCCGACCACCGAGGCCAACCTGGGCGACGGGGTCTTCCCCCTCGCCAGCTACCTGGTCGCAGGCGGCCGGTGGGGGGTGGGGAGCGACTCGCACGTCAGCGTCAGCCCCGCCGCCGATCTGCGGATGCTCGAGTACTCGCAGCGGCTCACGATGCACGAGCGCAACGTCGCCGGAGGCCGCGAGGTGCACTCCACGGGACGGGCCCTGCTGGAGGGCGCCTGGGCGGGCGGCGCGCAGGCGAGCGGGCGGCGCCTGGGCGCGATCCGGCGGGGATTCCGGGCTGACGTGGTCGTCCTCGACACAGACCATCCCGCCCTCGTGGGACGAGACGAGGACCAGCTGCTTGACGCCTGGGTCTTCAGCGGCGAGGACACCCCCGTGCGCGACGTGATGGTGGGTGGAGCCTGGGTGGTGGAGGATGGGCGCCACCGCGGACAGGAGGAAATCGCGACCGCGTACCGTACGGTAGCGCGGAAGCTGGCCGCGGCCCTCTAGCCCGAAAGCAGCGTCTCCAGAGGTCCGTTTCGGGCGCGCTTCGCTATCGTTGCCGGGCCACTCTGCAGCGTGTTGCATATCCGCAGATGCAACAAAATGTTGCCAAACCGATAATGCAACATCGTGCGGAGGGGTCTGGACGGGGATTAAGACGCCACGCTCGCCTCGCTACGCTACCCCTGCATCGGCACGCTCTGCGTGCGCACGATCAGCTCGATGTCCCAGATGGCCTCGGCGACGGCCCGCCCGATCAATTCCATCCTGCGCACTTCTTCGATCCGCGGCTGGACATTCTTGAGTTCGCGCTTGGAAAGCAGGAACCTGAAGATGCCGCAGGCATCCGCGAGCGCGATGATGACGATGTCCCGGGGATCGGGAATCATGTCGCTGAACAGCACCTCCATGATGCGCAGCTTCACCTCGCGCTCCGCCTTCCCGTCCACGACCGGATAGCGGCGCGAGCGGAAGACCCACAGGAAACGCTCGTCCTGTCGCGCCAGGATGCCCTTTGAAACGAGCTGATCGAGCGCGGTCTCGCGGATCTCCGCGGCCCGGCCAGCGGCGTGCTCCACCCAGTAGCGCGCGTCGTGGGTTTCCTTGACCCGTGCGATCTCCTCGAGCATCGGATCCAGAAGGCTGTTCCCGACCGGCGTCGCGTCGACCAGGAAGAGCTTTTCCAGATCGGTGTCGATCCGGTTCTCGAGCGCCAGGTCCATCAGCACGCCACCGCCGAGGGCGTAGTTGAGCGACCAGCTGGGGACGTGCGCAAAGGTGCCGTTCTCGTCATCGAGCAACAGCAGCAGGATCTCTTCCGGAAATCTCAGCACGGCGGCTTCTCCCCTTAGGTTCGTGATGCCGACAAGGCGACTGCCGTCATTATGTCCTGTTTCCCGATAAACGGGAACCCATCGACGGCAATCCGGGCGACCCCGCTCCGGCGCCACCGATCACAGCGCGTCCAGGAATCCATCCGACAACCGGCCCCTCGCCACCTCCTGCACCGGCCCCCGCAGGACAACCTCCAGCTCCGGAGACACGGACACCTGCAGCGTGCCGCCCTCCATGCGCACGTCGACATAGCCGTAGTCCACGACTCCGCGCCCGGCAGCCGCGACCGCCGCCGCGCACGAGCTGGTCCCCGAGGCCCGGGTGTACCCGACACCCCGCTCCCAGATGGCGATTTCGACGCAGCTGCGAGAGACGGGCCGGGCCAGCTGCACGTTCACGCCCGCCGGGAACGCTTCGTGACCCGTCAGGAAGGGACCCAGACGGGAGAGCGCAGCATCCGACAGGTCGTCGGTGAACACCACGCAGTGCGGGTTGCCGACGCTCACCAGGGTGACGTCGAGCGTCCCCGCGGCCGGGTGCGTGAGCGGCCTCCCCCGCCACTCGGGCGCAAGCCCCGCATCGGCGGGGTCGAGCGACGCGCATCCCATCTCGACGGAGACGTCGTAGACGCCACCTCCCAGGCACTTCTCCACGCGCATGTGGACGCGGTCGCCCCCGACCTCCACCGCGAAGGGCTCGTCTCCGACCCAGCCCCGCGACGCCGCGTACGCCGCGAAGACGCGCAGCCCATTGCCGCTCCGTTCGAACTCGGAGCCGTCCGGGTTGAACATCCGAAGGCGCCAGGGACGCTCCTTCGGAGGCGAGTGCAGGACGATGCCGTCGGCGCCCACGCCCTGCCAGCGGTCACAGACCGCTCGTACCGCTCCAGGTGATGCGGCCCATCCGTCACCGAACGGAAAGACAAGATAGTCGTTGCCCAGGCCGTGGCCCTTGAAGAAGCCGGCTCGCGCGCGCGGACGGCCGGCGTTCATGGCCGCTGCAGGTTGCACGCTTCCCTCACGGATGGAGCCGCCGGGTGCTCCATCCATCCTCCTCGCGCTGGAATACCAGCCGATCATGGAGCCGATCGGCGCGCCCCTGCCAGAACTCGATGCGCTGCGGATCGAGCCGGTAGCCGCCCCAGAAGTCGGGCAGGGGCACTTCCCCGCCCTCGAACCTTCGCTCCAGGTCGCGCACCCGCTGCTCCAGCGCCTCACGGTCCTCCAGCGGCTCGCTCTGACGCGACGCCCAGGCGCCGATCCGGCTCCCCCGGGGCCGAGTGCGGAAGTAGGCGGCCGCAACCTCGGGACTCAGCTGCCTGACCCCGCCCTCGATGCGCACCTGGCGCTGGAGAACACCCCAGTGGAAGCAGAGGGCGGCCCGCGGGTTGGCGGTCAGCTCATGCGCCTTGCGGCTGCCCAGATTGGTGTAGAACTCGAACCCGTCCGCGCGGAACCCCTTGAGCAGCACCATGCGCGCGCTGGGGGCACCATCGGCGGACGCGGTTGCCAGGGTCATCGCCTCGGGCAGCAGAATGCCGGCCTTGCGCGCGGCGTCGAACCACTGCCCGAAGAGATGGATTGGATCGAGACCCGCGTCTGCATCCGGGAGCCCGCGGGTCAAGCCGCGTCCAAGCGAGAAGACGAGGCGCAGGTTCGATTTGAGCGACATACAATATGCTACCTCCGAAAACGCGCCGGGCAAAACGGCTCCAGACGCGGATCCCCGATACCCATAACCTGGTTGGCGACCATTTCGCCCGTTACCGCGGACAGCGTGAGCCCGAGGTTGCCGTGACCCACCGCCACCGAAAGGCCGGCGACATCGCCGAGAGGGCCGACGAAGGGCAGCCCGTCCGGCGACATGGGCCGGAGACCGCACCACTCGGCCACCGGTGACGCGTCCCCCAGGGTGGGCAGCCAGGCGCGGGGCTTCAGCGTGAGCTGTTCGAGCCGGACAGGGTTCAGCTCCAGGTCGTAGCCGGCGAATTCCATCGTCCCCACGAAGCGCACCCGCCCTTCCAGCGGCGTGCAGATGATGCCCGTCTCGCGATTGGTGCAGGCAACACGCATGGAGGGTGCCCCTCCCGGTCCCACGGCCACCTCGCGGTGATACCCCTTTCCGGGTTGAATGGGGAGGCGGCTGCCGACCTGTTCCGCCAGCGCCAGACTGAACGGACCGGTGGCCAGCACGACCGCGTCCGCCGCGATCCGTCCGCCATCGGCGGTCTCCACGCCCCGCACCGTCCCACCTGAGACCGTTAGGCGCCGCACCGTCGTGCCCTCGCGGATCGAGACGCCTCTCCGGCGCGCGGCCTCGGCCAGACCGAGGAGGAAGAGATACGGGTCCAGAATCCGGGTTTCGGGAAAGAGGACGCCGCCCGCCAGCCGGGGACCGAGCGCCGGCTCCACCTCGCGAGCCTGGCCGCCGTCCACGACTTCGGGGTGGTAGCCGCGTCGGCGCATCAGCGCCGCATCGTCCCGTGCCTTCGCCATGGCCCTCCCGCCGATGCAGACCTCCAGGTAGCTCCCGCGCCGGTAATCGCAGGCGATCCCTTCGGCGCCCACGATGTCATCGAAGCAGGCGAGCGCATCCAGCCCCAGTGGAGCCAACGTCTCCAGGCAGTGCCTCTCGTGTCGGCGGGTGCAGTGCCGCGCGAACGCGGCAAGCCATCGCCAGACGCCCATGTCCCGCCGCGCGCGCACGTACAAGGGACTCCGCGCATCGAAGATGTGCGGCAGCGCCTGCCGGACCTTGCCTGGCCGGTTCAGCGGAGGATGCCCGGCGGCCACGATCCCGGCGTTGCCCCGGGAGGCGCCCGCGCCCAGTTGGGCGCGCTCCAATACGACGACCTCCGCTCCACGCCGCGCCAGGTACCAGGCCGAGCAGAGCCCGACCAGGCCTCCGCCTGCGACGATGACGCGAGAAGTGGACATGGCGGCTGCGCGAGGCTGTGGGTGATCGGCGTACGTCAGCCCGCCCTACCTTGCGCGCCGGCAGGCTGTTCCCTCCAGGGCGCGCAGGTGGCGGAAGACGGGCGTGACGCGGTATATAGTACGCTCTGGATGCCAATTCACCTGAACACGGCCACGGGCGATGAAATCCTGCTTGTTCCCGGCGATCCTGCTCCTTGCAGCCTGCAGCCCCTCCGCCGCCTCGACACCGGACGGCCAGACCCCGGGGCCTGGACCCGGACCCGTCGCGGGAGGCCAGGAGCAGGTCGCTCATCGGGTGGTTACGGTGGTCGACGGCCTGAGCAACCCCTGGGCGGTGGCCTGGCTTCCCAGCGGGGACATGCTGGTGACCGAGCGGCAGGGCCGGCTGCGCATCGTGCGCGACGGAACGCTTCTGCGCGACCCCGTCGATGGCGTACCGGAGGTGCGGGCGCGCGGTCAGGGCGGCCTGCTGGACGTGGCGCTGCACCCGGACTTCGCCGGCAACCGCCTGCTCTACCTGAGCTTCGCGGCGCAGCACGAGGACGGCGGTTCCAGCACCGTGGTCGTCCGGGGCCGCTTCGAGAACGACGCGCTCACCGGGGTCGAGGAGATCTGGGTCGCGCAGTCCCGGGGCCGCGACCACTTCGGTTCGCGCCTGGCCTTCGATGCCGACCGCTACCTCTTCATCACCGCGGGCGACCGTCAGGTGTCCCCCCGGGGCGGGCTCGCCGAGCTGTCGGCCCATCCGGCGCAGGACCTCTCCACCCACCACGGCGTGGTGGTGCGCCTGCACGACGACGGGCGTATTCCGGCGGACAATCCGTTCGTCGGGCAGGAGGGAGTGCTCCAGGACATCTACAGCTACGGGCACCGCAACGCCCAGGGCATGGCATTCCACCCGGAGACCGGCGACCTGTGGCTCAACGAACACGGGCCTCAGGGCGGAGACGAGGTCAACCTGATCCTGCCGGGCCGCAACTACGGCTGGCCGGTGGTCGGATACGGGGTCAACTACGGGAGCGGGTCCAGGATTCACGTGGGCAGTCACCGCGACGGAATGGAGCCGCCCGTGCACTACTGGGTACCCTCCATCGCCACGTCCGGACTGCTCATCTACACCGGCGACCGCTTCCCGCAGTGGCGCGGCTCGATGTTCGTGGGCGGGCTGGCCGGCCAGCAGCTGGCCCGCCTGACTCTGGACGGACATGCCGTCACCGACGAGGAGACGCTGGTCCGCCGCCAGGGCCGCATCCGCGACGTGCGCCAGGGCCCGGACGGCCTCATCTACCTGGTGTTCGACCGGCCCGGCATGGTCGCCCGCCTGGAACCGGGCAGCTAGCCCGGCCGGCGGGCGCCCCTTCATGACGGATCACGACAAACAGACCAGTCCGCGGGCGCGAGCCATCGGGTTCTGGCTCGGCGCGGGCTGCTTCCTCCTGCTGCTCGCCTTCCCCATCGATCCGGGCAACCTGCCGGCAAGCCGCCTCGCTGCCGTCGCGAGCCTGATGGCGATCTGGTGGGTGAGCAACGCGCTTCCGCTCTTCGCGACCGCCATTCTTCCGCTGGTGCTGTTCCCCCTGCTGGGCATCATGTCCGGGAACGATGTCGCGCCGGTCTACTTCAACAGCACGATCGTCCTCTTCCTGGGCGGGTTCATGATCGCGCTGACGATGGAGAGGTGGAATCTCCACAAGCGCATCGCTCTCGGGATCATCCACGCGGTGGGCGGCGGACCTCCGCGCATCATTCTGGGCTTCATGGTGGCGGCCGCCTTCCTCTCCATGTGGATTTCCAACACCGCCACCGCGGTGATGATGGTGCCGATCGGGCTCGCGATGGTGCTCCAGGTCGAGGAGACCGCCGGCGCCCGCCACTCGCGCACGTTCACCATCGCGCTCATGCTCGGGATCGCCTACGGCTGCTCGATGGGCGGGCTGACGACGCTGGTCGGAACCCCTCCCAACCTGTCCTTCCAGCGCATCTTCCAGATCATCTTCCCCGAAGCGCCTCCCATCGACTTCGGCACCTGGATCGTGATGGGCCTGCCGATCGGGGTCACGATGATCGCGGTGGCCTGGCTGCTGCTCACGCAGGTCCTCTATCGTCCCTCGGCGGAGGTCCGGATCGAGCGGGATGTCCTCGAGCGCGAACGCGCCGCCCTGGGCCCGATCTCCTTCGAGGAGCGCTCCGTGGCAACCGTCTTCGCCATGACCGCGCTGCTGTGGGTCTTCCGGCGGGACCTGGAGCTCGGTTTCGCCACCGTCCCCGGCTGGTCGAACCTCCTCCCCTTTCCCGGGATGATCGATGACGGCACCGTGGCGATCGCGATGGCGTCGGTGCTGTTCTTCATCCCGACCCGCAACCGGGCGCCGCGCAATGCCGGCGTCAAGGCTCCTAACGCGACCACGGGGTGGCGGGCGCTGATTCGCTGGGCGACCCGTTTCGGGACCGCGAACCGGGTAATGGGCGCCGAGGTCATCCCCCGTCTCCCCTGGAACATCGTCCTCCTCTTCGGCGGAGGGTTCGCCCTCGCGGCCGGCTTCCAGGGCACGGGCCTCGCCAACATCATCGGGAATCAGTTCCAGGGACTCGGCGGGCTGCCGGACTTCGCCGTCATCCTGCTGGTGTGCCTGACGCTCACCTTCCTCACCGAGCTGACCAGCAACCTGGCCACCACGGAGATGATCCTACCCATCCTCGCCTCGGTGGCGGTGCTGACCGGGATGAACCCGCTGATGCTGATGGTTCCGGCGACCCTGTCCGCCTCGTGCGCGTTCATGATGCCGGTCGCGACGCCTCCCAACGCCATCGTCTTCGGCAGCGACCGCATCTCGGTGGGAGAGATGGCGCGCGCGGGCATCTTCCTGAACCTGATCGGCGCGATTGTGGTCGCCACGCTGGTGCTGACGCTGGGGGAGACCGTGTTCGGCATCGAATCGGGCGTGATGCCGGACTGGGCAACGGAAGCGGCCCCGGGCGAGGCCGGCGGCTGACCGCCGGCCGGGCTACCGCCGCCCGTCCGGACCGCCGGCAAGTCAGGCTTGCCAGGAGGGCGACACCATGACGGACCATCGGCCACCGACCAGCCGCAGGACGCAGGCAATCGGGTTCTGGCTCGGTCTGGGCTGCTTCCTCCTGCTGCTGGCCTTTCCGGTGGATGCGGCCAACGCGCCCGCAAGCGGTCTCGCCGCCGTCGTGAGCCTGATGGCGATCTGGTGGGTCAGCAACGCGCTCCCGCTCTTCGCGACCGCCATTCTTCCGCTGGTGCTCTTCCCCCTGCTCGGCATCATGTCCGGGAACGAGGTCGCGCCCGTCTATTTCAACGGCACGATCGTCCTCTTCCTGGGAGGGTTCATGATCGCGCTCTCCATGCAGAGGTGGAACCTGCACAAGCGCATCGCCCTGGGCATCATCCACGCCGTGGGCGGCGGACCCGCGCGCATCATCCTCGGCTTCATGGTGGCGGCCGCCTTCCTCTCCATGTGGATCGCCAACACCGCCACCGCCGTGATGATGGTGCCGATCGGGCTCGCGATGGTGCTCCAGGTCGAGGAGACCGCCGGCATCAGGCACTCGCGCACCTTCACCGTCGCCCTCATGCTCGGCATCGCCTATGCCTGTTCGATGGGCGGAGTGACGACGCTGGTCGGAACCACTCCCAACCTGTCCTTCCAGCGCATTTTCCAGATCATCTTCCCCGAAGCGCCCCCGATCGAGTTCGGCACCTGGATGGTCCTGGCCACGCCGGTCGGGATCACGATGGTCGCGGTGTGCTGGTTTGTCCTGACCCAGGTTCTCTATCGCCCATCGCCGGAGGTGCAGATCGACCGGGATGTCCTCGAGCGCGAGCGCGCCGGGCTCGGTCCGATCTCGTTCGAGGAACGCTCCGTGCTGATCGTCTTCGCCATCACCGCGGTGCTGTGGATCTTCCGGCGGGACCTGGAGCTCGGCATTGGAACGATTCCGGGCTGGTCCAACCTCCTGCCCTTCCCCGGGATGGTCGACGACGGCACCGTGGCGATCGCCATGGCGGCGGTTCTCTTCTTCATCCCGACCCGGAACCAGCCGCCACGCGGGCCGACCGACGCGATGGCCGCCCGCGTCCCCCGTTGGCTGGCGCCGCTGCGCCGGGCAGCTCGTTTCGCAAACGCAAACCGCGTGATGGGCGCGGAGGTGATCCCGCGTCTGCCGTGGAACATCGTCCTCCTCTTCGGAGGAGGCTTCGCGCTCGCGGCCGGCTTCACCGACACCGGGCTCGCCAACATCATCGGGAATCAGTTCCAGGGACTTGGCGGGCTGCCGCCCTTCGTCGTCATCGTGCTGGTGTGCCTCACGCTCACCTTCCTGACCGAACTGACCAGCAACCTGGCCACCACGGAGATGATCCTCCCCATCCTGGCCTCGGTGGCGGTGGTGACGGAGATGAATCCGCTCACGCTGATGCTCCCCGCGACACTCTCCGCCTCGTGCGCCTTCATGATGCCGGTCGCGACGCCGGCCAACGCCATCGTCTTCGGCAGCGACCGCATCTCGGTCGGGGAAATGGCGCGCGCGGGCATCCTGCTGAACCTGATCGGAGTGATCGTGGTCACCACGGTGGTGATGTTGCTGGGAGAGGCGGTCTTCGACTTCGACCGGGGGGTGATGCCGGATTGGGCGACGGGGGCCGGGTAGGCCGCTGGCGCCCTAGTCGCCCCTCTTGCGGCGTCCCGCGACGGCGCTGCGAATGGCCGCCTCGAGACGTTGGGGGTGGTCGCTCCCAACATAGAGCCGCCGGCCCTCGTCGAGCCCGATCACCACCGCGCGATCGCCGCGGGCGGTCCAGGCGCGCTTCTTGCCCGCACCGCGCACCCCCCAGCCGCCGAACTCCACCAGCGGACGGTAGCGCACGCTCTCCAGCGAGACGATGCTGTCGAGCGGCACCATCTTGCGCACCAGCCGCACCGAGCCCAGGTGCATCACGAGGCGTGTCTCCTGCACCATCACCGTCAGCCCGCCCAGCACCATGCGCAGGCCCCACCCGGCGGCGAGAATGGCCGCAACTACGGCCAGCCGGAAGAGCATGCCGCCGCCCGAGGTCACGAAGACGGAATACGCGCACGACACGATGGCCCCGCCATAGATGAGATCCACCCAGGACGGCCAGGGCGTGCGCTCGCGGTAACGGGTCTGCTCTTCGGTCTTCACCTTGCACTCCGATCGTTGTCGCCTGCCGCGGGCCCGAGCCGTGCCAGCCGACTCTTCAGGAAGCGCTGCAGGATGCGGTACGTGAGCCCCCATACGGGATGGCCCTCGACCCGGTAGCAGGGAAACTCGCGCTCTCCCGCAGGCGTTTCCACCACCACCGCCGAGCGCGCCGCGGGATCGCTGAGGTCGGCGACGGGCACCCAGTATACGGCCGCAATTTCGGCGCTGGCCACGCGCGCGCCGGAGCCCTCCGGGAGGAGGAACACGAAGGGCGCGATCAGCAGCCGGGGAATCGCCCGCGACGTCGGCTTCAGGTCGGGAAGCCGGCCCACCAGCACTCCCGAGCGGTCAAGGTCTATCCCCACCTCCTCCCGCGTCTCCCGCACCGCGGTCTCTCGGAGATCGACGTCCTCCGGATCCCGGCGACCGCCGGGGAGCGCCATCTGCCCCGACCAGGGATCGTGCGCGGACCGTGCCCTGCGCACGAGGAGAAAGGCAGGCTGCGGCTCCGGGCGCACCACGAGAGCGACCGCCGCCTGCATGGCCGCATCGCCTCCGGCCATCATCCCGCTGGCTAGCTTACCACCCGTCTCTTCGTCCGGGGACCGTCCTTCTGCAGCAGGTACGGGACCCCCTTGGTGATCCAGTCGGGTGCCGGGTCACCCTTCAGGTAGTGCCCGAACCACTCCAGGATGCGGCTCTGATAGTCCAGCTGGTTGGGCTCCTCGGCCAGCCCGTGATTCTCGCCCTCGTAGACCAGCATCACCATGTGCTTCCCGGCCCGGCGCGCGGCGTTGTAGAACTCGACCCCCTGGTTGAACTCGACCGCCCCGTCCTCGGTCCCGAACATCATGAGCAAGGGCGTGTTGAGCGTCTCGATATGGTGCACCGGGGAGTTGTTGAAGTACGAGTCCCAGTCCTCCCACCAGGGCACCTGCATGCGTCCCTGGCTGATCTCGAAGATGCGCGCGTCGGTGCCCCCGCTGTTCCAGTAGAACGACAGGTACATGCTCATGAGGTTGGTGAGGGGCGCGCCCGCCACGGCGCTCGCGAACAGGTTGTCCTGGGTCACGAAGAAGGTCGTCTGGTAGCCGCCCCACGAGTGCCCGATAAGCCCGATCCGCTCCGGGTCCACCAGCCCGGTCTCCAGCACTGCAGCCACCGCCGGTCGGAGCGTCTCCACGTTGGACTGTCCCGGCCGGCGGTCGCGGTAGACGACGTCCGGGCGGAAGACGAAGTATCCCTCGTGGGTCCAGATCTGCTGGTTGTAGTAGCGGGTCGGATCCGGCACCTGGTACTGGTGCAGGCCCTGCGACAGCAGCTCGTAGTGATAGACGATCATCGGGTACTGTTGTCCCGGCTCGTAGTCCGCGGGATAGGTCAGCGCTCCCTGCAGGCGCCGCCCCCATTCGTTCTCGTACTCGACGAGCTCGGTCCGTCCCCAGGCATAGTCGTCCTGGAAGGGGTTGGTGCGCGTGACCTGGCTGGCGTCGTCGAGATCCGGCCCGGATGCGAAGTAGTCCGGGGAATCGTCGAAGCGCTCGCGGCGGAAGACGAAGACGTCGGCGTCCCGGGCCTTTCGCAGGGCGCCGCCAAAGAAGCCGTAGGAGGCGTCGTCCCGGACCAGCGCCTCCGGGTCGCTCCCGAGCCGTGCGCGTGAGAATCCCGCCTCCTTGGTCCACTCCCCGTAGGTGGAGTAGTAGATGGGCTCGCCGGGATCGAAGGCCTCGGCCTCCGGGTCGGGCCGTAACGCGCGATGGCGTACTTCGTTCTCGGCCCCTTTGGTGAGGCGGCGGCCGCCGGAACCGTCCGCCTGCACCTCCCAGACGTCCCATCGATCATTGATCAGCACGGACTGGTCGCCCTCGGTCCAGCCGGCGAGCCCGAACGCGGGCATCTGCTCCCGGGTCGGGGTCAGGTCCAGGTTGACGAACGTCCCCCCCAGCCCCTCGGTGATGTTGCGCGTCTCCCCGCTGGAGAGGTCGTGGCTCCACCAGTCCTCGCCCTCGAACCACACCACGTAGCGGCCCTCCGGACTTCCCTGGGCCGCCAGGGTGATCCGTTCGCGGACCAGCGACTCGGCCCCCGACCCCGTATCCACCGCGTACAGGTCGTAGAACTGCTGGTTGAACATGGCGTCCACGTCGTAGGGGGTCTCGTCACGGTTGAGGACGTGGCCTTCCCCCTCCAGCAGCGTGGTCTGATCGGCGCGGTCGCCGCCGAGCATCAGGAAGCGCCCGTCTCCCAAGTGCCACGCGCCGATCTGGTTGCGCTGCCGCAGCTGACGCTCCCGCACCCGCTGCTGAGGGACCGGATCGACATCGAAGGAGTGCCAGATCTCTACGCCGGCCCGCTCCTCCTCATCGTCGTCGCCTGCGTCCCCTCCCTCTCCTTCCTCTCCTTCGCCCTCCTCATCCTCTTCGCCCTCGGCATCGCCTTCCCCGGCATCGCCCTCCGCTTCGTCACCCTCCGCCTCCTCTTCGCGCTCTCCTTCATCTTCCGGTACCGGAATCCGCTCCTGGTAACCGAGGAAGAGGATGGATCCGTCCCCGGACCAGGAGGGCGCGCGGTGCTCGACCACGCGCTGTCCGGGAAGCAGCGTCGGGGATTCGCGCGGATCGAGAACGAGGGCCTCGCCCTCACCCTGGTCGAGGTTCCGCCACGCCAGCGCTACATGCGCCGTGTCCTCGTGCTCGTCGTCGGTGTAGGTCTTGAGCACGGCCAGGTCCGCCGCCTCCTCGCGCCAGGAGAGCTCCCGGTACTCGGCCTCGCCCGTGTCCAGCGAGCGGATGCGGCCCGACTCGGGATCATAGAGGCGGACCCCGTTGCCCACGCGGTCCTCGGCGTCCACCGTCATCGCCAGCAGATGTCCCTCGTCCTGCCACGCGAGCGCGGCGACGTTGCCGAAGCTGATCGAGGCGCCCGAAGCCAGACTCCGCACGATGGCGTCCGCTCCCGCACTCTCCTGCTCCTCCGGCTCGTAGCGCCGCAGCGCGAGGTGCCGCCCGTCTCCCGAGAAGGAGAAGGACGAAATGTCCTCGATCGTCTCCTGCTCGCCCGTACGCAGGTTCAGCAGCCCCATGTCGTTGCGCACCGGTTCGCGACGCTCCTGCAGCGCCTCCCGCTCGTCGGGGGAGATGCCGATCGCGTAGGCGAGCCACCCCCCGTCCTCGCTGAACCGCGGGCTTCGACCGAAGGGGACCACCACCACCGAGTCGGAATCGGTGCGGTGGACGCGCAGCTCGTCTTCGTCGTTGACCCGGCTGATGCCGACCGCGAGCCAGAGGCCATCGGGCGAGAGCGTCGCCTGACCCAGGGTCTCCCACTGGCCGTAGTCGTCGGGGGTGAGCGTGGGCTTCTGCTGCGCGGATGCCTCTGCGGCGCACGCGGCGCCGACGGCGAGGATAACGAGCAAATGGTTGTAGGACAGCGACTTCATGCTCTTCCTCCTGCTGGTCCTTCATGATTGCGCAACAAAAAACGTTGCGCGCAGGTTCGATTTCGGCCGGGGCGCGAAACGCCTCTACGCCACACCGCCGCCGGACAGCGCCTTCACCAGCCGGTACAGAAACTCCTGGCCCTCGAAAAAGCTCTCGACGCCGATGCGCTCGTCTCGGCCGTGCGCGCGGATGTCGTCCATGTCCACGAAGAGGCCGCTGACGCCGTACACGGGGATTCCCGCGTTGCGCAGGTAGAGGGCGTCGGTTGCTCCCGACCCCATGACCGGGAGCACCAGCACGCCGGGCCACATCTCCTCGGTGATGCGCTCGATGGGCCCGAGCACTTCGTCGGTCAGCGGAGAGGGCGGGCTCGGGGTGACGACTCCGCGCGGCTCCACGGTGACATCGAACGGGGCCGCCAACTCGGCGAGGGTTGCCTCCACATCCGCAGGATCGTGGCCCGGGAAGATGCGGCAGTTGACGTTCGCGCGCGCCAGTTGGGGAAGCGCGTTCTGGGCGTGCCCCCCCTCCAGCACGGTGGCAACGCAGGTGGTGCGCAGGCGGGCGTTGTAGCCCGACTCCGCGGACAGCAACAGCGCGGCTTCAGCGTCCTCCGGATCGGCCAGGAGGCGGCGCATGGCTGCGCCCGTCTCCCCCCCGACCAGGTCCGCGGAGCGCCCGAAGAACTCCTCGGTGGTCTCGTTGAACATGACCGGGAAGTCGTGGTCCTGCACCGCGAGCAGCGCGTTCGAGAGGTCGTAGATGGCGTTCCTGCGCACCGGCAGCGACGAGTGCCCGCCCGGATTGGTGGCGGTGAAGAAGAAGGAGAGGTAGAGCTTCTCCGCGGCCTGCACGTTGTTGGAGAGCCGCTGGCCGTTCTGCGACATCCCGCCGCCGCCCTCGTTCAGGGCGTACGCCGCATCGATCAGCTCGCGATGCTCCTCCAGGAGATAGGCGACGCCGTTGCGCGGCCCGCCCTCCTCGTCCGCCGTAAGCGCCACGATGATGTCGCGGTCGGGGACGAAGCCCTCCTGCTTCATGCGGATGAGGTTGACGGCGTAGATGGCCGCCTCGTCCTTGTCGTCGGTGACCCCGCGCCCGTAGAAGTAGCCGTCGCGCTCGATGAACTCGAAGGGTGGCAGGTCCGGGCTCCAGTCCTCCGGGAGTGCCTCGACGACATCGATGTGCGCGAGCAGCAGGATGGGCGCGAGCCCCGTGTCGCGGCCCCGCAGGCGCGCCACCAGATTGCCCTTGGTGGGAGCGTCGCCGGGGACCAGGACGTGGACGTCTTCCGCGGGGAAACCCGCGTCCAGAAGAACGCGCGCCGCCGCCCGCGCGGCGAGGGTGTTGTCGCCGCGTTCGGTGTCGGTCGTGTTGATCTCGACCAGCTCCTCGAGGAGCGACCGGGCCATCTCCATGTACTCGGGCGGTGAGGTGTTCTGGGCCGCGGCCGGAGCGGGAGCCAGAGACGTTGCGCCGATGGCCAGAACCACCCGGGATGCGGCGATGATGAAGGGATTCTTCATGTCGGGGAGACTCCGATTTCGGACGTGGGTGGATCGGAATACAGGGGATCCGGCGGGCCGGGATGCAGGGTTTGGAAGGTGCTCGCGCGAGCCGCTTCAAGCAAGCGAAAAGCGGGCCGCGGTCAGTCCGGCGCGGCATTTGCGACACGCCGCTCGCCGCGCATCGGTCGGAACAGCGGGGGCACCGAACGGTACGACCGCGCTAATGAGAGATTTCGTCACCTTCATGATCACGATCTTCGTCGCCGGCTGGGGTTCGGCAGTGCTTTACACGGTGCTTCGCTTCTTCTGGAAGCGGCAGAACCAGGGCTCCCTTCCGCGCGGCGACGGGCGCATGCTCGCCGCGATTCGCGAGGAACTGGATTCGCTCGATACCCGGCTCACGCGAGTGGAGGAAGAGACCCGCTTCGCGACCGAGCTGCGCGCTCCTCGCGACACGGAGCGGCTGGCCCCCGGAAGCGGGCACGAGCCGATGCCGAAGGGCTGACCATCGGTCAACAGCGCCACAACACCGGCTCGATGGCTGCACGCGCCGCAATTGACGTCATGGTCGAACGGCCACCAACCTGCGGTGCTCGAATCCGGCGCTCGTGTGGGCGACCAGCTCCATCCGGCCGTCCAGCAGGTCGCGCATGAGGCGGGTGGTGAGCGGCAAGGCGCGGGTGACCTCGTTGACGTCCGGCCCGGCCAGGCGGAGCACCACCACCCCGCCCCCCTCCGCGTCGTCCGCCGGGGTCCGCCGCAGGACCACCCCCAGTGCATCCTCCGGTTCGACCCCCGCGAGCGCGACGCGGTACGACAGCGTGCCGGTCGGCAGATCCAGCAGGAAGGCGCCTTCCACGCTCCCCTGCGGCGGGTCGAGCGCGACCAGCACGGGATCCGGCGGGCGTCCTCCGTCGAGAGGCGGCGTGCGCAACGGTGCCCGCCGTTTGGGGCTGGCTCTCTCGAGCGCGTAGGCGAAGCCGACCAGGCGGGCGTCGTCGAGCGCGCGGCCGAGCAACTCGAGCCCCGCCGGGACCTCCGTCCCGGTGAACCCGGCCGGCACCGTGAGCGCCGGCAGCCCCGTGTTCGCGCTCAGCGAGCAGGTGGAGCCGACCGGGGCCGCCCCGATGAGCGCCGTTTCCTGCCGCATGGTCGGGTAGGCGAGCGCGTCCAGTTCCTCGGTGTCCATGAAGCCGACCACCGCGTCGCGGAGCGCGTCCCGGCGGGCCATCGTCTCCTCGTACTCGTCCGTCGGCCGCTCCGTGCGGGCGATGCGCCGCCGGAAGTTGGCGTCCAGCGCCTCGTGGTGCAGGCCGGCTTCGACGATCTCCTCGAGCGTCGACACCGGGGCGTCCGGGACCCCGGCCAGGTAGTCCATCAGGTCGAACTTGAACTCCAGATCGATCAGCCCGGTGTTCGCGAGCAGGCTGTCCAGGTCGGGGATGGCCACGTCCACCACCTCGGCGCCCAGCGAATCCATCTCGGCCAGCGCGGCGCGCACGACCTCCGTGATCCGCCCCCCGCCGCCGCCCTCTTCCAGCCAGTCGGCGAGCACGCCGATGCGGGCGCCCTCCAGCGCGGCCGGGTCGAGAGCGGCCTGGAAGCCGGGGGTCGGGAGCCCCTCCAGCACGGCCGTTGCGGGATCGGCCGCGTCCGGCCCGACCGTCGCGTCCAGCGCGATCGCCAGGTCGGTCACGGTGCGCGCGAGCGGGCCGCCGGTGTCCTGCGAGTGCGAGAGCGGCAGGATGCCGTCGATGCTTGACAGCCCCTTGGTGGGCCGCAATCCGAACAGATTGTGCACCGCCGCCGGGATGCGGATCGACCCGCAGGTGTCGCTCCCCCACCCCACCGCCGCGAAGCTCGCGGCCACCGCCGCCCCCGTCCCCCCCGAGCTCCCGCCCGGGTTGCGCGCGGGCTCGTAGGCGTTGCGGCTCTGCCCGCCCAGCGAACTGACGGTGGTGATCCCGGCCGCCAGCTCGTGCAGGTTGGTCTTCCCCACGATGACCGCGCCCGCCTCGCGCAACCGCGCCACCTGGAAGGCGTCGTCCGGCGGCATGAGCGCCGAGAGCGCCAGGCTCGACCCGGTGGTCGGCATCCCGGCCACGTCGTAGTTGTCCTTCATCAGCACCGGGATGCCGTGCAGCGGCCCGCGCACCGTGCCCGCCGCCCGCTCGCGGTCGAGCGCCTCGGCCTCATCGCCCGCTCTCGGGTTCAGCCGCGTGATGGTGTTGAGTTCGGGCCCGGCGACATCGTACGCCGCGATGCGGTCGAGGTAGTGGTCGACCAGTTGGCGCGAGGTCAACCGCCCCTCCTCCAGTGCTTCCTGCAGCTCGAGGACGGAGGCTTCCGCGACCTCGAACCCGGAATCCGCACTCCCGACCCCGCCACATCCGGTGACGGCGAGCGCAACTGCGGCCAGCAGCATGCCATGGAATCTGTTGCGCATGGAAACTCCTCGGTTGGGATGCGATGCCGTGGGCGGAGAGCAGCCGTCCGTCAGGCGGGAACCTCTTCTCCCGGCTTGCGCAGCAACGCCCCTTTGCCACCCACGCGAACGAACGGCAGATCGTGCCGGTCGATGAATTCGCGGCAGGCCTGCAAGGCGCCGTCGCACCAGGCTGGCTCCACACAGTCGTCCAGAACGATGCCGCCGCCGGGAACGAGCCGGGGCCAGAGGGCCTCCAGCGTCACGGCCGTGGGCAGGTAGAGGTCGACATCCAGAAACACCGCGCCGATGGGGCCGATTTCGTCCCAGTTCACCTTCGAGCAATCGCCCTCGATGATGCGGTAGTTGCTGTAGCCCAGCCGGGCGAGGCTGTAGTCGAAGACCCGGGCGCTGCCATAGGAGTAGTCGGAGAGTTCGGTGGCGCGTTTGCGTCGGTTTTCAACCTCGTAGTCGATGCTCTCCCGGGTGAAACCGGCGAAAGTGTCGACGAACACGAGTGTCCGCGGATCACTGGTGGTTCGCAGGTGCTCCAGGAGGAAAACCGAGGTGTCTCCCCGCGCCACGCCGATCTCCACGATCGCTCCTCCGGTGCCACGGGTGGCGTCGATCAAGCCGATCATCGCCGAGAGTTCGCCCGGGTCCACCCAGTAGCGGTATTCGGGAAGCATCGCGTTGCGGAGACCGGGCAGCCGGTAGACGATGCGCTTGATCATGGTCATGAGCCCGCGCGCCCGCCGGTTCAGGATGCGTATCAGGGAAATCGATGCGCCCACACCGGGGCTCCGTGGCACCCGTGGCATCGTTGGGGTCGGGGAGGAAGGCATGGTGCGGGGGTTGGAGGTTGAAGGAGGTCCGCCCGCGTCCGCGAAGGTGCGCGCCCTCCATGATTACAGGAAACGCGGGCCCGGAAAAGATGTAGCGGAGACAGGACGAGAGCGATTGACGCCACGGGACCAATCGTGCCCCGGACGGATTCCCGTGGACTGGCGCAACCCCACGGACCGACGTCACTGTCTTCTGGAGCGCGCCCAGAGCACCCGAACCCCGCACTCCCATGAACGACGACGCCCACCGCCGGCAAACCGGACGCGACCCCGGGGTCGCAGACCACGGAACCGGAGAGCCCCACCCCCTCAACCGCCGCGACTTCCTGAAAGCCGGCGCGCTGGGCGTGGCGGCCGGCGCCGCCGCGAGTTGCACCGAGCCCGGAGCCGAAGCGGCCACGACCGGAGCCCAGGCCCCGGCCTCGGCTACCGCCGCCATCCCCCAGAGCCTCCCCGCCCCCCCGGCCCGGCCCCTCGCCGCCCCACCCGCCGACCCGGTGCGCATCGGGTTCGTCGGCGTGGGCGGGATGGGCACCGCCCACGTCCGCAACCTGGTCCGCATTGACGGCTGCGTGATCACCGCCGTCTGCGACATCCGCGCCGAGCACGCCGAGCGAGCCGCCGCCCTCGTCGAGGAGGCGGGACACCCCCGCCCCGCCCTCTACAGCCGCGGCGAGCGCGACTTCGAGCGCCTGTGCGCCGAGGAGGACCTCGACCTCGTCTACACCGCGACCCCCTGGCGCTGGCACGTCCCCGTCTGCATCGCTGCGATGGAGAACGGCAAGCACGCCGCCACCGAGGTCCCCGCCGCCTACACCCTGGACGACTGCTGGCGGCTGGTGGAGACCGCCGAGCGCACCGGGCGCCACTGCGTGATGATGGAGAACGTCAACTACGGCCGCGCCGAACTCCTCTGCCTCAACCTGGTGCGCCAGGGGCTGCTCGGTGAGATCCTGCACGCCGAGTGCGGCTACCTGCACGACCTGCGCGAGATCAAGTTCGCCGACGAGGGCGAGGGGCTCTGGCGGCGCGCCCACTCATGGACCCGCAACGGCAACCTCTACCCCACCCACGGCCTGGGCCCGGTCGCCAACTGCATGGACATCAACCGGGGCGACCGTTTCGCCTCCCTGGTGTCGATGAGCAGCCCGTCGCGCGGCCTGCAGGAGTGGGCGGCGATCCACTACGGAGAGGGACACCCCAAGCGTGCGGAAACCTTCGCGCTGGGGGACGTCAACGCGAGCCTCATCCAGACTGCGATGGGACGCACCATCTACGTCGCCCACGACACGAACCTTCCCCGCCCCTACGACCGCATCAACAAGGTCCAGGGCACGCGCGGCATCTTTCAGGGCTACCCGGACCGGGTCTACATCGAGGGCAGCAGCCCGTCGCATCGGTGGCAGGAGGCCGAGGCGTACTACGACGAATTCGAGCACCCGCTCTGGAGCGCGCTGCGCGAAGCCTCCATCGGCGCCGGCCACGGGGGCATGGACTTCATGGAGGACTATCGGCTGATCGAGTGCCTGCGCCGCGGCGAACCTACCGACATGAACGTCTACGACGCAGCCGCCCTCAGCGCCGTCTGCGAGCTCTCCGAGATCAGCGTCGCCCAGGGAAGCGCGCCGGTCCCCTTCCCCGACTTCACGCGCGGCCAATGGAGGGATTGGCAGCCATGGCCCATCGTCACGGCGCAGGAGCAACGATGACATCGCCCGGGCGCCGAATGTCACTCCGCCTCGCTGCGGCGTGGTCCACGACGGCCTTCCTCGCGGGCTGCGGCGGCGCGCCCGCCGACGACCCGGGTGCTCCGCTCGAGCCAGGCGCGTCGGACGTCGAGATACTGGGCACCTCCGAGTCCCTCGCCGTCGTACAGGACCTGGAGGTACTGCCCGACGGCTCCGTCTGGGTCTTCAATTCGGTCGAGCCGTACTTCATCGGGTTTGGTCCGGAAGGGGAGTCCCTCGGCGCGCACGGACGCGCCGGAGGCGGACCCGAGGAATTCCCGATGCCCTCCGCCTTCCTCGCGGGGGGATGGGAGGGTGAGGCGTGGGTCTTCGATCTCAGACGCCACGCCATGATCCGGATCTCCCGGCCGGACGCCGACTGGACGGAGATCCTCCTGCGCTCGGAGTCCCTCCCGCCCGGCAGCGTACGGGGTGGGATGAACCTGCTGAGCGCCGCGGTCCGGACTGCCAGACTGGGCGGCGAGATCATCGTGCCCCGCGCGCGCCCGCCGGGCGAGGCGGGCATGCTCGGCCTCCGCCTCTCGCTGCTGGGCGCCGATCTGGTCGCGGTCGATCCGGCAGCGGCCGGGACCCGGACCCTGGTGACCCTCGGTGCCGTGCTCGACGATCCATCCGGAGACTTCGTCCCCAGCGAGGGAGGATTCCCGCAGTGGTATCGGCTGTGGGCCCCGTGCGGCGAGAATCTCGTGCGCGTCTATGACCGGGTGCGGAATCAGCTGCGCGGCTTCGACCGGTCCGGGTCGGAGGTCATGCCCGTCGATCTTCCGCCCGTTCCCTTCACCGAAGTCAGCGCGCGACAGTTCGCCGGCGCGGTGTTCGAGCTGAGACAGGCCGAGTTGACGGGCGATGTGAGGGGGAGGCTCGGCGAAGCGGACCGGCAGCGGCTCCTGAACCAGATGGCCCAGGGGGTCAGCGGCAGCCCGCTGGAACTCGCGACCTATCTGCCGCACTACGTGGACTTCCGCTGCAGCGAAGACGGAACCATGTGGCTGCACCCGTTCGATCCCGACGCCGGCGGACTGAGCGGCGGTCCGCGGTGGCTGCGCATCTCTTCGGACGGAGTCGCGCGCGAGGTGCTCCTGCCCGACCGGTTCGACGCCCTGCGCTTCTCTGATTCGCGCATCTGGGGCGTCTACCGGGACGAGCTGGACGTCCCGTCCGTCGCGTCGATCCCGCTGCCGTCCCGCTGAGGGAGCCTACCGCCTGCCCTCCGTCGCCACCGCTCTGCCATCCATCAGGTAGCGGTCGAAGAAGCGGTCCGTCGCGTCGAAAGTGGTCAGCCAGCGCTCGTGCAGCAGGAAGTCGTGCACGTCGTCCGGGAAGACGATGAGCTCGTGGGGCACGCCCTGCGCCCGCAGCAGCTGCACCAGCCCGACGGTCTGCGAGAAGGCCACGTTGCGGTCGTCGTCGCCGTGGATGAGCAGCACCGGCGAGGTCCAGTTCTCGATCTCCGAGATCGCGGATGACTGGTACGAAACCGACGCCGGGTCGATGGAGTTGCCCCACAGGTGCACGCCCGCGATGTCCACGCCCGCCGCGAAGAGGTCGGAGTCGCGCGCCAGCCCCTGGGCCGTGAGGATGCCCCCGTAGGAGAGGCCCCAGAGCCCGATGCGCGCGGGATCCACGTCGCCGCGGTCGCGCAGATACTCGCCGGCGGCCCGGATATCCAGATACTCGGTGTTGCCCTCGCGTCCCCGTCCGGGCGCGTTGCGGAAGTCGCGCCCGTAGCCGATGCCGCTCCGGTAGTTCACCGACAGGACCACATAGCCTTTGTTCGCAAAGTACTGGTTGATGGCGTAGGCCATGTGATAGAAGTGCATGTAGTGGTAACCGAGCAGCATCTGGCGCCGGGATCCCCCGTGGATGAAGATGAGCGCCGGACGCTGTTCGCCGGGCGCGAGATCGGGGGGCAGGAAGAGCTGGTTGTAGAACTCGAAGCCGTCCTCGGCGTCCAGGGTGACCGCCTCGGGCGTGACGTGCTCGGCCAGGGGATAGCGGGACGGGAGCTCGCGAATCATCCTCGCCCCGCCGCCCGAGGCCGGCGCCACCGCCACCGTAAGTGGATGGCTCGCGCTGGCGGCCAGGAGGGCCACCTGCTGGCCGCCCGCCAGCACGGCCGGGTACGTCTCCACCCCGTCGCCGTCGGTGAGCTGCCGCGCCCGCCCTCCCTCCGTGGGCACCCGCCACAGATGGCGCCGGTCGATGTCGCCCGCGTTGGTGGCGTAGAAAAGGGTGCGCCCGTCCGGCGAGAGCGAGATGTACTCGGCGATGCCGTCGCCCGGCGTGAGTTCGACCGGGTCGCGCGTGCCCCCGTCCGCGTCGACCGAATAGTACCGGCGCCACCCGTCGGGCTCGGCCTGGAAGATGATGTGGTCGCCGGCCCAGATGACCTCGCGCACCTCGCGGTAGAGGCTGTCGCCCGACGGGCTGTGCCACACCTCCGCCGCCTCCCCGGTGCGCGCGTCGCCCACCCAGATAGAGAAGTCGTACCCGCCGGCGAAGCGGGCCTCGGTCATCCCGGCGGGCCAGACGTCCTCCGCGGCGGCCTCGCCGGTGGCGCCGCCCCGCTCCGCCCGCGCGCCGAAGGGCAGCCCGGGCCTGCGGATGAAGGCGACCCGGGTCCCGTCCGCCGACCAGGTGGGGCTCGTGTCGCGGTCGACCGCCGGGCCCAGATATGTGATTCCGGGACGCTCGGCGTCGTACACGCCGATGAAGCTGTGATCCTCCCGGTCGCTCACGAAGGCGAGGCGCCGCGAATCCGGGGACCACACCGGATCTTCCTGGCTCCCAAACACGCTGAAGAGCGGCCGCTCCGGGTCGCCGGCCGCGACCCCGGGGTTCACCGGCGCCCGGTAGATGTCCCCACCGCTCTCCCATGCGATCCACTCCCCATCGGGAGAGAGCGCCACGTTCCAGGCCTCCGCCACCCGCCAGGGCTCGCCACCCGCGGTGCTCACCGCCCACGCGGCGCGCTCGGCGCCCCGGGGATCGCTGGCCGGGTTGGCGATCCATCCCTGCCGGTTGGGGGTGTGTCCGCGCAGGAAGACCAGCGTGGATCCGTCGTCGGAGATGCGCAGGTTCGACAGGTCGCGCCCGTCATCGTCCTCGAAGCGCGTCACCCGCGTGGGGGTGAAGTCGGGCGCCGCCGCCGTGTAGACGTTGCGCTTCCCCTCCTCGTACTCGATCCAGGCGATGCGGTCCGCAGCGCGGGCCGACACCAGCTGCACCGGATAGCCGGGGCTGAGCACGTCCTCGATCGAGAAGCGCTGCGCCTGGGCGGGCGAGGCGGCGAGCGTGGCGAGGGCCGGCAAAGAAAGCCGAGCGAGAGCGGAAACCAGCATGCGAGGACGCGTCATGATTCGCCTCCGGGAGGCTGGGGAGACGTTGGGGACCGCAGCATGTCAGGATGACACCACGGCAACCATCCGGCAATGTCCCGGCCGCGCATCTGGGCGCCCGGCGAGCGGTCCCGCCGGCTGGCGCTTTGTCACCCCTTGGCCCATCCTGACGCCTGGGAACCACCCATCCGCAACCGAAGGAACCATCCCATGACCACCCGACGCATTCTCCTCGCCGCAGCCGCCCTTTCTCTCGCGGCGCCGCTGCCCGCCCAGACCTTCCCCTCCGACGACCCCGTCATCCAGGCGATGTGGGAGGAGGGCATGGGTTCGGGAAGCCAGGCCTTCGATCTCGCGCAGGCTCTCATGGACTCGATCGGCCCGCGGCTGATGGGGTCTCCTGCCTACTCGCACTCCGCGGACTGGCTGATCTCCAACTACGAGCGCTGGGGCATCGAGGCGGAGCGCCAGGACTACGGCACCTGGATCGGATGGGAGCGCGGCTTTACCCACATCGACATGCTGGAGCCCCGCAGACGTACGCTGGAGGGCACGCTGCTCGCCTGGAGCCCGGGAACCGACGGGCCCGTCGAAGGCGAGGTGGTCGCGCTGCCCTACTTCGCCGACGCCGCCGAGCTCAACGCCTGGCTGCCCTCCGCCGCGGGCAAGTTCGTGGCGGTCTCTTTCGCGGAACCGACCTGCCGCGAGGACCAGTCGTGGCTCGACCACGCCACCCCAGAGTCCTTCCGGCGCATGAGCGAGGCCCGGGAAGCGGCGCAGCAGGAATGGGCGGCCAGCTACCAGCTGACCTTCATCCCCAACGCCGGCCCGCAGCGGCTGGAGAGCGCAGGTGCACTCGGGCTGATCACCGGCAACTGGTCCCGGGGCTGGGGCGTGGACAAGATCTTCGCCTCTGCGACCCGCGAGATCCCTTCGCTGCACCTGGCCTGCGAGGACTACTCGCTCCTCCACCGGCTCGCGTCGAGGGACCAGGGACCGCGCATCCGCCTGGAAGCGGAGGCCGAATTCCTTGGCGACGTGCCCGCCTTCAACGTGGTGGCCACGATTCCGGGCACCGAACTGCCCGACGAGTACGTGCTGCTGAGCGCGCACCTGGACTCGTGGGACGGCGCCTCGGGCGCGACCGACAACGGCACCGGCACCATCATGATGCACGAGGCCATGCGCATCCTCAGGGAGACCTATCCCAACCCGCGCCGCACGATCATGGTCGGTCACTGGGGCGGGGAGGAGCAGGGGTTGATCGGCTCCAACGCCTTTGCGGCCGACAACCCCGAGGTGGTGGACGGGCTTCAGGCCTCCTTCAACCAGGACAACGGCACCTGGCGCATCGACTTCATCCGCATGCAGGGCTTCCTGGGCGCCGGGGAGCACTTCGCCCGCTGGTTCGAGCAAATCCCCCCGGAGATCACCGGCCACATCGAACTGGACGTGCCGGGCGTGCCCGAGACCGGCGGCTCGGACCACATGTCCTTCATCTGCAAGCCCGCGCCCGGATTCCGGCTCCAGTCCAACTATCCCGACTATCGCCAGTACACCTGGCACACCAACCGCGACACCTTCGACAAGATCGTCTTCGACGACCTGCGCAACAACGCGACCCTCGCCGCCATGCTGACCTACATGGCCTCCGAGGATCCGGAGCGCATGGACGTCAGCCAGCGGGTACTGCCGGTGAATCCGAACACCGGAACGCGGGGGACGTGGCCGCAGTGCAGGCCCCCGAGAAGGAGTTTCGCGAGGTAGCCGGCGGTCGGCGGACGTGGTCACGGGCGCGATGCGGCGACCCGTTGCGCCGGCGAGGGCTCGTGATCCGGGGCACCGGATCCGGATCAGGCGTGTACAGAGACAATCATGAGGACCCCGCACCGAACCGGCATCCGCGTCGCGATTCCGGCGCTGTTCCTCCTGGCTGCCTGCCCGGCGCTCGGGGCCTTTGACTCGGAACGCATCCGTCCCGGTCCGAACACCACGCACAACGCCCGCTTTCAGCCAAACGACCTGGTGGGCGCCTCCGTCGCGCCGGATACAATCCGCACCCAGAATCTGCTCCTCTGGGGCGGCATCGACGCCGACCGGGTGCCGTTCCTGGACCCCGTCTTCGTAATCGACGCCCCGCCCTCACTTCCGCGCTCGATCGGTGAGTATGTGGTGATCGGTCGAGCAGACGACGGGACCGTGCTCTTCTCCCTCGACTTCGAGATGCCGGTCATAGCCGATGGCGACGGCAGCTCGAGCTTCCTCTTCATGCTTCCGGTGCAACCGGGTTGGGAGGGCCGCCTGACCAGCGTCACGCTCGCCGGCCCAGGAGGATCGGCCACGCTGGACCAGGACAGCCACCGCCCCATGGCGATCCTGCGCAACCCCGGCACCCGCCGGATTCGGGCCATCCTGCGCGACCTTCCGCCGACCGTCACGACCCAGGCGATCGCGGACACCGCCGTTACACGAGATCCGGGAGTCGAAGTCCTCTTCAGTCGCGGGATTCCGGGTCCGGGAGCGTGGCGAAGGTGACCGCCATCGGCATGCCCAGCGCCGCCGCAGCGGCGTAGAGAGCCGGTGTCCGGGCCGAGAGCACCCGTGGCCCACCGTAGCGCAAACCGCCTCGGGTGCGATCCGTGAAGAGGACGATCCCGTGCCACTCGCCCCCGAAGGCGGACCACCATCTCAGGCCGGTCTTTCCGCTGTCCCACGCGGCGGCGGCAATGGCCTGCGTTGCGCGACGGTTGCGTGAGGCGACCTGATCCGGGGCGATTCCCCGGCGGTCGAGCGTGGCGGGGTCACAGAGGTCGAGAATCTCCGAGGCCGCGTCCGCATCCAGCTGCACGCTGACCAGCGCCAACGGGTGCCCGGCCCGCCGAAGGTGCGCTTCCCGAAGGGGCCGGTTGCGCCACGGCTGAAGCGCCTCGGCGATGGCGTGCTCGGGTGATTCGGCCAGGTAAAGCACGGGGGAGCAGGCCACCGGAAGGTCGAAGCGCCCCCGTCCGGTGGTCGGCGGAATGCAGGACGGCGAAAACGGGCTGTCGTCGACGACGCCGGGATTCCACGGAAAAACGCGCCAGAAGAGAGCCACGAGCGCGACCAGTCAGGCGAA
This sequence comes from Gemmatimonadota bacterium, assembly GCA_022826025.1. Classification (GTDB taxonomy): domain Bacteria; phylum Gemmatimonadota; class Gemmatimonadetes; order Longimicrobiales; family Gaopeijiaceae; genus BD2-11. The sequence continues at coordinate 3,943 of JAJDVR010000239.1, read as the reverse complement.
AACGCCGGCTTTCATCGCCTCCACGGCCCCTACGACCTCGGCGATCTGACTCCGCTGGATGAAGTACGACGGTGTTGCGCCGTCCAGATGCGCGTTCGGGCCGGTCAGCCACTCCTCGACGATGTCCGCCTCGAGCCAGCGCATCAGCATCTCCACGGCCAGCGCCAGGCCGGCGAGCCGGTCGGCGTTCTCCCGGTCCGGACGCTGACCTTGCCTCCAGCGCGTGACTTGGGACGCGGAAACGCCAAGAATGGCTGCGATTCCGCGATCGGAGTCCACGCCCCGGCGAATCATCTCGAGATGGCTCAGGGTCCAGTCAGAACCGTCTTCGCCGGATTCGGAGTGTTGCGCGGTACCGTGGTCGGCCTCGTCCATGTGCACAAGCTATGGGGCTAAAAAATGGCGCGCAACAAAAAACGTTGCGCGCGCGGCGCGGCAAGGCGTCCCGCGAGAAGCCCTGCGAGAGCCCTGGAGGAGTGGCCATGCGAAGCAGGTGGCCCTTCCAGGCAATGCTACGGCCTTGAGTGCTTGCAAACTGATGGCTCCGACGCTAATATGCTGTCATGAGCGTTCAGATCACCATCAGAGGCGTTCCCGAGGAAGTGCGGGACCGGATCGCGGCGCGCGCGGCTGCGAGAGGCCAGTCCATGCAGGAGTACCTGCGGGGCCAACTGGAGCGTCTGGTGGCCAAGCCTTCCGTTGAGGAGTGGCTCAGGCAGGTCCGCGCCGACAAGCGCGCGATGACCAACAACGTAACCACCGAGGACATTCTGCGTGCCCGCGACGCGGATCGGAAGTGACGGTCGTCGTTGATGGATCGGTGCTCACGGCGGCAGTCGCCCACTTGCGATCCGATGGGACCTGGTCGGAATCCGCGATCGCGGAGGCGCGCCGGAACGGCTCGCTGGCGGCTCCGCATATGGTCCTGCCCGAGGCAGGCAGCGCGCTTCGGCGCCTGGAGCTGGCCCGGGACCTTCCGAGCCCGGAAGCCGCCCTGGCGCACCGAAACCTGCTGACCATCGAAATCGACCTCTACCCATTCGCTCCCTTCGCGGATCGCGTCTGGGAGCTTCGCCACAACATCACCATCTACGATGCATGGTATGTGGCACTCGCAGAAGCGCTCTCCTGCCCCCTTCTCACCCTCGATCGCCGACTCGCCCGCGCTCCCGGTCCGACCTGCGAGATCATCACGCCGCCCGACCTCCGCGTCGTACGCGAGCCCGTCATAACCACGGGCTGGACACCCTTCTCGACCGGTTAGGCACATCTCGCTCGCTACCGCGTCAGCGGTGAGTCCCGGAGGACCGTGGGGCAGAAGTTGGTGCGGGGAGCGCGGCGATCTGCCGGGCTGCGCGAATGCCCGAGAGAAACGCACCGTGCACGGTCGACGGGTATTCGACGTGTGTCGCCTCCCCCGCAAAGAACAGCTTGTCGCCGACGGGTTCGCCCCAGTTCGGCGTACCGTTGATACGAGGATCCGACCGGAACGTACGAGTAGGACCCCTGGCTCCACGGATCCGAGCGCCAACGTGTGATGATCGCATCCCTGGGCGGTGGGATGACGCCATACATGCTCCCGAGCGCCGCAACCGCCTGCGCGACGATCTCCTGGTCGGAGAGCCGCTCGATCCGAGCGCCGTAGGCTCCGGCGTTGAACATCATCAGAACCGGATGCCCCGTGTACGGATACAGGTTGAGGGTCTCCGCCCACTGCCCCCTCCGGGCACCGACGTAGCCGATGATTTCCACGTCGTCGTCCCAGAACACGTCGTCAAACAGCAGGCACGTCTTGTTGAGCACGCCCATCTCCAGGCCATCGATCGCGCCGCGCTTCCGCAGCGGCAATGCGGGCAGGAACGATATGAGGCTCTGCTTCAGCACTCCGAGCGAAGCCGTCACCACGACTCGGGTGGCCGCGAAGGTCGCACCGGCGGCCGTCGTCACGACAATGTCCGTCCCCGCGTAGTCGATCTCCGTCACGGCTTCCCGGAACCGGATGTCCAGGCCATCCGCCAGAACGCCGGCGACCTGTCCGTATCCGCGCGGAAACACCGCGTCATGGCCGCCATACGCATCCCCGCCCTGGATGCTCTCCAGCGAGAGATGACGCAGGTCGGCGGCGTGCTCGTGCTCGACGACGGTGTTCAACAGATAGTCCAGGTAACGCAGGTCGGGGACCGTCAGCGGCTCGATCTCGAGGAGTTGTTCGTAGACGGACTGAAGGTCGGTGTCGGGCTGGCGCTCCGTGAGTCGCCAGAAACGGCGCAGCGCCCGCCTGGCGGATGGTGACGGCCTCTCGGCATGGTGGAAGTGCACCACGTCGTTGTCGTAGTCGGTCGAGTGCGTTGCGATGCTGTTTCCCCTGGCGATGGCGGTGATGGGGTTTCCGTCTACGCCGTGGATCCAGGATGCCCCGAGATCGACGGGGATGTTCGCGCCAATGGTATCCGTCCAGAGGCGCCCGCCGATTCGGTCACGCGCTTCCAGAATCGCAACGTCCGCGAATCCGAGCGCATGGAGTTCGGCGCCCGCCGCCAGGCCGGCCATGCCTGCGCCGATGATGAGGACGCTCTCGTCCCGCCGCGAAGAATCAGCGGTGGTGGCGCCGCGATGCGAAGGGCCACCACGCGGTTTCTCCAATGAGGACGCGGCGGGCGCGAGTCCGGCCGCGGCGAGTGCGCCCTTGAGGAAGGTGCGACGAGTCAGCGCGGCCGACGAGACGTGGCTACGCCGTTCATGCGGAATGTCCGGCAAAGCGGGAAGCCGCACGTGAACGCGAACCCGGCTTCAGGACTCCGAAGCGGGCGGCTGGCCGCGCCCGTCGGCCATCCGTACGGTCACATTGAGCGTTGCTCCCTCTTCGATCAGGATGCGCTCGGCGTCGATCTCGCCGGTCACAACGCTGGTAGCCTTGAGGTGCAACAGCGAACCGATCGTCAGGTTGCCCTCAATCCGGCCGTCGACAACGGCATCCCGAGTGCTGATGTCGCCGATCATCACCCCGTCCTGCCCGATGGAGACCACATCCGCGGCCTCCACGCTCCCTTCCACCGTGCCATCGATCTGCACACTGCCTTCGGTCCTGCAGTGGCCCACCACGTTCGTTCCGCTACCCACGAGTGACATGCCACCATTCGGCGTCGCCTGCGGGCGCTCAATCGGTCGACTTTTCTTCATTCCAGTTCTTCTCTCGGGCAACGAGGCGAAACGGCTCGGGCTGGTGTAAATCTAACCTGCGGTAGCCACGGGTTGAACACCGATACCGACCTGGCAGGCATCCCTCTTCACCGTGTCTGCGGCGAGTTCATCTGCAGCGGGATGATGTCCACGTCCCAGCGGGCGTCGCCCAGCAGGTGCTTCACGAAATACTCGGCGCGCAGCCAGAACCAGTAGTCGCTCATGTCGCCGAAGCCGTGGCGCTGGCCCGGGAAGATGAAGAAGTCGAAGCGCTTGTTGGCGCGGATGAGCGCCTCCGCCATTCGGAAGGTGCCGGCGTGGTGCACGTTGTTGTCGTTGTCGCCGGTGGTGAGCAGCAGGTGGCCCTTGAGGTTGGCGGCGAGGTCCGAGTTGCGCTCGATGTCGTATTCGAAGCTCACGTTGCCCTCGTCGTCCACGACCTCCTTCACGCCGTGGTGGGTCTCCGACCAGGAGCGGTTGTACACGTCGTTGTTGTGGTTCCCCGCCGACGACACCGCGACCTTGAAGAAGTCCGGATAGACGAGCATGGCCGCGGTGGACATGAAGCCGCCCCCGGAATGGCCGTATATTCCTACTTTGTCTATGTCTATGAATCCGTGGCGATCGGCCAGTTGTTCAATGACCGCCTTCTTGTCGGCCAGTCCATAGTCGCGCAAATCGCCGTACCCATAGTTATGGTACCACTTTGAACGGTCCGGATGCCCGCCCCGGTTCCCCATGGTCACGACGATCATGCCGAACT
>JAJDVR010000246.1 GCA_022826025.1 Gemmatimonadota bacterium | reverse complement strand
CGTTGTGGGCCACGGTGTCTACGACGAGTACTTCCCCCGCTACATGGGCCGCTGGCGCGAGATCATGGAGATCTCGGCCCGCCAACTCCTCATGGCGGGGGTAACCACGGCCCGGGATCTCGGGGCACCGCTCGAAGACGCGATCTGGGTGCGCGACGAGATCAACGCGGGTCGCATGGTCGGCCCGCGGCTCTTCGTCTCCGGACCCTTCCTGCAGAAGGGCCTGCCGGTTCCTCAGGGCACGGGCTACGACTACCGGACACAGGCGTTTGTCCGCTGGACCGTGGACGGGCCGGAGGACGCCGCCGGCAAGGCGCGCCAGCTCGTCGATGCGGGGGTGGATGTCATCAAGGTGATCCAGCTGGGGCAGCTCACCCGGGAAGAACGGCTGGCCATTGCGGGCGAGGCCCATCGAGCGGGATTGCACATGGCCGTACACGCGGGATCGGTCGAAGAGGTGCGCGCGGCGGCCGAAATGGGGGTCGGCTCCATCGAGCACATGGGAGGGGGCAGGAACCCCCTCTATCCGGAAGAATCGCTGCGTCTCATCGCGGAGAACGGAATCGTGGCCTCCGTCACCTCCCTGGTGAGCAGGATCTACGACATCACCAGCGAGTACCCGGAACGACTGGACAACCCGCAGCTGAAGTCCGATCTGCCCTCCGACATCTACGAGGATGTCCGAGGTTCGCTGGACCGGTTCAGCAGGCTCAACTACTTCTCCGGTGCCAAGGAGGCCAACCGCCATCATCCCGCCAAGCTGAGACAGCTGTACCAGAACGGGGTCCGCCTCGTGATAGGCACGGATTCGGGCACGCCGATGAACTTCCACTATGAGTCCACCTGGCAGGAGATGGACCTTTTTGTTCGCTACGGGATCCCGCCCATGAAGGTCATCAGCATGGCGACCCGCCACCCCGCGCTGCTCTACGGCAAGTTCGACGACCTGGGCACCATCGAGCCGGGCAAGCTGGCCGACATCATCGTTGTGAACGGGAACCCGCTTCGGAACATGAGTGCGCTACAACAGAACAATGTGATTCACGTCATCAAGGGAGGCGTTCAGTACAAGGGCCCGGGTATCGACCCGTCGCGGCCCGTGTCCGACGCCAACCGGAGGGATTAGCCGATTCGGCGGGGACGCGCGACGGTGCGGTCGCCGGTGAATCGCTTGAGGTCGACCTTAACCGGGGTGCCTACCAGCAAGGAGAGGACCATGGCGAAGCAGACAGAGGGAAGGAAAGGCCATCGGCGCGCGGGAGCGCTGTTCACTCGGAGCGCGGTGCTGCTGGCGTTGCTGTTGACAGGGTGGGTGGCCGCGCCTGCGTCCCTGGATGCCCAAAGGGTCACTTTGCCCGACACTACCGAGGTGACCGCGGTCGTCGCCGGACGCCTCATCGACGGCGTGGACGGAAGCGTGCGTGAGAACGTCACCATTCTGGTGCGCGGCACCCGCCTGGAAGCCGTTGGCGAGGACATCCAGGTGCCGTCGGGGGCCACGCGCATCGACCTCTCCGACCATACCGTCATGCCGGGCTTCATCGATCTGCACACCCACCTCACGAGCGGGGGTGGAAGCCGGGACAACCGTTTGCGCCGCTGGCCGGGACATCTGGCGATCGTGGGTGTCATGAACGCCAGGATTACCCTCGATGCAGGCTTCACGACAGTGCGCAACGTGGGCGCCGACAACTTCGCGGACGTGGCGCTGCGCGACGCTATCAACGAAGGCCTGGTGCCGGGCCCGCGCATCTACACGGCCGTGTATTCGCTCGGCATTACAGGCGGGCATTGCGACTCCAACGGCTATCGCCCCGACATCTTCGAAGAGCCGGGAATCGAGCATGGCATCGCGCAGGGCATCGAGCGCGTGCGGGAGGCCGTGAACTACCAGATCAAGTATGGGGCCGACGTCATCAAGTTCTGCGCCACCGGCGGCGTGCTGTCGTTGGGCGACGCGGTCGGCGTGCAGCAGTACACGGAGGAAGAGATGGTCGTTCTCGTCCAGACCGCCAACATGGCCGAGCGCACCGTGGCCGCGCACGCGCACGGCCTGGAGGGCATCAAGGCGGCCGTACGGGCGGGGGTCACTACCATCGAGCACGGGTCCATGCTTGACGACGAGACCGTGCGCCTCATGGCCGAGCACGGCACGTATCTGGTGCCCACCATGATGGCATTCGAGAATGTTCGGGAGAGATCGCTGGCGGGAACCCTTGTCGGCTGGCCGGGACAGAAGGCGCTGGAGATATATCCCTATTTCCGGGAGTCGATCCAGCTGGCGATCCGGGAAGGCGTAAACATCGGTTTCGGCACCGACGCGGGCGTTTTCCCGCACGGAGAAAACGCTGGAGAGTTCCGCCTCCTCGTGGACGTGGGCATGTCGCCGACCGATGCGATTCTGGCCGCCACCCGTGAAGCAGCGAAGGTGTTGCACCGCACGGACGAACTCGGTAGCGTGGAGCCGGGCAAGGTCGCGGATCTGGTGGCGGTGCAGGGGGATCCGCTGTCCGACATCGACCTCCTCCGGAACATCGACTTCGTCATGAAGGACGGTGTCGTGTATAAGCAAGGTGGGCGTAGCACCCGTCCAGCGACGGAGGAGGAGGGCCGCTAGAGGGGCCCGCTGCCTGGCAGCCCGACACACTTCACCATCTGACGGGGACCTGTGAGACCATGACGACGAATCGACGCGACTTCCTACGGATGTCGGCGCTCGCCGGCGGCGGACTGGGCCTCGGACTCGGATACCCGGCCTCGCTTAACGGGCATGGGTCCGAAGCGGTCCAGCTGCCGCGCAGGGCTTCCCGCATCCTCCTTCTCGGAGGCACGGGGTTCATCGGCCCCTGGCAGGTCAACCGCATCCTGTCACGCGGCCACGAACTCACCCTGTTCAACCGCGGACGCAGCCAGCCGCGCATGTTCCAGGACCAGTTCACCGGGGTCGAGAACCTGATCGGCGACCGGGACGGCGACCTCTCGTCCCTTGAAGGAACCCGCTCCTGGGACGTCGTGATCGACAACTCCGGCTACACGCCCGACCAGGTTCGCGCAACAGCCCGCCTCCTGGTGGACCGGACGGATCAGTATCTCTTCATCTCCACGCAGGCCGCCTACATGTCCCGGGTGGAGATCGGCATCGACGAATCCGCTCCGGTGGGACAGGCGGATCTGCCGATGGAGGAGTGGGAAGGCTACGGGCCGATGAAGGCGCTGGCGGAGCAGGAGCTGCAGGCCGCCTTCGGGGATCGCTGCACCATCGTTCGTCCCGGCCTGGTAGCCGGCCCCGGGGACCGCAGCGACCGCTTCACCTACTGGTGCGCGCGCATGGACCGGGGGGGAGAGGTGCTCGCCCCCAACACCCACATGGATCCCGTCCAGTACATCGACGTGCGGGATCTGGCCGAGTTCATGGTGCATCTGCTGGAGCAGGAGACGAGAGGCGTCTACAACGTGATCGGACCGGAGGGGGACCTGCACATGGCCGAGTTCCTCTACGGGATCAAGGCGGTCACGTCGACGCCGTCGCGCCTGACGTTCGTCGCCCTCGATTTCCTGCGGGAGCAGGGAGTGCAGCCGTGGAGCCACCTGCCGGTCTGGCAGCCGCCCGTGGGGCCGACTACAGGTTTCGCGCGCATGAGCCGCGCCCGCGGCATCGCCGCCGGCCTGCGCTATCGGCCGCTCGCGGTCACCGCGGCCGAGACGCTCGAGTGGTGGAAGGGGCTTCCCGAGGAAGACAGGACGACGATGCGCTCGGGCCTTGCCATCGAACGGGAGGCCGAGGTGCTTGCGGCCTGGCACGGGAGGTCGCGCTAGCAGCCGCGGACGAACCCTCCCGCGGTTGACGCAACCCCGCGCCTTGCGCGATCACGCGAATTCATCCACCGGACGCGAGCGCGTGCAGCTGGCCGGGGAATTCCTTGCGTGGCATCGGGCCGTCGGTTACGGTGCCGATGCATGCGCCCCGGTCACGCCCTGACCGCACTCCCGCAAATCCCGGAGGCATCGATGACCCGGTTTGTGAAGCTGTTCGCTCTCGGTTTGCTCCTTCTCCCGAACGCGGTCGAAGCGCAGCAGGCGCCTCGACCCGGGAGCGGCGGAAACCCGATCGATCCCGACGCCGCCAGGCCGATCGACGCACTGGAGTCGGTGTGGATCGAGGAGCTCACCTTCATGGAGGTGCGCGACGCGATCCGCTCCGGGAAGACCACCGTCATCGTGCCCACGGGCGGGGTGGAGGAGAACGGACCCTACCTGGCGGGCGGCAAGCACAACTACATCCTGCAGCAGACGGCGGAGGCGGTTGCGCGCAAGCTGGGCAACGCGCTGATCGCCCCCATCATCAAGTACGTACCCGAGGGGGAGATCGACCTGGAACCCGGCACGATCCGCTATCCGGGCACCATCGGGGTCAGGGTCGAGACCTTCAAGGCCGTGCTCACCGACGTTTCGACCGCCCTGCGGGCCAACGGGTTCAGCCACATCGTCCTGATCGGCGACAGCGGAGGAAACCAGCAGCCGCAGCTCGAGGTCGCGGAGGAACTCTCGGCCAGGTGGACCGACGGCAAGACCGGCATCCACCATGTCCCCGAGTACTACAACTGGGTGGACCGTCAGCAATGGCTGCGCGAAAGGGGCATCAACGAGGTGATGCAGGACCCCGGCCTGCACGACGAGTTCAGCGCCACCTCCATCATGATGCTCACCGATCCCACCACCGTTCGCATGGAGCAGCGCATCCGCGCGGGACATTTCTCCATCAACGGCGTCGACCTGGCGCCCATACCCCGCACCCTGGCCCTCGGAAGCGAGCTCGTGGACTGGATCGCCGATCTCACCGTGGCCGCCATCCACGAGGCGACCGGGGAAACGGACGGAAGCTGATGTTCGCCGGCTCGGAATGGCCCGGGCCGGCACCCGAAGAAACGCGTTCGTCGATCAGTCGGGCTGGAATACCACACCTCTAAGGAGATCTTCATGGAGTCGCGCACCGTCACCCGAATCTTCGCAACCGGCATCGCCCTGATGCTCTCCGTGTACGCGCCGCCGCTGGAGGCACAGGAGCTCCACTCGGGAGAATTCCGGGCCGGAGAGTCCGCGATCGTACACCACAATCTCATGGTGCCGATGCGGGACGGGACGCTCCTCTCGACGGACGTGTATCGTCCGGCCGCGCCGGGGCGCCATCCCGCGCTGCTGATCCGCGACCCCTACGACAATGGGTCGGACGCAGCCTCCTGGGAGGAAGGCCTGCGCTGGGCAGAACGCGGATACGTCTACGTCCACCAGAACGTGCGCGGCCGCTTCGACTCCGAGGGGAGCTGGTATCCCTATCTGGCCGAAGCCAACGACAGCCACGACACCCAGAACTGGATCGGCCGGCAGGAGTGGTCCGACGGGCAGGTTGGCACCCACGGCAACTCCTACCTCGCCACCACACAGTGGAAGGGCGCGGAGTTCAGGTCGCCGTATCTGAAGGCGATGGCCCCCCGGGTGACCCCGTTCAACTACTACTTCGACACCGCCTATCCGGGCGGCGCGCTCGCGCTGGGCTCGCGCATCGGCTGGGCGTCGGGGATGGGCGGGCGCACCGGCCAGGCGGGCAACCCCGACTGGGACCAGGTGCTCTGGACCATGCCGCTGCTGGAGATGGGCGCGGCCACGGGGCAGGACAATCCCTGGTGGCGCGACTTCGTGATGCACCCGACCTACGACGCCTACTGGGAGGTGCTCGACTCCGAAGCGCGCCTGGACGAATTCGCGGCGGCCTCCCTCAACATCGGCGGGTGGTACGACGTCTTCCTGGACGGCACGCTGGTCAGCTACACGGGCATGGTGGAGAAGGGCCACACCGAGTACGCACGCGAAAACCAGAAGCTGCTCATCGGTCCATGGCCACACGCCAGCGTCCCCAACTTCGTCTACGACGGCATCGACTTCGGGCCGGACGCCACCGTCGACTTCGACAGCCTGCACGTGAAGTGGTTCGATGCCCTGCTCAAGGACGTCGACAATGGCTATCTCGATGAACCGCCCGTGCGGATCTTCATCATGGGTGAGAATGTCTGGCGCTCCGAGAACGAGTGGCCGATCGCCCGCACCCAATACACGAACTACTACTTCCACAGCGGGGGCGGTGCGAACGGCTCCTCCGGCGACGGCACCCTGAGCATGGAGATGCCGGGGGCGTCCGATCCGGTCGACGAGTTCGTGTACGACCCGATGAACCCGGTTCCGACCCGCGGCGGCAACCTCATGTTCGGACCCACGCCTCCCGGGCCCTTCGACCGCGCGGACATCGCGGAGCGGGACGACATCCTGGTCTTCAGCACGCCGCCCCTCGAGGAGGCCGTCGAAGTCACGGGTCCGATCACGGTCACCCTGCACGCATCGAGTTCCGCGACCGACACCGACTTCACGGCGATGCTCGTGGACGTCCACCCGGACGGAAAGGAAATCAACATCGCGGACGGCATCCTGCGGGCACGGTATCACAGCAACCCGGACTTCACGGACTTCGAGCTGCTGGAACCCGGGACCGTGTACGAGTTCAACATCGACCTGTGGGCGACCAGCAACCTCTTCAGGGAAGGCCACCGGATCCGCGTCGAGATCTCGAGCAGCAACTTCCCGAAATACGACCGCAATCCGAACACCGGCGGCCCGGTTCACCTCGAAACGGAGGTCCGGACCGCCAATCAGACGGTCTACCACAACGCGCGGTATCCGTCGCACATCACGCTGCCGGTGATTCCCCGGTAGGAGTACGGGCGGCAACCACATAAGACGAGACTCGCAAGGAGGCAGTCATGTCAGGGTTTCGACTCCCATTGTTCGCGCTCGCGGGTGCGGGACTTCTCACCGGATGCGCCACGGAGTCCGGGCCGCCGGCGACGATGGCCGCCGAAGGAGCCAATCCGATCACGGGCGAGGGGCTGTCCAATCCGAATCCGACGCGCATCGGCAACTGGGCGACGCTCCCCGAGGGACGGCAATGGGGATCCACCGCGGGCGTGGACATCGACCCGACGGACGGGCACGTCTGGGGGTATGAGCGCTGTGCGGCGGGCTCCGCGGGAGGACCCGGGATCAACTGCGACAACAACCCGGTGGACCCCATCTTCAAGTTCGACAGGAACACGGGAGAGATCCTCGCCAACTTCGGTGCGGGAATCTTCGTCACTCCGCACGGCATCGACGT
>JAJDVR010000271.1 GCA_022826025.1 Gemmatimonadota bacterium | reverse complement strand
GGGCCGCCGGGAGCGTCGCGGGCGCCGCGGCCGGCGGCGGTCGACGGTCGCCTTCGGGGTGGACTCGGCGGGGCGGTGGTCGCTTTTCCAACGCGACCTGCCCGGTCGCGGGGGCGGGGCGGGGGAGGGGGAGGAAGCGCGCGCCGCCTCGATCGTCCGCGTTCTGCTGCGCCGCTACGGGGTGGTCTTCCGCAGGCTGCTCGACAACGAGCCGCGGACGCTGCCCTGGTGGCAACTGGTGCGCGCGCTTCGGCGCATGGAGGCGAGGGGCGACGTGCGGGGCGGCCGCTTCGTAACCGGCGTATCCGGCGAGCAGTTCGCGCTCCCCGAGGGAGTGAGCCTGCTGCGCCGCATCCGCCGGAAGGCTCCTTCCGGTCAGCCGGTCCCGGTGAGCGCCGCCGACCCGCTCAACCTCACCGGCATCCTCGCGCCGGGGCCGCGCATAGCCAAGAGCACGAGAAGCCGGATCGTCTACCGGGACGGCGTCCCGGTGGCGGCACACGAAGCGGGCGCCTTCGTACAGTTGGGCGAATACGAAGACGCGGTCGCGAACCAGATCGAGCGCGCTGCGCGCATCGGTTCGCTGCCTCCGGCGCTGCGCTCCTACATGGGCCGCAAGCGGCGAGCGGCCGCGACGGGACGAACAAACACCTGACACGGAGCAGGACAATGAGGATCAAATCACGTGGCCTGCGAAGGGGGCTGGCGCTGCTGGCCGTAGTGCTGCCGGCCTCCGGCCTGGCACAGCAAACCCATCCTCTCCTCGTAACCGAGGATTGGCTCGCGGACCGTCTCGACGACCCGGGCCTCCTGCTCCTGAACGTGGAATACGACGAGGCCACCTTCCTGGAAGGACACATTCCCGGCGCGCGCTTCCTGCCCTACCAGGAGATCGTCACCCAGGTGGGTGATCGGCTGGTCGAGCTTCCGCCCCTGGCGCAGGTGGTCGAGGCATTCCGACAGGCGGGCATCTCCAACGACCTGCACGTCGTCCTGTATGGAACGCCGATCCCTGCGGCGCGCGCCTTCGTCACCCTCGAGCACCTTGGCCATGAGCAGGTCTCCATCCTGGACGGCGGGCTTTTCGCGTGGCGGGAAGCGGGGCGCGAAGTCGCGATGGGACCCGTGTCCGGTGGACGCGGCGCCTTCGAGCCTCGCCCGCGGGACGACGTGTTCGTGGACTCGGACTGGGTGGACGAACGCCGCGACCGCGCCGGATACGCCCTTCTCGACGGCCGCCCCGACAACGAATACACCGGTGCCGACAACGGGCGCGACGGTACCTACCGGCCGGGCCACATCCCCGGAGCCGGGCACGTCTACTGGGAGGAGTTCATGGTCTCGCGCGAGGAACCGCGCTTCGTTTCGCGCGAGCAGATGGAGACCCTCTTCCGGCGCGCCGGCATCGATCCGGGGGAGACCGTCATCAGCTACTGCTACATCGGGATGCGCGCCAGCGTGAACTACTTCGTCTCACGCCTGATGGGCCATGAGACCCGCTTCTACGACGGCTCCTGGAACGACTGGAGCCTGCTCGGGCTGCCCGCGGAGACGGGACCGCAGCGCCCGCCGGGGTGAGGGTTGGTCGTTGGCTCGCGCCAGAGAGGCGATCACCTGGTCGCGCCACGGCCGGTCACTGGCCAACGCCTCGCGGCAGCGTGGCTACCCCGAGGCGACGCGCGGCCCGAATGAGCGCCTTGTCAAGTGTCGCAAGGGGTATCCCGCGTCTCATTGCGACCTCGAGGTACACAGCGTCATAGGTTGTCAGATTCTCCTGGCGAGCGAGAGCCAGGGTTTCGCGTAGCGCGCGTTCTTCGGTTTCGGGGTCCGTCGCAATGGGCAACTGCGCCAGGACATCGACGTAGGACGCAATCTTAGAGGGATCGATGCGTCTCCTTCGCTCCGCGTGGGACAGGACGTTGCCGACTTCGAGCCGCCAGAGCCCCGGAACCAGGGCACCGCTCTCCATCGTCCGGTCGAGCAGCGCATCGGTTTCGGGCCTTGCCTCGTCTTCGAAAAACCAGGCTACCGTAACCGAGCAGTCGAGCACGAACTCGCTCACCGACGTCCCTCGTCGCGAAGTTCCTTCCAGTTCAGGCCGCGAAGCAGGACGCCCTTCCGCAGCGACCGCAGCCTCTGGATCGTCTGGGCGACACGAGACCGATCAGCCTTTTCGGCAGGCACGAGCCTGGCGACGGGGACACCTCGTCGGGTGATGAGCACTTCCTCTCCCTGAGCAACCTTGTTGAGAAGCGAGGACAGATGGGTCTTGGCATCGAACGCCCCAACCTCGATCATGGACATTGCCTCGTGTGTAGTGGCGGCTCTTCAGGCCGACCGCGACCCTCACTGTTCATCTGTCTAGTTGGTCAGACTAGTTTATTGCGTGCCTCCCGTCAAGCCGAAGCAGAGACCTCAGATCCATGGCCGCAGCGAAACGCAAGCGAGGGCCGCACCGGCCCGTGAGCCCTCCGCCCGGGAGGACGCCGTTCGAGTCGCAGGCCAGCATCGGTTCCAGGCCTCGCGACCTGCGCCGCATCTTCCTCGTCCCGCTGGTCCTGACGCTCGGCCTCCTTCTTCTTTCGCTTGCGCCGCGCGTCACCGACAACGCCCGACTGAGCCTGGCGTTCCTTGCGGCGGTCGTCGGGCTGCTGGCCTGGCAGGGGGTGCTGTTCGCGAGGCTGTCGCGCGCCGGCGCGTCCCGCGGCTTCCGGATCGTCCTGCGCCCGCAGCACTATCTTCAGGCCCTTGTACAACTTACGGTGTTCGCCGTCTGGGGCTGGTATTGGCGGCCGGTCTACGATTTTGCCGGGCTCCTGCTGGCGCAGCTGATCTTCGCCTACGCCTTCGACATGCTGCTCGCGTGGTCGCGGGGCGAGCGCTACGTGCTGGGCTTCGGGCCCTTTCCCATCATCTTCAGCACCAACCTCTTCCTCTGGTTCACGGACGACTGGTTCTACCTGCAGTTCCTGATGGTGGCGGCGGGATTCCTGGGGAAGGCGTTCGTGCAGTGGCGGCGCGAGGGACGGCGCACCCACATCTTCAACCCGTCGGCGTTCTCGCTGGGGCTGTTCTCGCTGGTGCTGATCGTCACGGGGACGAGCGATCTGACGTGGGGGCAGGAGATCGCCACCACCCTCACCTTCGTCCCGGCGATCTACCTGCTGTTGTTCGGGCTCGGCCTGGTGGTGATGTACTTCTTCCGGGTCACCCTGGTGTCGGGGTTCGCCGCCGCCGCACTCTTCGGACTGAGCGCGCTCTCCGGGGCGGTGACAGGGGTCCCGTACTTCATCGACTCCGAGATTCCCGCTGCCGTCTTCCTGGGGCTGCACCTGCTGGTCACGGATCCCTCGACTTCCCCGCGCACGCGTACCGGCAGGGCCGTCTTCGGGGGGCTCTACGGGGCCGGGGTCTTCGGGCTGTTCTGGTTTCTCGAGACAGTAGGTGCGCCGACCTTCTACGACAAGCTGCTGTGCGTGCCGCTGCTCAACCTGAGCGTGCCGCTCGTCGACCGATTCGTGCGCTCGCTCCAGCGCCGTCCGCGCATCCGGCGCCTCACCGAGGTCCCGTGGGCGACGGCCAACCTGTTGCACATGGCGGTGTGGTCAACCTTCTTCGCAGCCATGACCGCGGCCGGGCGCACCGACGGCCTCCACCGGGGCGACATGTTGCCGTTCTGGCAGGATGCGTGTGAGGAGAGCCGGGCAGGGGCCTGTGAGCGGCTGGTGCAAATCGAGGCCAGCTACTGCGCCGACAACGCGGGATGGGCGTGCAACGAGCTGGGCGTGCACTACGTCGAGGGCCGGATCGTTGAGCCTGACGCGGAGCTGGCGCTGGGCTTCTTCGCGCGGGCATGCGAGGCGCAGTTCCAGGCCGGCTGCGTGAACCTGCTCGATCCCTC
>JAJDVR010000035.1 GCA_022826025.1 Gemmatimonadota bacterium | reverse complement strand
CGCTGCTGGAGGAGGCGTACGAGGGACTCCACGAGGACGCCGGCGTGCTGCTGGAGATGGCGCTGCTCAAGCGGCGGCAGTTCATGCGCGTGGACGCGCGCCGGATTCTGGAACGGACGGTGGGGTCCGAGGGAAGCCGCGCCGTAGCACCACGGGTCCTGGCCCAGTCGCACTTTGTGCTGGCGCGCATCCTCACCGAGGAAATGGAGGACTTCGAGCACATGGTCTTCCTGCCCGCCGGGTGGCGGCGGGACGGGTCGCCGGGGACGGACGAGTACGCGGGATCGACGCGCTGTCCCGCAGGGGTCCAGGCTTTCTGCCTCAACTACACGGAACCCCGCACGTTCAACCAGCAGCTCGCGGGCGCGGGCCGTGCCAGCGACCGGGACGTGGACTACCCGCCGCGCATCGAAGCCCACTATAGAACTGCTCTGTCGCACGTCCCGGACCACCCGCAGGCTGCCCGCGGACTGCTCGCGCTGCTGCACCGCCAGGGCCGCTTCGAGGACATGGCGGCCGAGGCTCGGCGCCTGGCCGAAGTGAACCCCGAAGATCCCTACGCGCACATCTTTCTGGGGCTGGCGTCCTACGAGTCGCTGGACTGGATCGCCGCCCGCGACGCCTTCGACACCGGCCTCGCACTCATGCCTCCGGCGGAGCGAGCCCCGTACGACAACGTTTCCTACCTCCTTGACGAGGAGGACAGGACCTCGTATGGACAGCTCGAAGCGGAGCAGGCCCGGGAATACGAGCGCATCCTGTGGGCCAAGTCCGACCCGCTCTTCCTGATTCCGGAAAACGAGCGAGCGTTGGAACACATCGCGCGCGTCACATACGCGGAGCTGGCCTTCGGAGACCCCGAGCGGCGCCTGCCGGGCTGGAGCAGTGACCGGGGCCAGGTCCTCATACGGTACGGCATGCCGGGGAACATCTGGATGCTGCGGCGGGACGGCGCCGGCGGGGGGCTCGGTGCGGCACAGCGGGTCGGAGCCAGCGCCAACGACAGGTGGATCTTCTGGAATTACCGGCTGGAGGTGCCCAGCTTCGTGTTTCGCCGGCAGCTCGGCTACAACCGGGTCGATTTCGACTTCGACGCGAACACCGGGCAATACCTGCGCCAGGTCAGCGAATCCGAGGCCACGACCACCTTCGAGAGCCGTGCCGTCAACCGCTGGACGGAGATCCCCGCGCAGATCGCCCGGTTCCGGGGTGCCGCTCCCGGGCAGGTGGAGGTGCTGGCCTTCCTGCGCGCCGACCCGGACTCCTTCAATCTGTTCGAGGGCGACTCCGTGCGCGTCGGCATGTTCCTGTTCAACCGGAGCTACGAGGACTCGGCCAGCGTGGCGCACGCGGTGAAGGCCGAGGACACGGGCAACGTTCTGTTCACCTTCGAGTTGCCGCGCGGAACGTTCGAATACTCGCTCGAGGGGCTGGCGGCGGAATCCCGTGTGGCCGCGCGCAACCGGGGGACGATCACCGCCATTCCGGCACGGCGGGTGGGCCTTTCCACGTCCGATCTGGTCCTGGCCGGGGGCGTGGTGCCCCGTATCGATCGACCCGGCGGATGGCGCGACTTCGCCATCGGCGCCTCGCGCGACCTGGTCTTCGACGCGCACGACGACATCCACGTCTATCTGGAAATCTATGGTCTGACCACCGACTTCATGGGCTCCTCGGAGTACACCGTGGAGGTGACCCTGCAGGACGCGGAGCGGCGCAGCGTGGGCGCGCGCCTCCTGCGCTCGCTGGGCAACCTGATAGGCGGCGCGGAAGGCGATCTGGCCGTCCGTTTCGTGCGCAACGTCGAGCCCGTCGACGGGGTGGTGCCCGAGTACTTCTCCGTCTCCGCCGATGAAGCCGGGGAAGGGGCGCACCGGCTCATCATCACCATCACCGACCGGACCACCGGCGCCTCCCTCAGCGTCGAGCGCGAGCTTGCCATCCGCAGGCCGGAGGACGACCCCCGATAAGGGGCCCGTCGGGGTTGCCGCACCGACCTCCGGACTTCCGGCAGGGTGGGCCGGCGGGATGCGGAATCCGGGAGAGACCGGCTGAAGCCCTGTGCAAAGGTCTTGCGTTCTCTCTAAGTTGGAAGATGGGCTTGCGCCAACGTTCCGGCCCGGGACGGCCGCCCTTCAGGCCCTGCTCTGCCAGGCCACACCAGGGAAACCACTTCCGGTCTTGATTCGATACCAACCACAGGGAAAGCCATGGCCATCTATCGCTCGCTGTACTACGGCGACGTTGTCGTGGGAGTTGGGGGCAGGATCACCATCCCCCAGGAGATGCGCGACGAGCTCGGCATCGTCGAAGGGGACATGCTGCGGGTGAGGGTGGAGGCTTCGAACGGGTCGCGTCAGCTGGTTGTCTGGCGCTCGGAGGACCAGCCGGAAGACGATTAGGCGGGGCGCGGGTCTTCTACTCGACTTCCCAGTCGACCCAGCGGACGAGCGCCCGCAGGGGGTCGCCGCCGTCGTGGTGCCACCAGGCGGGCGGCCACGCCATCCCCCTTAGCGGGGCCACCCGCGTGACGCCCGCCCCGCCGAGCTGTTCGACCAGCGAGGCAGTGCGCGCTCCGGATCCGCACAGTCCGGCGGTCTGCAGAAACGGGCGCAGTCCCGCGAGGAGCCCTGCGACCCGTTCGAGGTCGGGAACGGGCTTCACCCAGGCGAAACGGCCCAGGCAGGACGGCGAGAAGGCCGGGTCGGGGTCGTAGGCAACCGTCCACTCCGCGCCCGCCGGGCGGAAGACGCGCACACCTTCGCCGGCCGCCTGCTTCAGCTCCCAGGTGCCGCGCAACTGCTGCACCTTTGACGCGACCTCCGGGGGAGTTGGGCCGGCGGGGAGATCCCGCTCGAGCGCGGCCATGGCGGCGGCCAGGCGGGCGGCCCACTCGGCGGGGGTGAGCGCGCCGCCTTCCTCCACCCAGAAGAGGTGGGGGGAAACGCAACCCCTCTGGTCGAATGCGGCTACGGCGCGCGCGGCGTCCATGGCGGTTCGGTTCGCCTGCCCGGCGGCGAGCGCCTCCCGGCCGACCAGGGCGACCCCGACCCTGTGGGAGTACGCCACGAGGGCAGTGGTGGCGGGGAGGCGGGTGCGTACGGCCTCCACCGTGTCGGCGCCGCCGTACACCACCACCAGGCCGGCACGGGAGAGCACCTCCGCCTCCGCCGTGTCGGCGCCTCCCGGCCAGTAGAGCACGGCCAGGGCGGCCGCCAGCCCCGGGTCGCAGTCGGCCAGGGCGCGGGCGTAGAGCACCGGCAGCACGGCGTCGTGGAGGCCGGGCTTGAGGAGCACGGGCGAGCGCGCCAGGAGCGCACGCGCGACCCCTCCGACCGACACGCCGGCCACGTTGCCCGCGCCCAGCTGCACGATCAGGCGGTGGCCGAACGCCCGCACGCGCGACCCGCCAGGCCCCGGCCGGAAGCCGTCCAGCACCGCCGGGTCGGGGAACTGCGCGCGCACCAGCCGCGCCAGGCGGTCCGCGGTCCAGTCGCGCGCCATCCCGTCCAGGACCTCCCGGGCCATGGCAGTGGAGAGCCCGGCGGCGGCGGGCAGCAGGTCGAGCGCCGCCTTGCGGATCGGGTCGGCGGGATCCAGAAAGCGCGCCCCGGCACAGCCCAGCGACGCCACCAGCGAGTCGGTGCGGCGCTCGTGCAGGCGGACGCCCGCTTCGACCAGTCGCTCGCACAGGCGGCGCGCAAACGCTGGGTCGGGGGTGGGGAAGCGGAGCCGCAGGTCGTCGCTCACGGCGGCGGTGGAAACCGTCGCGGGCCCGCCGTCCGGCAGCCCGGGAGGCAGCCACCAGGCCGGGAATGTCGTCATC
>JAJDVR010000228.1 GCA_022826025.1 Gemmatimonadota bacterium | reverse complement strand
TTCGACGCGCTGGCCCCGGTCCCGAAGGAACCGGCAGGATGCGAGGTGCAGCGCGTCGAGCGTGCGCACGGACACCGGGAACGGATCGAGCGCGCGGGCCAATACCGGGGGAGCCAGCTCCAGCAGCGAGATGCGGGCGATCACCTCCCGCGCGGCCTCGGCCCGCGCCTGCGTCGCGTTCCGGGCGTGCAGGCGGGTCCAGACCTCGTACTCAAGCAGACGGCTCGACACGAGGGTTTCGGTCCAGAACAAAGCTGGGGGCCGCCGGTCCTCCGCGAACAGATGGGCCAGAGCAACCGACGTG
Organism: Gemmatimonadota bacterium; assembly: GCA_022826025.1. GTDB lineage: Bacteria > Gemmatimonadota > Gemmatimonadetes > Longimicrobiales > Gaopeijiaceae > BD2-11. Next base: position 3,059 of record JAJDVR010000228.1, on the reverse strand, counting down.
TCGATGTAGATCACCGGTCGCTTCGGTCGCCCGCCAGTTCACCGAGCAACACGGACAACGCGGCCTCCGAAGGACCGCCCCGGGGAGGCTCGGATCCGGGAGAGAGAGCGGGCGTCAGCCAGCCCTTCCGCACCGCGTCGGCGAGCATCGCGTCCGCCAGGACGGGACTCCTCGCCTCTTGCGGGGGACCGATTTCGGCCACGACCCGGCCTCGATCCGTGACGAGCACGGTCTCGCCGCCGGCTGCCAGCCGCACATACTCGCTGAGCCTGCTGTTCAGCGCCCTGATTCCGATTGATCGCATGACAGGTAGCGTAGCTACATGTGGCCACGGTCGTCAAGCGCGTCTAAGAGTTGCTGGACTACCGTGCAGAGAAATGGAGGGCACCACAAACGGAAACGGGTTTCCCGGGCTGCGCGAAGCCAAGCCGACCGGCTCCTCCCGCCCTAGTCGGAACCGGCGTCGCCGGAGGCGAGGGGCCGATGAGCCGTTTGGTGAAGTCCTGACGTTCCTTCCAGCAGCGAAAGCCTGTCGTTCATCGTCTCGGCCGACCTGCGCAGGCGTCGGGTCTCCTCCAGCGCGGAGCCGCAGTTCGCGGCGGCCAACACGTTTCTTTGGAGGAGGGCTCCCGAGTTTGCTTGCGATGGGAGCTATCGGCCGGTCGAGGCGCCCGGCTCGCCCGCGTCGGCCGACATCGGCTTGTCACGGCTCACCACCACGGTGGCCGACCCCGCGATCAAGGGGTCGGGGCCGGTCACGACCTCGCGGTCCTTGTCTGGATAGGCCAGCCGGGAAAGGAAGAACTGCATCGCCGCGATGCGCGCGCGCTTCTTGTCGTCCGACTTGATCACCGTCCAGGGCGCATCCGCCGTGTCCGTGTAGAAGAACATCGCTTCCTTGGCCTGCGTGTATTCGTCCCACTTGTTCAGCGACGCCAGGTCGACCGGAGATAATTTCCACTGCTTGAGCGGGTCGGTATTGCGGCGCTCGAAGCGGTGCGCCTGTTCGTCCTGCGACACCGAGAAGTAGAACTTGAAGAGCAGGATGCCGCTGTTGACCAGCATGCGCTCCAGTTCCGGGCACTGGCGCAGGAACTCAAGGTATTCCTGTCCCGTGCAGAATCCCATGACGCGCTCCACCCCGGCGCGGTTGTACCAGGAACGGTCGAAGAGCACCATTTCCCCGGCGGTCGGCAGGTGCCGGACATAGCGCTGGAAGTACCACTGGCCCCGCTCGACGTCGCCGGGCTTGTCGAGTGCGACGACGCGCGCCCCACGAGGGTTCAGATGCTCCATGAACCGCTTGATGGTGCCGCCCTTGCCGGCGGCGTCGCGTCCCTCGAACAGGATGACGATCTTCCTCTTGGACCGTCTCACCCAACGCTGGACCTTCAGCAGCTCGACCTGCAGTCGGGCCTTCTGCCGCTCGTATTCCTTCCGCTTCATCTTGTCGCGGTAGGGATAGACGCCGTCACGGAAGACCTGCTCGACGACAACCCTACCTTGGGGGTCCTCGATGGGCGTAGCGGCATCGCGAGCTTGGTCGCTGTTTCGCTCGGTCGTGCCATCGCTCACGATGCTCTCCCGGACGTTCATCAGGTTGTTTCCCCCAAGGGTTGCGGTGCCAACCTCATCCAAGGTCAGCAGGCCCCGCGAGATGCGCAAATGCAGGATGCGCGCCGGTTGGGTCGATCTCGCCTGCGGCCCTATTAGGTTCCTGTCGCTCGCGATGGATCCATTCGAGATCGGCTCGATGCATCCAGCGCTATGCTCGGTAACACTCCCCGGAGCAGGTCACCTGCAACGTCGAACGGGATCGCCCCTGGTGTCACCAATGAAGGCCACGCCTGCGTTCTGAGCAAGGCGACGTGACTCCGTCAGATCGACGCCAACCCCGCCGCGACGCGTTGGTGCCAAGTTGCGACCCACGATCCCTCACGGGGGGCGACAAATTACGGGGCCGTGCCCCATGTCGTTACCCCCTGTTGCGATCCACGCCCAAGCGCGCGTGCGAACCCGGGAGCAGGCCGAATTGCGGGCGACCATCGAGCGGGAGAGCCGCACCATGCTGGGCCAATGTCGGATCTGGCGGACCGACCGCTCATGGCGAGACCTAGCCGGAGCGGACCATGACCGCCGCTGCTTGCCCGCGCAGGCGTATGTCCGACGCGATTCACCCCACGACGAGCCGCGCCAACTGTTTCTAGACACGCACATGGGAGGAGTGTACATGACGAGCAGGAGAGGCAACTAGAGGCTCAGGTACGGCATGACTGGCTCAGGATGGCAGAGGTGGGTTCGATTGTTCCCGTTGCACTTCGGACCATCCAGAGGGCAACGCGTGCCCGAATCACTTGAGAGCCTACGGTCCTTGAGGCTCCAAGCGGTAGCCTCAGCCAATCGCACACCGGCCTGCCCGGCTCCCTTGGACGGCGGTCGTGCACCGCGAGCGGGACGGCGGCGTCCGCGCCAACATCCTCGCCGTGCTGCGCGGTCTCCGGACGGGCCGGAGCCTCAACATCGCGTGGCGCGGCTAGCTTCGATCCGCTGAGCGACACCTTCAGCCAAGAGCACGACTGGAGCCGCCCGGACGACCCGGATCGAGCGAGGGCGCAGCAACCGGGCCATGGAGGGTACATCGAGGCATCCAAACTGCGGGTCGGGCTTGAACACGAGACGGATCCGGGTGAACTGATCCGCGACTACCCAGGTGCAGCGAGTCGAGCGGCTCGACGAGCAAGTGACAAGCTGGATCGACCATGTCGGGACGCTCGCCGCGAGGTCGCGCGGCCGCTGGATGTGACGCGCCCGCGTGGGCCAAAGCGCGATCATGGTCCCAGCCGCTGATCGGGGTCCGTCATCGAAGAGGGACGCCGGTGGAGGGCGCAGACATCCTTCATACCGTCGACCCATACCCACGCGGGAGGTGCAAAGACAGGCGGACGCGGGAGAAGATCCGGCGAAGGAGCGGGCGGACCGTAGGGACGGCCGTCGCAGTTTCAAGCGGCTCGCGGAGGAAGTGCTGGAGGCTCGATCGATGCGAACTCGAGAAACGACGC
>JAJDVR010000258.1 GCA_022826025.1 Gemmatimonadota bacterium | reverse complement strand
CGGCTCGGCTTCGTCGGTGCGGGCGGTGACGACCTTTGGCAGGACACCTTCAAGGCGGGAGACAGGCGATGACGGGTGACCGCAAAGGCGCGGCGAGGCGGCTCGGTGTGGCGGGCGCCATACATATAGGTGTCCTGGTCTCTGTCCTGCTTGCAGGCGGCATCGAAGGTCCGGGTCTGGCGCAGGTCCCGGACAACCGGGATCTGAAGCTGGACCCGGAGGACAGCGTGCCGCCCTTCTATCAGTACACGCTGGACGAGCGCGACCGCCAGCGCTTCGATGCGGCGCGCGAGGCCGGCGAGACCTACCTGCCCACGTTCCAGGGTCCGTCCACTGCGCCGGGCGTGGCAACGGATGCGCCGACGACGCCGCAGCCCGCCTACGAGGGATACCGGGCTCCGGAGCGGCGCGCGAGCACGGCGCCCGGCGGGGACCGGGGCCGCGTCGGCGAGCCGCAGCCCGAGGGTCGCGAATCCGAGGGCCTCGTCGGCGTTCTGATCGAGGCGTGGACGCGGCAGCCCGAGATCGCGCGCGTGCGCTACCCCGTAGCGGCCGCCAGCGATCCCGGACCGGCTTCGCGAGGAGCCATTTCCGAACGACCTGCCGGCCGGGATGCGCGGGCCAGCACACCGCCTTTACCGCACGTCCCTGCCGGGACCGGGCTCTACGCCCGCGCCATGTACGCCGTCGACTCCGACTATCCCGGCCCGGTGCTGCTGGAGGTCCTGGAGCCGCCGCTCGCGGGCGCCGTCGCGTCCGGGGCGTTCACGCTGATCGGCGAGCGCCTGACGCTGCGGCTAAACCGCCTGGAGTATCGGGGCCGGAGCTTCGGCGTGGACGCTTGGGCGGCCGGGCTCGACTGTGCCTGCTACGGCGTGGACGGCGAGGTCGACAGCCACTGGTTCGAACGCGTGCTGCTGCCGGCGTCGGTGCGTTTCGCCGAGGGCTTCCTGACCGCGCTGTCGCGGCCGCGCGAGACCGTCATCGTCGGCGACGGGCTGCGCTACGAGCGCCTGGAGACGTCGACCCGCGAGGCGGTCCATGCGGGGCTCGCCACGGCGGTGCGCACGGCGGGCGACGTGCTTCTCGAGAACGCGCCGGACGGGCCCAGCGTGCGCATCCCCCGCGACACCGAGCTGGTGGTGGTGTTCGCAACGGCGCCGGAGGTGCCGGAGCCCGGCGCAGCCGGGGTGTCGGCCCGATGACCGGGTCGAACGACCTCGGCCAGGCGATGATCGCGCTGGTCCGCGACGTCGAGCCCGGCTTGCTGCTGCTGGTCACGGTCGTCTGCTACCTGCTCGCGCTGATGGCGCTGGCCCAGGGCCTTCTGCGGCTGCTCAAGACCTCGGAGGACAAGTTCCACGCGCCGTCCGCAGGCGGCACGGCGCTCTCTTTGTGTGCCGAGCATGATCGACAGCTTGGAGGTGCAAGTCCTCTATCCAGCCCGATGGCGGCGAAGGATTAGCGAAGCGCAAGGGCGTCGCCGCGAGGCGGGGTCCGAAGGAAGTGTGGAGCAAAGCCGCGACCCGATGGACAAGAACCGGATACGAGGCCGCCCCGGGCGGACGAGCGGGCAAAGGGCCGCGAAGTCCACAGCCATCAAGGGCCGGGGCGGTAAATCCGGCGGGTGTGCGGTGAAGGCGGTCGGTCTTACCTCGGGAGGTCTGCGCCGTGTCCGGCAGTCCCGGACTGAGCGGTTCCGCAAGGGCCGTGATCGCGGTGCAGAAGTCAGCAGAAGGCATAGTAGCCGGTTCGCCGGTGAAGGCCTGAACGATGGACAGGGTCAATAGGACGGCGCGCTCATGCGAGCCACGCGGCAGAATATCCAGATGGAGCTGGCCTTGGGGCCGGGGGCGAAGGGTGAAGCCCGGAGCGCCGGAGACCGAGGGACCGAAGCCCGCACGGCGTGTGCCGAACCCGAACGCCCGGCGGCCGGGCAAGGCCCCTCGATGGAGGCGGTTGTCGAGCCCGGCAATTTGAAGAAGGCGCTGGCGCGTGTCCGGCGCAACAAAGGGGCGCCCGGCATCGACGGTATGACGGTCGATGATCTGGGCGATCACCTGCAAGGCCACTGGGCCGAGATCAGGTCCCGGCTTCTTGATGGCACCTACACACCGCAGCCGGTGCGGCGGGTGGAGATACCGAAGGCATCGGGCGGCACTCGTCCGCTCGGGGTCCCCACGGTGCTCGACCGCTCCATCCAGCAAGCAGTGATGCAGGTGTTGCAGGGGGACTGGGACCCCACCTTCTCGGACGCGAGCTACGGGTTCCGGCCCGGACGCTCGGCTCATCAGGCGGTGGAGCGTGCGCAAGAACACATCCGCGCGGGCTTTGCCATTGTGGTCGATCTCGACCTGGAAAAGTTTTTCGACCGGGTCAACCACGACATCCTGATGGGACTGGTGGCCAGGCGGGTGGCCGACAAACGCCTGCTCAGGCTGATCCGCGGCTTTTTGACTGCGGGCGTGCTGGAGGGCGGATTGGTCGGCCCGAGCACCAAGGGGACGCCGCAGGGTGGGCCGCTTTCGCCCTTGCTGTCCAACCTGATGCTGGACGTCCTGGACAAGGAGCTGGAGAAGCGCGGCCACCGCTTCGTCCGTTACGCCGATGACTGCAACATCTACGTGCGGTCCCGGCGGGCAGGCGAGCGGGTCATGGCGAGCGTGACACGCTTCCTTGCCCAGCGGCTGAAGCTGACGGTGAACGCAGACAAGAGCGCGGTGGACCGCCCGGCAGCGCGGGCCTTTCTGGGCTTCAGCTTCACCAGCGGACCGGAGGCCAAGCGGCGCATCGCGCCACAGGCGCTCACCCGGTTCAAGGCTCGGGTCCGGGAACTGACGCGGGGTACCAAGAGCGTCAGCCTTGCCCATCTCGTCTCGGAGTTGTCCCGCTACCTCGTCGGGTGGCGGGGATACTTCGGCTTCTGCGAGACCCCCTCGGTACTGCGTCGTCTCGACCAGTGGATCAGGCGGAGGCTTCGCGCCATCGTCTGGCGCCAGTGGAAGCGCGGGCGCACCCGCTTTGCGGCGCTGCGTCGCCTCGGTGTCAACAAGCACTTGGCGGCGAAAACCGCCGGCAGTGCCCGTGGCCCATGGCGGATCAGCGCCAGCCCCGCGCTCTCCTACGCGCTGCCCAATGCCTTCTTCGACCGGCTCGGCCTCGCCACCGTAGAGGCCCGTCATGCCGCCTAAATCCGTCGAACCGCCGTGGTACGGACCCGTATGCCCGGTGGTGTGGGAGGGGTGGAGCCGTGAGGCTCCCCCCTATCCCGATCCTGATCTGCATCGTGCTGGCGGCGCTCCCCTCCTGGCTCGGCGCCGCGACCGAGAGCCTGTTCGGCACGGCGAACCCGCCCGGCACCGCGAGCCTGGGCTACGGGGGTCGCGGCGCCGATTACGACGCGCTGCTGGCGGCCGTCTTCGCCCTGGTCGCGCTGGTCGGGCTCTTCGCCTTCATCCGGGGGGCGTTCGTGCTCCGCGCCGCCGCGGACGCGCGTCCCGGCGCGAGCGGCGCGCGCGCCTTCGCCCACATGGCCGGCGGCATCGCC
>JAJDVR010000121.1 GCA_022826025.1 Gemmatimonadota bacterium | reverse complement strand
AGAGGAGCGCCTCTACCGCCTGCGCTGCGTCGAGACCTGGGCGATCGCCGTCCCCTGGGCTGGCTATCCCCTGCGCAAGCTGATCGAACTCGCCGAGCCCAACTCATCCGCCACCCATGTCGCCTTCCGGAGCTTCCACCGGCCCGAGGAGGCGGTCGGACAGGAAAGCGGTTCGCAGTGGCCGTGGCCCTACTACGAAGCACTTCGCCTCGATGAGGCCATGAACGACCTCGCCTTCGTGGTGACGGGGGCCTACGGCGAGCCGCTGCCGAAGCAGAACGGGGCCCCGCTGCGGCTCGCGCTTCCCTGGAAGTACGGCTACAAGAGCGCGAAGGCCTTCCTGGAGGTGGAGTTCACGGACACGCAGCCCGGGACGTTCTGGTCGGACTACTCGCCGAACCAGTACGGCTTCTACTCGAACGTCAATCCGGACGTCGGAACCCCGTGGTCACAGGCGACGGAGCGGCATCTGCCCAGCAACACACCCCAGCCGACGCAGCTCTTCAACGGGTACGGGGAGTTCGTGGCGGATCTGTACGATCCGGAGTTGTTGACGCGCGTGAGCTAGCCGGGAACGTGCGCCTCTCCCGGCGCGGCGGGAAACGACCCGTCACGACGGGGTACGAGACAGACCTTACAGGGAGAGGCGGGTGAAATAACCCACCACGATCTCCGGACCTGTGGCGAGGTTCTGGCCCGACAGGGGCAGCCGGGAACCCAGTTCCACCTGCCCGGGACCGGCGGTCACCAGCAGCGAGGGATAGAGCCGCACCATCTCGCGCTCCTGCCCCTCACCGGTGAGTCCTCCGAAGTTGGGCGTGCCGCCGTACCACCCCTCGAACTGGACCTTGAAGCCCAGCACGTCGCCACCCCCCCCGAAGCTGACGTTGAAGAAGCGCTCGTTTCCGAAGTCGCCGCCGTCGTCTTTCGCTTCGCGCCATCGGTAGCCGGCCCACGACTGCAGGTAAAAGGGCCGCGGCCAGAAGGAGTGTCCCACCTCCGCCAGCACTTCCCAGTCCCGCTGGCCGTCGCCCAGCGGGATGAGCTCGGTACCGGACTCGAAGTCGGTGGGAAGCTTGGTGCCCGCGCGGATCGCGAACGGGAAGTCGCTGCCCAGGAGCCGGAGCGGCGCCGTGCGCACGTACACGCGCGTATCGCCGAAACCCCACGAAATGCGGGTGCCTTCAAGGTCGGCGAACTCGAGGCGGTGGTAGGACGGCTGAACCCAGATGTCGACGCCGGGGGCGATTCCCATCGCGACCGTCAGGAAGGAGGAAGCGGTCTGCGCGTGACCGTCCAGAAGGAAGTTGCGGACCTCGCCTGTCGGGCTGAACTGCTCGCGGGTGTCGAGATAGTACATGGCGAACGAGGCCCACCCCTGGCGCTCGGGCTCGATCCACTGTCCGTACCCCGGCGAGGCAAGGAGCGAGAGCGTGAGGACGGTCAGGGCGGGTCCGCGGTGGATGATCGTGGCGTGTTTCAATTGGATCATGGCGTATCGTGCGACGCGGTATCAGGAGTGGAAGGCTCGACCAGGTCGTGCCTGACCGGATGAAAAGGTCGCCGTCACCCGGTCTGCCGCCGAGCGGGGCACAATCCGTGCCACGGTCCATATCGGGTCACGCTTGCGGCCCCAACCTCACAAAATAGCCGATCACCAGCGTGTTGCCAGCCGGCAGGTTGGTGCCGCGCACCGGAATCTGCACTCCGGCCTTTGCCGAGCCCGCCCCCAGCCTGTAGCTCAGGTTGGGCGTGAGGCGCAGCATCGAACGGGACGCTGTCGCGATCGAGAGTCCCTCGATGACCGGAACCGCTCCGTCCCAGCCCTCGGCGATGACGCTCGCCCCCAAACGCCCGAATTCGATTCCCCCGGAGAGCAGAAAGAACACCTCGTCGCCGAAATCCCTCCGCGACTCCCGGTTCTCCTCCCGCCAGCGGTGGCCGATCCAGGCGCTCACATACGCAGGTACGGGATAGAACGAGTGCCCCAGCTCGAGGACCAGCTCCCAGTCTCTCTGTCCGTCACCGAGCGGAATAATCTCGGCGTCCACGGCGAAATCACCGACGGGGACTTTCGCCCCACCCCTGATCGCCAACGGAAAGCCGCTGCCGAAGTAGCGGCCGGGCTGAACCCGCAGGTAAAAGCGCGTGTCACCGATCCCCGAGCGCAGCCGGTCGCCGCCCAGGTCGTCGAAGCGGAGGCGCTGGAAGGGCACCTGCACCCATGCGTCCAGACCGGGAACGAGCCCCATCGCGACCGTGGCGAACGCGGACGTGCTCACGGCGTGGCCCTGGGTGAAGGGATCGAAGGCCCGCACGTCGCCGTCGGAGTGGAAGGCGTCTCGCGTGTCCAGGTGAAACACCGAGACGTCCATCCAGCCGCGGCCGGGCGGCTCGACCCATTGGGCGGCCGCCTCCGTGGCGCTTCCTGACAGGACCATGGCCGTCACGAAGGCCGCGATGAACAGATCCGCCAAGGCCCGCGAGCGAGGGCCGGGAGGTGTGGAAGGCCGGCTCCGCATCACGGGCCACTGATCTGGACCGTGACAGTGGCGGATTGCGAGTCTCCCGCCACCGTGGACACCGTCGCGCGCGCTACGTAGGTGCCCGCCTCCTCGTAGGCGTAGTCGAAGTGCCCGGCCTGCGAGTTGATGTTGACGGGCGCGCCGCCGGTGTAGATGAACGGGATGGTCTCCGTGTCGCCCGTGCCGTATTCCAGCACGGTCTGGGACAGGTTGGTGCCCCGCGACTCATAGCGGAACCGGATCTCCTGGCCCACGCCCGCGCTTTCCTGGCTCGCGGTCAGAGTGACCGTGAGCGGCTGTGGCTCCAGGGGCGGGTTAAGGCACGAGGCGAGGAGAAGCGCGCATGCCCCCGGCACCAGGAGCCGGCACCGGGACAACCACCGGCCGCCGCGTCGTCCGGATACTCCAGGAACGCGGGAGCCGGGACTCCCGCCCGCGCGACCTTCGGACTCGATTCGCGCGCCTCTCGCTGGGGCAGCGTCCCTCGCCGGACTCTGTACGGATAGGCTGAACATCCTGGACCCGCCTTTGTGTTTTCTGGCCCGCCCGTGGTGGCGAACACATCTGTGGAAACCTATGTTAGTCGTAGGAAATTGTCTGCATCTCAGACCTGCGAGATCAGGCCGGTCCGACCGGGTGGTTTGCGTCGTCCGGGCGGGGCGGGCTGGTGGCGCGTGTCCGCGATCCGGAGGTTACGGAATGAATGCACTCTCTGGCGCCACGGCCGTCCTGGGCGTCGCTCTGATGATCGAGGCGGGCGGAAGCGGCTTCTTCACGGACGCCCCTCCCGCTCCGGCACCTCCGGCGGACCACGCCGCCGCCGACCTGCCCGCCGCCACGCTCACCGAGGTTGTGGCCCGGTACTGCCAGGTCTGCCATAACGACGCCCTCCTTACCGGCAACATGACCCTGTCGGGCTTCCAGGTGGAAGCGGCCGCTCAGAAGGCCGAGACCGCGGAGCGCATGATCCGCAAGCTGCGTGCCGGCATGATGCCCCCGCCCGGCATGCCCCGTCCCGCCGGCGACACCCTGCTGGCCCTGGTCGAGACGCTCGAGAACACCATAGACGATGCCGCTCGCCGCGACCCCAACCCCGGGGGACGCACCTTCCAGCGCCTCAACCGGGCCGAATACGCGCAGTCGGTGAAGGACCTGCTCGGCCTCGAGGTCGATGCCGGCGAATACCTTCCCCTGGACACCAAGAGTGCCAACTTCGACAACATCGCCGACGTGCAGATGCTCTCGCCCACGCTGCTCGAGGCATACCTCAACGCGGCCAGCGAGATCAGCCGGCTGGCGATCGGAGACCGCGAAGCCTCGTCGCGGGAGGTGGCCTACAAGGTCGAGAAACGCGCTACCCAGCTCGTCCATGTGGAGGGCACGCCCTACGGCTCGCGCGGCGGCATCGCCATCAACCACACCTTCCCGGCGGACGGGGAGTACGTGTTCTGGATGCAGTTTCACGGCGTGGGCGGACGGGCAGCCGGCGAGAAGATCGAGATCTCCTTCGACGGCGAGCGGGTGGCCCTCCTCGAGGTCAACCTGCGCGGCGGGACGGAGAACGAGCAGCAGGGCCGGGAGATGGTCACCGACCCCATCTTCGTGCGCGCCGGTCCGCGCAGCGTGTCCGCCGCGTTCGTCAGAACTTTCGAGGGGCCCGTGGAGGAAGTGCGGGCGCCGCTCGGCCGCGCCGTCAACAGCGGATGGCCCGATCTGGCGCTCACCACGGTGCCGCACCTGCGCGAGTTCGCGGTGCGCGGCCCCTTCAGCGTCACCGGCGTATCGGAGACACCGAGCCGGCAGAAGATCTTCAGCTGCCGCCCGACCTCGCCCGAAGAGGCGCCCGCGTGTGCGCGCAGCATCTTCTCGCGCCTGGCAACCGAGGCCTACCGGCGTCCCGCGACCGAGAGCGACATCGCGGACCTGATGGCCTTCTACGAGATCGGAGCCGAGGAGGGAGGTTTCGAACGCGGCATTCGCTTCGCGCTTCAGGCGCTCCTGGCCAGCCCGCACTTCGTCTTCCGCTTCGAGGAGCCGCCCTCGGGCGCCCGCGCCGGCGAGCAATACGAGCTCGATGGGGCCGCCGTCGCCTCGCGGCTGTCCTTCTTCCTCTGGGGCTCTCCTCCGGATGAGGCACTGATGGAGGCGGCCCGCCGCGGGAGACTGGACGACGAAGATGAACTCGAACGACAGGTCCGCCGGATGCTGGCGGATCCCCGCTCCGAAGCGCTCTCGACCCGCTTCGCGTCGCAGTGGCTGCGGCTACAGGACCTGGACAAGGTGGCGCCGGACATCTACACCTTCCCCTACTTCGATCTGACGCTGTCGGACGCGATGCGGCGCGAGACGGAACTCTTCTTCCAGAACCTCGTGCAGGAGGACCGCAGCCTGCTTGAAATCCTCACGGCGGACTACACGTTCGTGAACGAGCGGCTCGCCGCCCACTACGGCATCCCCGACGTCGCGGGCAACAACTTCCGGCGCGTCGCGTATCCGGACGACCGCCGCAGCGGGCTCCTCGGGCAGGGCAGCATCCTCATGCTCACCTCGATGGCCAACCGCACCTCGCCCGTGCTGCGCGGCAAGTGGGTCATGGAGGTGCTTCTGGACGCTCCGCCGCCCCCGCCGCCGCCCGACGTTCCCGCGCTGGAAGCCATCGAGGGGACCGAGGAAGGCAAGGTCCTGACCACGCGCGAGCGCATGGAGAAGCACAGGGCCAGCCCGGTGTGCCAGGCCTGCCACCAGTTCATGGACCCCATCGGCCTCGCGCTCGACAACTTCGACGTGACCGGGGAGTGGCGCGTGCGCGAGTACGGGATGCCGCTCGACACCCGGGGCACCTTCTACGACGGAACCACCGTGGCGAGCCCGGGCGACCTGCGCGACGTGCTCCTCAAGCGCCCCATCCCGATCGTGCGCGCCTTTGCCAAGAACCTGATGGCGTACGCGCTCGGCCGCCGCGTGATGCACTACGACCAGCCTGCGATCCGCGAAATCACGCGCGAGGCGGAGGCCAATGACTACCGGATGTCGTCGTTCATACTGGGCGTGGTCCAGAGCGACGCGTTCTCCATGAAGCGTACGGATGCGCTCCTGACGGAGGAGACGTCATCCAACTGAAGCGGGGCTGAACGTCCCGGGAGGCAAATCGATGAACTTCCTCACCGGCAAACACATCCATCGGCGTACCTTCCTGCGCGGGATGGGCGGATCCCTGGCGCTCCCCCTGCTGGACGCCATGGTGCCCGCGGGCGCGGGATGGGCCCGGGCCTCGGCCGCCCTGGAGAAGACCCGCTTCATCGCCATCGAAATCGTGCATGGCGCCTCCGGATGTACGGAGTGGGGAGCGACCCAGAACCTGTGGTCGCCCGCGAAGACCGGGCGCGACTTCGATCTGAGCCCGACGGCGATGAAGTCGCTCGCGCCCTTCCAGGACTACCTCACCATCGTGAGCAACACGGACGTGCGCATGGCGGACGCCTACACGTCGCCCGAGATCGGCGGCGACCACTTCCGCTCGAGCGCGACGTTCCTCACGCAGGCGCACGCGAAGCAGACCGAGGGATCGGACGTCTTCGTGGGAACCTCGATGGACCAGCTGTACGCGCATCGCTTCGGCCAGGAGACGCCGATTCCGTCGATGCAGCTGTGCATCGAGAATGTGGACCAGGCAGGGGGATGCGCCTACGGCTACGCCTGCGTGTACACCGACACCCTGAGCTGGGCCTCCCCCACCGAGCCGCTGCCGATGATCCGCGATCCGCGGGTCGCCTTCGACATGCTCTTCGGAGCGGGCGGCACCCCCGAGGCGCGCGCCGAGCGGCGGCGGGCCAACCGCAGCATCCTGGACTGGATCGCGGGCGAGGTGGCCGAGCTGAAGATGGTGCTGGCCGGGGAGGACCAGGTCCGGCTGGAGCAGTATCTGGACAACGTGCGCGAGCTCGAGCGCCGCATTCAGATGATCGAGGAGCAGAACTCGAGCGGCCAGGAGCGGGCCCTGCCGGAAGCCCCGGCGGGCGTCCCCGACTCCTTTACCGAGCATTTGCAGCTCATGTTCGATCTCCAGGTGCTGGCCTTCCAGACCGACATGACGCGGGTCTTCACGCTCAAGCTCTCGCGCGACGCCACCAACCGGGTCTACCCGGAGAGCGGCCTCGACCTGCCCTTCCATCCCACCTCGCACCACGGCAACAACCACGAGGAAATCCTCAAATTCCAGCAGTTCAACGAATTCTTCACCGGACAGACGCTGTACCTGCTGGAGAAGCTGAACGAGTCGATGGACGGGGACGCGAGCCTGCTCGACCGCAGCATGGTGCTGTACGGATCGCCCATGGGCGACCCCAACGTCCACAACCACCGGCGGGTGCCCATGTTCCTCGCGGGCAAGGCCAACGGCCAGCTCGAAGGCAACCTGCACCTGCACGCCCCCGACGACACGCCCATGGCCAACGTGATGCTCACCATGCTGCACAAGCTGGGGCTGGACGACCTGCAGGACTTCGGGGACAGCACCGGCGAATTCGCGCTGTCGCTGCCCGCGGTGGTGGCCGCCGACGCCAGCAGCTCAAGCAGATAGGCGGGGCGCCAGGGCGGTCGCCGAAGCTCACGTATTCGAGATATGACGCGCACACTGGAGAACAGATGAGAGAGAGGATGCGCGAGAAGGCAACGAAGGCGGGAGCCGGTAGAATGGATGCCCGAAGGCCGGGGGCGCTTGTGGCCGCCCTGGTCCTGACCCTCCTGGTCTCGGCGGCGACGCCGCCGGACTCGCCGGTGGCGGACGCGGCCATGCGCGGCGATCAAGTGTCGGTGCGTGCGCTGCTGCAGCAGGGAGCGGATGTAAACGCCGCCCAGGGTGACGGCATGACCGCCCTCCACTGGGCAGCCGACCGCGGCGACCTGGAGATGGCACGCATGCTCGTCTACGCGGGCGCCGGCCTGGAAGCGGTGACCCGCATGGCGGAGTACACGCCCCTGCACCTGGCCAGCCGTGCGGGCCACGGGGCGGTGGTGCGCGCGCTGCTCGAGGCGGGAAGCGACCCTGCGGCCGCTACCGGCAGCGGTGCCGCAACCGCCCTGCACCTGGCGGCCGCCGCGGGTGACGCGGCAGCGGTTGCCGCGCTCCTCGAACACGGCGCCGACGTGGACGCCCGCGAGGAGAGGGCCGGGCAGACGCCGCTCATCTTCGCCGCGGCGCAGAACCGGGTGGAGGCGATCCGGGCACTGCTCGCGGGCGGGGCCGACCCCGCGCTCACCACCACGGTGGTGGACATGGTCGAGCTGGAGGAGTCCCTCCGCGGCGGCGAACAGGAGCGGGTGCGCCAGCAGATCGCCGCCCAGCTCGCGGCCAGGGCCGCGCAGGAACAGAAGGAAGAGAGCGAAGAGGAAGAGAAGCCGGTCGAGGCCCCCAAACCCCTCTCCATGGGCCAGCAGGTAGGGCACATGGGCGGCATGACCGCGCTGTTGCACGCGGCGCGCCAGGGTCACGCCGAGGCGGTCGAGGCGCTCCTCGACGCAGGCGCCGACATCGACCAGGTCAGCGCGGACGGAACCACGCCCATCTTCATCTCAGCGCTGAACGGCCACTTCGACCTGGTCCTCGCGCTGCTGGACCGAGGAGCCGACCCGAACCTGGCCAACCACGCCAACGGCACGCCCCTCTTCGCCACCATCAACCAGCAGTGGATCCCCAAGACCGGGTACGCCCAGCCCAACGTCCACCTCCAGCAGAACACCACCCATATAGAGGTCATGGAGGCGCTCCTGCGGGCGGGAGCCGACCCGAATGTGCGCCTCTCCAAGCGGCTCTGGTTCACCCAGTACGGCGGGAGCATCCTGAGCGTCAACATGATCGGGGCCACGCCCTTCTGGCGCGCTTCCTACGCGGCCGACGTGGCAGCAATGCGGCTGCTGGTGGCGTACGGGGCCGACCACCGCGTTCCGACGCAGAGGCCGCCTGCGCGCCGCCGCATCGCCTGGGACGAGGATCCGGGCGCGGACAAATCGGGGATTCCCGCAGTACCGGTCGGCGGCCCGGGCATCTATCCCATTCACGCGGCCTCCGGTGTCGGCTACGGGCAGGGGTTCGCGGCCAACGCCCACCGGCACGCGCCCGACGGCTGGATGCCGGCCATGCGCTACCTGGTGGACGAACTGGGCGTGGACGTCAACGTGCGCGACCACGACGCGTACAACGCGCTGCATCACGCCGCCTCCCGCGGGGACACGGAGATGATCCGGTTCCTGGTGGAGCACGGCGCGGACGTAATGGCGATCAGCCGCATCGGCCAGACGACCGCCGACATGGCCAACGGGCCGTATCAGCGCACCACGCCCTACCCGGACGCGATCGCGCTGCTGGAGTCCCTCGGTTCCCTGAACAACAACAACTGCCAGTCCTGCTGACGACGCGGCGGCATCCAACGGGCGGAGCACGGTGAAGAACGTCACGACTGTCGGACTGCTGGGCCTGATATCGGTTGTACTGGGAACCTTCGCGGATCTCGACACGGTCACCGGAACCGGCCTGGCCTCGAGCCGGGCCGTAGTGGACGGAGTTGCCCACGCGCCGACTTCTGACGCCACCGCCGCGCTTCCGACCGGCTTCACCGTCCCCACCGCGGGCGTCGCCCACACCTCCATCGCGCCAGCTACCTTGACGGACGTGGTACAGCGCTACTGTCAGGTGTGCCACAACGACGCGCTCCTGACCGGCAATCTCTCGCTCGCCGGATTCGACGTGGAGCAGGCGTCGTCGCGGCCCGAGACCGCGGAGAAGATGATCCTCAAGCTGCGTGCCGGGATGATGCCGCCTCCCGGGATGCCCCGGCCCGCAGGCGACACCCTCGTGGCGCTGGTGGAGGAGCTGGAGGCGAGGATGGATGCGGTCGCGCTGGCGGAGCCCAACCCCGGCGGACGCACCTTCCAGCGGCTCAACCAGGCCGAGTACGCGAGGTCGATCGAGGACCTCCTGAACCTGCGCATCGACGCCGGCGACTATCTGCCGCCCGATACCAAGAGCGCGAACTTCGACAACATCTCCGAGGCGCAGCTGCTCTCGCCCACGCTCCTGGACGCGTACATGAACGCGGCCAACCAGATCAGCCGCCTGGCCATCGGCAACCCGGCCGCCCAGCCCGCCGAGCGGACCTACACGGTGTCCGGCTATGTCTCCCAGAGGGACCGGGTCGAGGGGGCGCCCTACGGCACCCGCGGCGGCGTGAGCGTGGTTCACCACTTCCCCGCCGACGGCACCTACCAGTTCCGCATCGTCTTCGAGCACACCACCACGGGCGAGGGCTTCTTCGGCCAGATCGCCCGCTTCGAACAGCTCGAGGTGTCGATCAACGGCGAGCGCGTGGCACTGCTGGACGTGGACCAGTGGATGCACATTTCCGATCCGGAAGGCATCTCCATGCGCACTGATCCGGTCTTCGTGCTCGCCGGGCCGCAGCGGGTGACCGCAGCGTTCGTCAAGCGCACCGAGGGGCCGGTGGAAGACCTCATGTCGCCCCACGAGTGGTCGCTGGCGGACCGGCACACCGGCATCAGCGGCTACGGGCTGACGCTGCTTCCTCACCTTCGCGACCTTGTGATCGGCGGCCCCTACGACGCGTCCGGCGTCTCGGAGACCCCGAGCCGCCAGCGGATCTTCGCCTGTCGTCCCGAGTCGGCGGAGGAGAGCGAGAGCTGCGCGCGCAGCATCCTCACGCGGCTGGCGGGCAACGCGTACCGCCGGCCCCTGCTCGAGCGCGACATCGCGCCGCTCATGGCCTTCTATCGCACCGGAGAAGCCGAAGACGGCTTCGAGGCGGGCATCGGAGCCGCGCTGACGGCGATCCTGGCGAGCCCGCACTTCGTGTTCCGCATGGAGGAGGCGCCGGCCGACATCCAGCCGGGCGAGACGTTCCGCATCGGCGATGTCGATCTGGCTTCGCGCCTTTCCTTCTTCCTCTGGGGTGCGCCGCCCGACGACGAGCTGATGGCGCTGGCTCGCGACGGCGCGCTTGCACGGGACGAAGCCCTGGAAGCACAGGTGCGGCGCATGCTGGCCGATCCGCGCGCGGCTTCCCTGGGACCCCGCTTCGCGGGTCAGTGGCTGCGCCTGCAGGATCTGGAGCTGGTGCACCCGGACCAGTTCTGGTTCCCCGACTACGACCAGCAGCTCGCCGACGCCATGCTGCGCGAAACGGAGCTGTTCTTCAACCACCTGGTCGAGGACGACCGAAGCGTTCTCGATCTGTACGACGCCGACTACACCTTCGTGAACGAGCGCCTGGCCCGTCACTATGGGATTCCCGGGGTGCTGGGGAACCAGTTCCGGCGGGTCGAGTATCCCGGATCCGAGCGGCGCGGCGTACTGGGTCACGGCAGCATCCTCACCCTGACCTCGGTGGCGAACCGCACCTCGCCGGTGTTGCGCGGCAAGTGGGTCATGGAGGTCCTTCTGGGGACGCCTCCGCCCCCTCCGCCACCGGGCATCCCGGACCTTGAGGAGACCGAGGACTCGGAGGGCGGACGCATGCTCACCACCCGGGAGCGCATGGAGAAGCACCGCGCCAGCCCGGTGTGCAATGCCTGCCACCAGTTCATGGATCCCATCGGGCTGGCGCTGGACAACTTCGACGTCACCGGGAAGTGGCGCATCCGCGAGAACGGCATGCCGCTCGACACGAGGGGCACCTTCTACGACGGCAGCACGGTCGCGAGCCCGGACGACCTGCGCGAAGCGCTCCTGCGGCGGCCGGAGCCGCTCATCCGTACGTTCACGGCGAACCTGATGACCTACGCGCTTGGGCGCAGGACCGAGTACTATGACCAGCCCGCCATCCGCGCCATCGTGGCCCAGGCGGCGGAAGAAGACTTCAGGATGTCGTCGTTCATCGCGGGCGTGGTGAAGAGCGACGCCTTCAGAGCAAAGAGGGTACCCGAGGCGCTGGCGGAGAGCGCCCCGCAGCCGCCGGACCGGTAGGCGCGCCGGCAGCCGGAGGCGGAAGACCGCCCGGCTGCCCCGCCATCCCCGAGCGGCGACGAACCATCCGAGGAGAGTGGAGATGCACTTCATCACCGGGACACACATCCCTCGCCGTACCTTCCTGCGCGGAGCCGGCGCGACCGTCGCCCTGCCCCTGCTGGACGCCATGATCCCGGCCGGGCGTGTCTGGTCACGCCGCGCTGCGGCCGAGCCCGCCACCCGCCTGGTGGCCATCGAGATGGTGCACGGGGCCGCGGGCTGCAACGAGTGGGGCGCCACCCAGTACCTGTGGTCCCCCGAGGCGACGGGCCGCAACTTCGACCTCTCCCCCAGTTCGCTGCTTCCGCTCGAACCCTACCGCGACCGCCTCACCATCATCAGCAACACCGACGTGAGGATGGCCGAGGCCAGAATGCCCCACGAGATCGGCGGTGACCATTTCCGCTCGAGCGCGGTCTTCCTCACCCAGGCCCATCCCAGGCAGACCCGGGGGTCGGACGTATTCGCCGGCACCTCCATGGATCAGGTGCACGCTCAGCGCTTCGGGCAGGACACGCCGATCCCTTCGATGCAGCTCTGCATCGAGAACGTGGATCAGTCGGGAGGTTGCGCGTACGGCTACTCGTGCGTCTACACCGACACCATCAGCTGGGCCTCGTCCACCGAGCCGCTTCCCATGATCCGCGACCCGCGGGTGGCGTTCGAGATGCTCTTCGGGGCCGGAGGGACGCCGGAGGAGCGAGCAGCGCGCAGACGCACCGACGGGAGCATTCTGGACTGGATCGCCGGCGAAGTCGCGTATCTCAGGCGGGCGCTGGCGCAGGACGATCAGCAGCGCCTGGATCGCTACCTGGAGAACGTCCGCGAGCTGGAGCGGAGGATCGAGGGCATCGAGACCCGCAACACCAGCGGAGAGCCGCGCGAGCTCCCCGAGGCGCCGGCGGGGGTCCCGGACTCCTTCACCGAGCACATGCAGCTCATGTTCGACATCCAGGTGCTGGCCTTCGCGTCCGACGTCACGCGGGTGTTCTCCTTCAAGACGGGACGGGACGCGTCTTCGCGGGTCTACACCGAGAGCGGCATCGACAAGGCCTTCCACCCGGCCTCGCACCACGGAGGCAACGAGGAGGCGATTCTGGACTTCGCCCGCATCAACACCTTCCAGGCGGGACAGCTTCCCTATCTTCTGCAGAAGCTGGAAGAGACGACGGAGGGCGACGCCACGCTGCTCGACAAGACGATGGTCATCTACGGTTCGCCGATGGCGGACGGGAACCTGCACAACCATCGCCGCTGCCCGCTCATCGTGCTGGGCGGGGCAAACGGGCGTCATGAAGGCGGGCTGCACCTGAAGGCTCCCGACGGCACCCCCATGGCCAACGTGATGCTGAGCATGCTGCACGCCCTGGGGCACGACGACAGGGACAGCTTCGGCGACAGCACGGGCGAGTTCCGGCTGAGCTACCCGACAGTCGCCGTCGAGGCCTCCAGCCGATCCGACCAGAGCCGCTGATGCGGTCGGGACGGATGGTGTCCCGGCGGAGACGCGGTTGCCGGCTGAGCGCGGGAGCTGTCGCGCTTCTGCTGTGGGCGGCGCCGCCCGCCGACTCGCCCGTGGCGGACGCGGCGATGCGGGGCGACGCGGAGGCCGTTGAGACGCTGATCGCCCGGGGCGCGGACGTGAACATCCCCCAGGGCGATGGCATGACCGCGCTCCACTGGGCCTCGGAGCGGGCGGACGCGGCGCTGGTCCGCGTCCTGCTGGACGCCGGGGCGGACGTCACCCCGGTCACGCGCATCGGCGACTACACCCCCCTGCACCTGGCCGCCAGATCCGGGAGCGCGCCCGCCGTCAAGGCGCTGCTGGAGGCGGGCAGCGACCCCCGGGCGGTAACTGCCACCGGAGCCGTCACTCCCATGCACTTCGCGGCCGGCGCCGGGAACTCGGAGGCGGTCGCCGCCCTGGCCCGCCACGGTGCCGGCATCGACGCCCGCGAGTCGGACCGGGGGCAGACACCGCTCATGTTCGCCGCGGCCAATGGCCGGGTGGACGCGGTGCGGGCCCTGCTCGCGCTGGGTGCCGACCTGACGCTCCGCACCCGGGTCGTGGACATCGTGGACCTCGCCGCCGTCGACCGGGAGGCGGGAGAGGCACGGGACGCCGTACTGGAAGAGTTCCGGGCGCAGGCGGAGGCCCCGCGCACCTGGCGGCCGACCCCCGAGCAGGTAAGGGCCGCGGTGCGCGCCGGTCACGAGGTGCAGCGCTCCCGCATGCAGGCGGCGTCCGACCGGGAAGAGCCGGAAGCGGCCCCGGACGCCTTCCCCGGATACACCGGCCTGGTCAGCGCCCAGGGCGGCATGACGGCGCTCCTGCACGCGGTGCGCGAGGGGCATTCCGAGACGGTCCTGGCCCTGCTCGACGCCGGCGCGGACATCGACGGCGTGAGCGGCGGCGACCACACCGGCCCGCTGCTCATGGCGACCATCAACGGCCACTTCGATCTGGCCATGACCCTGCTCGGGCACGGGGCGGATCCGCGCATCGCGAGCGACGCGGGCGCGACCCCGCTCTACGGGGCGATCAACATGTACTGGGCGCCGAAATCGCGCTATCCGCAGCAGCAGGCGTACCAGCAGCAGCAGACGACCTATCTGGAGTTGATGGGAGCGCTGCTCGAAGCCGGCGCCGACCCCAACGCGCGCCTGACCCGGCACCTCTGGTACATGTCCTACACCTTCGACCTGCTGCGGGTGGACACCCAGGGAGCCACGCCCTTCTGGCGGGCCGCCTACGGAACCGACGTGGAGGCGATGAAGCTGCTGGTGGCATACGGCGCGGATCCATCGGTTCCGACCATGAAGCCGCCCGAGCGGCGCAGGCGCGACGCGGACGCCGAGGATCCCTCCGGGCTGCCACCGGTGCCTGTAGGTGGGCCCGGAGTATACCCGATTCACGCAGCCTCGGGCGTAGGCTACGGGGAGGGCTTTGCGGGGAATTCGCACCGGCATGCGCCCAACGGCTGGCTGCCGTCCGTGCGCTACCTGGTGGAGGAACTGGGGGTCGACGTCAACGCCCGTGATCACAACGGATACAACGCCGTGCACCATGCGGCCTCACGCGGCGATGTCGAACTCATCCACTACCTGACCGAGCACGGCGCGGACGTCATGGCGGTCAGCCGACGGGGACAGACCACGGCTGACATGGCGAACGGTCCGTATCAGCGTACCCAGCCCTTCCCGGAAGCGCTGGCGCTGCTGGAGGGCCTCGGAGCGCACAACAACGACAACTGCGTGTCCTGCTGAAGTCGGCTATCCGCCGGGCACCAGCATGCGAATAACGCCGTCCCGCTTGTTCAGCAGCAACACCTGATCGTCGGGTCCCGAACCGAAGCGCAGGTCTGCCCGGGTTGCAGCTTCGCGGCCCTGTGAGGCGTTCGCCTCCCGAATGACCTGAAGCAGCGTCTTCGCGTGGCCGTCGTCGTTGAGCAGGATTCTGCGGATCGCCTCCTGCCCTCCGTCCGGAAGGTCATCGGCACTGACGTAGAAGATCTCGCCGCTCGGGTTGTCGCCGAACAGCACGAGATCGGCGAGCTGGGGGATCGCCTCGGACCGGTACACGTGGACACCGGTTGCGGCCGACTGCCGCTGGAGCAATGGATCCAGTTGGCCATACTCCGCTACCGGATACCGGAACGCCGGGTCGCCGCGAGGATTCTCGAGACGGACCTCGGATCGGCTGACGAACCTGAAACTGCCCTCCCAGACGTTCCAGCCCAGGTTGTCGCCCGCCTCCACCAGGCTCAGCTCCTCCACGATGTTCTGGCCGATGTCGGCCATGAACATGTTGCCGGTCTCGGGATCCCAGGCGAAGCGCTGGGGATTGCGGGCGCCGTACGCGTAGATCTCGCCGAGGGTGTCGCCGGATCCGTCGTCGGCGAAGGGGTTGTCGCCGGGAATCCCATACTGGCCGTTGGCGCTGTTCGACCCCAGAGGATCGATCCTGAGGATCTTCCCGAACGCCGAACTCAGGTCCTGCGAGAGGTTCAGCGGGTCGCCGCCGCTCCCGCCATCCGCCGACCCCACGTACAGCATCCCGAAGTCGGCGTCTCCGGGTGACGCGGTCGGGTTGAAGGCGAGCTGGCCGCCGTTGTGGTTGCCGAAGGGCTGCTGCTGCCGGAGGAGTTCCCGGGGCGGGCCACCGTCGTAGGTCGCCGCGCCGGGGTCGCGCGCGATCCACTCGTGCAGGACCGTGTCGTGGGCGTCGTTACCATCCGCCGGCGTGAAGTCGGGCGGGGGATCCGTATCGTCGGTGTCGGTCCAGGTGTAGAACCGGCCGAATCCCGGGCTTCC
The DNA here is from genome assembly GCA_022826025.1 of Gemmatimonadota bacterium. Classification (GTDB taxonomy): domain Bacteria; phylum Gemmatimonadota; class Gemmatimonadetes; order Longimicrobiales; family Gaopeijiaceae; genus BD2-11. The sequence goes on along the minus strand of JAJDVR010000121.1, from coordinate 8,005 downwards.
CGGCTCTCCGAACTGCGGATGGAAGGCGAAGCTCTGGAATCCCCTCTCGCTGCCGGTCGAGCGGACGCCGATTCCCCACTGCGGATCGTTGATGTCCAGGTATTCCCTCACCGCCCGGCCGCTGTAGCTGACGGTGTAGAGCGGGCCGCGCATGTCGTTCACGAACATGCGGCCGGTACCCGGCTCATCGACGAGGAGCATCATCCTTGCGGGCGCACCGTCGACATCGGGCAGCCGCGCGAACTCCGCGAAGTCCACGACGATGACCCCGTCGGATGCCTCGATCGGGCGCGGGAATGGGTCGTTGGTGCCCTGGGCTGCCGCCGGCGCGGCCACGAGCGCCGCCGCGACCACTTTCCAGAGCCCACTCATCCCCTTGGGCAGTTCCTCCGGGAGAGCCGGCGATTCCCTTCTGATCGGACCCCTCCTGCCGATCAGGCCCCGCCCCTCTCCTCCAACAGCCGCTCGAACTCTTCGCGCCGCTCCTGGTCCAGGCTGACCTCAAGGGTGAAGAGCTGGTACTCCTCCTGTGACATCCCGTGGGTCTCGTAGATCTCGGTAAGCCTCTGGTCCATCTCCGAGCGCAGTTCCTCCTTGCCCGGATCGTCGTGGACGACCGCGATGGCCTGATTGAACTCCTCGCGGGCCTCGACCACTTCGATGTGAACCTGAACGAAGAGCATGAACCGCTCGTCGCTCGCGCCCGCCGCCGGTGCCTCCTCCTGCTGGCCGTGGAGGGCCGTGGGTCCGATGGTGAACAGAGAGGCAAGCGCCAGCAGACCGCCCAGAACCGTGAGTCTCGGGGCCTTTCTCATCGCAGATACTCTCCTTCCTGCTACGCCTTGTCCAGGCACGGATACATGTCGACCGGGGTACGACGGGCCAAGGCTCAGGACGCCCTGCCGACGCGACCAACGTTCTATATTATCTCCTCTGGACTCGTCCGGAAACAAGCCCCGGTTGCGTGGACTGCGGCGGATGATGATCTTGGGCCGGACCGTTCCTTGCAGGGAACGGCGGTATTGGCGATGGCGCCGTTATGGGAGTGAGGCGATGCCCGTCTACGAGTATGTCTGCAACGAGTGCGCAAAGCAGTTCGAGGTACTGGTGCTGAGGCAAGAGACCGCGGCCTGCCCCTCATGCGGAAGTGTCGACCTGAAGCGCCTCCTGTCCGTACCCAGGGTCAAGTCGTCGTCGACCCATGAGTTGGCGATGCGCGCGGCGAAGAAGCGTGACCAGGCCCAGGCGTGGGAGCGCGTGAACGAACAGCGCAAATACGAGGAGAGTCACGACCGGCACGGCTGAGTCTGGCCGGTCCGGGGCTCAAGCGAGGGCCCCAGGAACGTTACCGTGAACCGAAGAGGAGTAGAGATGAGCGCGAATGGAAAATGGGGCCTCGTCGCCTTGGGCATGCTGGTCATGGCGGCTGCCGTGCCGGCCACCGAGTCCGGCATCCGGCAAGCTCTGCCGGACGGGGTGACCGAGGAGATGGTGGAAGAAGGCAGGGCGCTTTTTGCGAGCGACGCCCTGTGCTTCACCTGCCACGCAACCGGGGAAGGAGTTCCGAACCTGGGACCCAACCTGACCGACGACACCTGGCTCAACATCGAGGATCCCACTTCCTACGATCAGTTCGTGGAGCTGATCAACACAGGGGTCCCCATGCCCAAGGAGCACATGATCCCCATGGTGCCGCGGGCGGGAAGCCCCATCAATGACGAGCAGGTCCGGGCCGTCGCGGCGTTCGTCTGGACGCTGGCAAACGGGAGTTAGATATCAGGCAAGCTGCGGTTCAGGATGAGCCGCAGGAAAAAGAACCGCCGCCCCCTTCGCTGAACGGGGGCGGCGGTTTTGTTGTGGGGCCGGGCCGGTGCCTGGCGCGTGGCCAAGCCTGCACCGGGCGGTCGATCGGGAGGTCAGCCCCCCATGCCCTCGCCGCGCTTCATGAAGCCCATGTGGGCGCTGGCCTGCTCGAGACCGCCCTCGCCTTCCTGCCAGCCCACGCGGCCGTCGCCGTTGGCATCGAGTCCGGAGACCAACTGGCCGGCCACTTCCGCCATTTCCTCGACCAGAGACGCGGCGGCGTCAGCGGACTCGGCTTCCTGGATCTGGGCAGCGAGCTCGAGGATGCGGTCCGCCCTCGCGACCGTGTTGTTGGCCGAGGTGGAGACGTGGTTCGAGTGCGTCCGGATGTTGTCCGTGGCGCCCTCCGAGTCGGCGGCCATGGAGATGTGGCGGGCGGCTCCCGACGCGGCCTGCTTAACGCCGTAGCCGGCGCCCGGGCCGTTCTCCACCACGCTGGGATCGACGGCGTGCTGAACGTGGCCGGTGTGACGCTTCATGGCGTCGAGGTCGGTCAGGTCACGTGCCGCCAGGCCGGCGTGCATGGCCGCAACCTCGGCCTCGGCCACGGCGGTGGGAAGCAGTCCCATCCCGTCAGGGGTGCCGCGGAACCCGTCCGCAACGTGTCCCATGTGAGCGTGTGCAGGGCTGTCCTGGGCGGCCGCTTCCGTGGCGAAGCCAACGACGGCGAGCGCCATCAGGGCGATGGTGAATGGGTGTGCGCGCATGGAGTACCTCCGTGAAGAATGAAGGGGATGAATCTTCTGGCGAACCTGTGGAAACTTCCTGAAAACCGGCGGTTTTCCCCGACGATTCCCATCGCCGGAGACACCTGCAGGAAAATTGCATGTCCCGGCGGTGACAGGCAAGCAAAGGGGATGTCACCGGCGGACCGGTGAAAACTGCATCAGGCGTCCGAGAGGATGCCCGGCTTGGTGTAGCGCAGGATGGAGAGGATGGCGTCGCGGTCGCCCGCGGACAGATGCGCGAAGTCGCTCCCGCCCTCTTCACCCCGGAGGATGCTCAGGATGCGTGCGTTGACGTACGCTCGGGCCTGCGCCGGGAGGGCATCGTACTCCGGCGAGTGGATCAGGTAGCTCAGCGGGTGGCGGAAGAGCCGGGTCTGGAGATCCAGGTCGCGGAGGGAGCGGCCCTGCATGTCCCTGCGGCCACCGGCCATGAAGTCGGCAGCGAAGGTCGAGGTGCCCTCGATGGGGTCCTCGAATCGGGGGGTGCCCACGAACAGCAGCGCGCGCACGAGCGACTCGCCGAGGCCCTCGACCAGCCGGGTGGTGCGCGGGGACATCTCGCCGGGGGGCAAGCCCGCTTCCTGGTCGATGTGAAGGCGGGTGCGGACGCGGTATCCCAGCAGGGTGATGAGGTTCTGCACCGTCGTCTGGTGCTCGGTGACCAGCAGCGCCACGATGTCGCTGTGGGCTCCGGGATAGGGGGTCAAGTCGATGAGCTCGCTAAGATCGGTGAGGTTGCCGCCCGCAGTCAGCGAGTCCCCCCCGCGTCCGAGGGCGACGTTCCCCATGTGGAGCTGGTCCCCGTGCGTGCCGGTGACGTACCAGCCGCCCCAGCGCTCGCGGATGGGGGTGGTGTCGGCCGTGATCTGCCACAGTTCGTGGGAGGCCAGCTGCCCGTTCTCGTCGGTCGGCCCGGAGCCCATGATGTGCCGGGGCACCCCGCCTCCGGTGAGCGAGAAGGAATCGTGGCACTGGAGGCAGAGGCCGGTCTGTCGGCGGATGCGGGGCCCGTCCTCCCCGTCCGGCTCCAGGTTGTAGAAGACTGGTCCCAGCTCCGGGTCCTGGGCGGAGATTTCGAGGCCGTCCGCCCCTGGCGTCCAGGCTACGTACACGCGGTCGTTGAAGTAGATGGCGCGCGGGGTTTCGGGCCAGATGAGACGCGCCAGCAGGCTGGTCTTGGAGAAGACCAGCATCTGGGAGGAGACGGGGACGCGGAGCTCGCGCAGGATCGCCGCCAGGTAGGCGCTCGGCCCCTCGCGGGCCAGGGTGACTTCCCCGCTCTCCAGGCCGCGGGCGAGGACGGCCACCGGGTCGCTGGTCTCGCCGGTTGCGTAGGGGATGGTCGGGTATTCCGTGTCGTAGGGGAGCTGGGGGGCGGGGGCGGTCAGGGCGGGGGCGGCGGCGCTGTCCGCGGGCGTCAGAGCTGCGAGCAGGGCCGCAGCCGCCGCGAGGAAACGAACGGACCTCATCGCGTGATCGCTCCGTAGGGCCGCCCGGCCCGCATGGCGGCGTAGGGCACCAGGCGCCGCGCAGCCGTCCTGCGCTTGCCTCCGGAGTCCACCAGTTCGTAGTCGCCCTCCACCATCTGGAAGACGGACAGGTCGGCCACCGCGCCCTCGCGCAGGGTGCCCAGTTCTTCCCCGAAGTCGAAGATGCCCGCAGGGGTGGAGGTGGCGCAGCGGATCACTTCCTCCAGCGACATGCCCATGTGCAGAAACTTGGTGAGGGTGGTGGGAAGGCCGAAGACCGGGCCGAGCGCGTTGCCGCGATGCACGTCGCTCGAGATGGCGGCGAGCCGGATTCCCTGGCCGAGGGCGCGCTCGGCGACGTCGAAGTCCAGGTTGCCGCGGCCGTGCCCGATGTCGAGGTGGACGCCCCGCTCCACGGCTTCGCGCACCTCCGGGTAGACGGTGCCGGCATCGTCGAGGATGCTCCGGTTGCGGCGCAGGGCATGGGTCACCACGTCGCCGGGGCGGAGCATCTCCAGGATGCGCGGGAGGGGGGAGGTCTGGCCGCCGATGTGCACCATGATGGGCACGCCGGCGCCCTCCGCGGCGAGCCGGGTGAGGCGCATGACCTCGATATCGTTGCCGCCCGGGATGCCGGCCAGCATGCGCACCTTTAGGCCCACGATCATGTCCCGGTTGGCTTCCACGGTCGCGACGATGGCGTCCGGGTCGATGTACGCGAAGTCGGCCAGTTCGTTCGACACGGTCATGCCCGGACTGGACACGTTGAGGAGGGCGTACACGCGCGTCCGCGCGGGCGCCGCCACGTAGGTCCTGAAACCCGGGAAGGTGGTGGCGCCCGACGAGCCGGCGTCGACTACGGTGGTGACCCCCTTGGCGATCCCGACCACGTCCGGATCGATGGAGACGCCCGAGACGCCGTCGTAGACGTGCGTGTGGATGTCGATGAGGCCCGGCGTGACGATCATCCCGTGCGCGCGCACGACCTGGCGACCCTCGCCCTCGGCGATGCGTTCGGCCACGCGCGCCACCCGCCCGTCGGTGATGCCGATGTCGCTGGGCGCGTCGATCCCCTCGGCCGGATCGATCAGCCGGCCGCCGACCACTACCGTGTCGAACTGGCGCTCCTGGCACGACCATGGCGGGAGTGGAAGTGCCAGCGCGAGGCTGGCGCTGGCGGCGCCGGCGACGAACTGGCGGCGGGTCGTGGTGGAACCCAGGGGCAGGAGCGACGACGCGCGGAAGGGTCCGGTCTTGGCCATCGAGTCTCGACGCCTGGTGGAGTCGCTCACGTTCACCTCCCTGGACCCGCGCCAACGGCGATGATCACCGCGAGGTGCTCTCCGCCATCTATTGTCACACACGTTGACAATACCAGCCTCGAAATGAAACGGCTGCCGGAAGCCCGCAGGCCCCCGGCAGCCGCCGAAGTCGGCGCGTCCCGAGTTGTCGATCAGGTGCCGCCGAGTTCCGGAATGTTGGGGTTGCGTTCGCGCTCCGAGTTGGGGACGTCGAAGCAGAGGCGTGCCTGGTTGTTGATGAGCGTGCCACGCTCGTTGTCGCTGAAGATCTCGGAGATACGCTCGAAGTCGGGCAACTCCAGATCGCCGGGCGTGCCGTTTTCCAGCCAGCGCCTCTGGTCGCCCAGCGTGCGCGCCTCCAGGAAGAGTTCGATCGCCCGCTCCCGCTTGAGGTACGTCCAGGCCCCTTCCAGGCTCATCGCATCCCGCGGCTCCAGCGGCATGCCGCCCGGATGCAGCATGGTCTCGTTGGTGGTGTAGGTGGCGCGCAAGTTGTTGATAGTGGTCATCGCCGCCTGCCAGTTGCCGTTCGTCAACTGGGCCTCGGCCTCGATGAGGCGCATCTCGCGGCCGCTTGCGACCCGGTAGCCGTCGTTGGGATCGTCGTACTTGGTCTGATTGAACCAGGGAGTCTGTCCGTATCCCAGGAGCGAGGCGTTCGACCAAGGGAAGTTGGGGTCCTCGAACCACTCCGCGCGCGGATCCCCGGTTTCCTGATAGTAGCCGGACGCGCGGATGGGGGCGCCGCCGGCCGACATGTCGGGCTGCGGGCCGTAGTAGGTGTTCCACATCGTGTATGCGAGGTACGGCTGCCTGCCGTTAGCCCACATTATGGTGTTGCGCGTGAGGGCCACGTTTGCGTCCGACTCCACATAGTAGTCGAAGCTGTTGGGAACGCCCCCCGCGTCCGCTGCGGCACCGCCCCAGTCACCCAGGAAGGCGCGCACCGAGGCACGGCCGGCGGTGGCCGCCATCCTCAGGGTTTCGCCGGGGTTCAGGGCCAGCGCCGCGCTGAACTGCTCTTCCGCGCGCCTTAGATAGTCGGATCCGGGGAGCAGTCCCGATCCATCGATGACCGCCTCGCACCAGTTCTCTCCAAGCAGCCGGTTGGAGAATCCGGCCCACACGTTCGCCTGCGCGACGATCTCCGAGTCAACGGGATCTTCCGATTCCGCGAACAGCTTGAGGGCGGTCTCGGCGATGAAGCGGGCCTGCTGGGCGTCATTGAACTGGCCGCCTCTCCCACCGGGCTGAAGGAAACCGCCCTGCTCCAGCACGTTATGCCCGTAGGCGCCGGTCTGGCCCCCGGGCATGAGCTGCCGCGTTATGATCGCCCCAGTGTACCCGATCCAGCCGATGCCTTCGTTCAGCCTGCGCTGGGACCCGTTGACCAATCCCTCGCGCGATTCCTCACGGACCAGGAACTCGTCCTGGATGGGACCGGGGTTGATGACTTCGCACGCGGCGACGGCGAAGACGGCGACCAGAAGGGCGGCACTGCGGAATGCTTTTCTGTTGTTCATTGTGCCCTCCCCTAGAACGTGATCCGGAGGGATGCGTGCAGCGTGATCGGCGCCGGCACGGACTCCTCGAAGTTATATCCCAACTGCCTCTGACCGCCCACGGGATCACCGGTCAGCTCCGGATCCATGAACGGCATCTCCTTCCGCCACAAATACGAGTTGCGCAGGGCGAGCGTGAAGGTCGCGTTGCTCACTCTCTCCGGGAACACGGCGTCCACCGGGATGGTGGCGCTCACGCTGCGCAGCTTGAAGAAGTCGCCCTTCCACATGTAGCCCTCACCCTCACGCGGATTACAGCGGGCGCGGAAGAGGGCCGGTGTGTCCGGCTTCAACTCGATCGAGCTCTGCGGGTTCACGTACCAGGGGAAGCAGAGATGCGAGCGGACGCTCCGGCTGATGGACCACACGGCCTCGTTCATGTAGAAGCCGCCCTTGAACTCCCCGTTCGCGGAGAGGGTGATGTTGCCCGGCGCGCGGATCGCCAGGTTCCCGCCGATGAAGGTGGTCGGCAGGTTGGGGCCATAGTTCACCGCATCTTCGTTGAAGATGGCCTGAGACTCGGTGCAAACCCGGTCGAGACAGTAGTTGGGAGCCGCGATTTCATCCGGGTTTCTGACCATCAGGTCACGCCGGTTGCTCAGCGGGCATCCCTCGTCACCGTTCGGCCCGCAGTCCATGCGCAGTGAACTGGTCGGCGGAATACCGAGTTCCAGCACCTTGGAGTGATTGGTGGTCAGTGACCCGCCAACGTCCACTCCCCAGTTGGCCGATTCCAGCACCGTCAAGCCCAGTTCCAGCTCGATGCCCTGGTTCTGAATCCTGCCGATGTTGGTGAGCTGACTGTTGGTGAAGCCGGTGGAGGGAATCTGGGGGACGTCGAGGAGTGCGTCGTTGGTGGTCTGGCGATATGCCGTGAACGTGGTGGTGAGCCGGTCGCCCAACCACGACGCGTCGAATCCGGCCTCGATCTCTTCGGTGACCTCCGGACCGACCTGGTCGTTACCCACGTTGGCGGGTACGAACGCCGGCACGCCGGCCAGACCGGCTGGCGTCCAGGTACGCACGGCGTCGAAGGCGCCGGGCGCACGGCCGGACTGGCCATACGCGGCGCGCAGCTTGAA
>JAJDVR010000132.1 GCA_022826025.1 Gemmatimonadota bacterium | reverse complement strand
GTCGACCGGCGACGCTCTCCTGCATGCCGCGGCATCCGTGACGGTGGAGGACGGCGTCGGCCCCTTCCGGCGGCTGAGCGACGCCGCCCAGCGCCGTCTGATGCGGATCCTGGTCCTGGTGGTGGGGGTGGTCGCGTACTGTTTTGCGCTGGACGTGGACTCCTCGCGGGTGGTGCTGCTGCTCAGCGCCTACGGAATAATCTGCCAGTTCGCGCCCCCCATCTGCGCGGCGCTCTTCTGGCGGCGCGCGACGACCCCGGGCATTGTGGCCGGTCTGGTCGCGGGCTCGGCGACGGCTGTCTTCTTCTTCGCCACCGGGTATCTGGGGATGGAACTGCGCCCCCTCGACCTGCACGAAGGGATACTGGGGCTCATGGTCCACATTCCGGTGCTGGTGGGGGTTAGCCTCGCCACCCGGCCGCAGGACCGGGATCACACCGAGGCCTTCCTCAACCCGCGAGCCTCGCGTTGAGCAGGATACCCGAGCCGGGGATGCCCGGCATGGACGAGCCCGGAGGAGCCGCAGGCCCGCCCGAGGAGCGGCTGGCTCGCATGCGGGAAGTGATGAGCGAGGTGACCGACCGGCTCATCGAGCTGATGGGGGAACGTCGCACCCTCGCCATCGAGATCGGGAGAGTGAAGAAGGAACTGGGCCTTCCGGTCCTCGACCCGGCACGCGAAGCCCGGATGGTGCGTCAGGCGGCGGTACGGGCGCGCGAACTGGGCGTGGACCCGGAGATGGCGCGCGACATCCTCTGGCGCATCATCGCCTCCGCGCGCGAGGCTCAGGGAGGGCACCGGCCGGGATGGCCGGACTCACCTCCCGATCCGGCGCGCTAGTTCGGGCTCACCGAAACGAACTGGCGGTTCCGGCGCCGCTCGAACTTCACCACGCCGTCGACCAGCGCGAACAGGGTGTCGTCGCCCCCCCTGCCGACATTGGTGCCGGGATGGAAGCGGGTGCCCCGCTGGCGCACGAGAATGCTGCCCGCGGTCACGGGCTGTCCGCCGTAACGCTTGACGCCCAGGAACTTCGGCTTCGAGTCGCGTCCGTTTCGGCTTGAGCCGACGCCTTTCTTGTGTGCCATCTCAGGTTCCTTCCCGGCTCGGACTGTTACGTGACGATCTCGTCGATGCGCACTTCGGTGAACTTCTGGCGATGACCCTGCTTCTTGCGGTATCCCTTCCGGCGCTTGCGCTTGAAGATGATGAGCTTGCGGTCCTTGCCGTGCGCCAGCACCTCGGCCCGCACCGCGGCGCCCTCGACCGTGGGCGTCCCGACCTCCGGCTCGCCATCGGCTCCACCCGTTATCAGCACGCGATCGAAGGTGACCGTCGAGCCTTCCTCGGCAGCGAGCGCCGGGATCCGCAGCCGGAGACCCGGCTCGGCCCAGAACTGCTTTCCGCCGCTCTCGAACACCGCGTACATGCCTGCCTCTTCATGTAGATGGAGATCCCGGACACGGGGACCGCGGCACAAGGCTCCGCAGCCCGAAAAAGCTACAGAGTCGCCCGGCGAGGTCAAGGGCACCCGGCGAGCCTGTCGGGGACTATACGGTCGCGTACTTCCCGGTGACGTCCACCTGGGCCCGGCCCGAGAGCAGGCGAAACTCGTCTTCGCCCAGCAGAGGATCGTCGCGCAGGCTGATCTCAAGGCCGGTGGCGCTCGATACCCGGTTGCGAAAGTCCGGCTCCGAGTCGAGCACATGCAGCGCCACCTCGGGATGGATCCGCACCGTCAGACTGCGCTCGCTCTTCGCAGCGGCGGCGCGCTTGAGGCTGCGCTCCACCCGGCGCATCACGGTGTCGGGCGCGAAGACGCGGCCCAGTCCTCCGCAATGAGTGCACGCCTCCGTGATCGAGGTGAAGATCGACGGCCGCACCCGCTGGCGGGTCATCTCGATCAGCCCGAGCTCGGAGACGGCGAACGCGCGGGTGCGGGCACGGTCCCGGCCCAGATGGGTGCGGAGTTCGTGCAACACTCTGTCGCGGTCCTTCTGCGTGTCCATGTCGATGAAGTCCACGACCACGATGCCACCGACGTCACGCAGCCGGAGCTGGCGGGCGATCTCGCGCGCCGCTTCCAGGTTGGTCTTCAGGATGAGCGACGCGGGATCGTTCTTCTTCCTGCCGGCGAAGCGCCCGGTGTTCACGTCGATCGATACCAGCGCCTCGGTCGGCTCGATCACCAGATGGCCGCCGGATTTGAGCCCCACCTTGCGCCGGAACGAGCGGTGAATCTCCTCCTCGATCCCGTGGACGTCGAACAGCGGCTCCTGCCCCCTATACAGCTTCAGCCGGTCCAGCAGGTCGGGAGCCACGCCCTGCACGTAGCCCTCGATCTCGCGAAAAATGACGGGCGAATCCACCGTCAGCGAGTCGAACTTGTCGCTGAACAGATCCCGGATGACCCCGCTGATCAGACGCGCCTCGCGGCGCACGACCCCGGGCTCGGCAGCGGCCTTCGCCGTCCGCTGGATCTCCAGCCAGCTCCCCCGCAGGGTCGCAAACTCGCGCGAGAACCGCTTTTCGGTCGCCTCCTCCCCCACCGTGCGCACGATCACCCCGCCGGAATCGGCCGGAACCACCCGGCGGGCCAGGGCACGCAGCCGCGACCGCTGCCTCCGGTCCTCGATCTTGCGGCTCACGCCGACACGCGACGAGAACGGCATGTAGACGAGGAAGCGTCCGGCGAGCGAGACCTGGGCGGTCAGCCGCGGCCCCTTGGTGCCGATGGGCTCCTTGGTGACCTGCACGGTGACCCGGTCGCCCTT
>JAJDVR010000052.1 GCA_022826025.1 Gemmatimonadota bacterium | reverse complement strand
CCTGGGTGAAGTCGCGCGGGCGCGGCAGCATCCAGGTCGCCGCGTAGCCGTCGCCGAGGCCTTCGTAGCCGTGGCAGGAGGCACACCAGCGGTCGTAGACGTCGCGCCCGAGCGCGTTCTCTTCCTGGGCGGTCAGGGGGGCCATACCGGCGCACACCACCGCCGCGGCCAATACGAAACCGGGGATCATCGCTCGCGCCCGCATCAGTGCTCCTCCCCTTCGGCGCCCTCTTCCTCCCAGGTGCGCGGCTCCCAGCCGGTCTGTTCGTAGAGGTAGATGGTCACCTGCCAGATCTCTTCGGCGGTAAGCACGTCCTCCCAGGCGGGCATCGCCGAGTCCCAGGGCGTGGCCTCGCGCGGCAGTCCGGGCCCGCCCTTGGCGATGCGCCAGAAGACGAAGCTCTCGGTGAGCTGTACGATGGTGCCCGGGTCCTGGAAGCTGAGGGGCGCGGGATTGAAGGCGCTCGCGAAGTGCCCCTGCCCGTCCAGCGCGTCGCCGTGGCACGGCATGCAGTTCTGGACGTAGATCCTCTTGCCCTCCTCGTAGTGCTCCTCCAGGTCGCCCTCGTGCCGGAGCGGGTTCTCGAGCCCGTTGAGGACCATGGTCTCGCCGCGGAAGTCGATCTGACCCGGCGGCGCCGGGTGCACCGAACGCAGCGCCGCCGGTGCCGAGACCGTGGGCCGCACCCGGTCGAAGGTCATGAAGGCGACCAGGAGCGGGATGGTGACCATGAGCGCCGTGCGCAGAACCTTCTGGCCCGGATCCACCATGACCCGGTGGATCGGGGCCTTGAACTGCTTCCAGCGCTCCTCGGAGTCGCTGACCCAGATCAGCACGCCCACGACTACGGTCCCCATGTACTGCAGGACGACGGTGGCGGGCACGGGCGCGCTGGCGACGCCGAAGAGGGGCGGCAGGAGCCAGATGCCCCATTCGAAGAGGAGGTACGCCAGCACCACGACGATCGCCGCCTGGCCCAGCGGATGCTTCCAGGGCTTGGTGTTCATCGATTCTTCTCCCTCAAGGCGCGTCTCCTATCTCTGCGATGCGATGAACTGCACGATCGCCTCGAGTTCGGCCGCCGGGATGTTACCGAAGATCGGGGGCATCAGCCCGAGCATCGCCTCGAATCCCTCGGCCGCGGACGCAGTGGGATCGAGGATGGACGTCCGGATTTCATCGGCGGTCAGGCGAGATCCCATGCCCTCGTAGGACGGTCCGAGCGGCGAGGCCCCGGTGACCGCGTGGCAGGTGCTGCAGGTGTGCCGGGTCAGAAGCTCTTCCGGGTCGAGGGGCCCGGTCGGACCCAGCACCGGAGCGGCAGGCGCCGCCGCCACCACACCCCCGGCAGGCGCGGCGTCACCGGCGTCCGCGAAGTCCGCCCCCGTCACCGTCACCTCCCCTCCCAGGGACTGCAGGTAGGCCACCAGCGCCCAGATCTGCACGGAAGAGAGGGTGCGGCTCGCGTCCAGCATGATGGGCGCGAACCCCTCCACCAGGTAGGCGTTGGGGTTCACCATCGACGTATGCAGGTATTGCTTGCAGTCCTCGCCCGCCACGCGGTTCGCGCAGCGCTCGCCGATGAGCCCGGTGCCCGCGTGGTCGGTGAGCAGGTTCGGGGCGCGCTCGCCCAGACCGTGGCAGGCCGTGCAGCCGCCGCCGCCGTTGTACAGTTCCTCGCCCGCCGCGATGAGCTCCTCGGGGCTGACGTCGTCCGACAGTACCAGGTCCTCGGGCACGTCCGACTGGATCTGCGGAATGGCGTTGGCCACCCACGTGAACACGCCCAGGCAGCCGATCACCACGGCCAGGATACTCAGGTTGGTCTTTAGCATCTGCCTCCCCTATCCCTCGCTGGGTGCCGGCTGAAGTTCGCTCTGGATTCCGCCCGCGGCCGAGGCCTGGCCCACCGACGAAATCACGGGTTTCTCGGCCAGCGAGCCGAGCCAGAAGATGAAGGCCACCAGCCCGAAGAAGATGAGCACGCAGGCGGAGATGACCACCGACGAATAGCCCAGTGCCGGGGTGGCCGCCCAGGGGCTGGTGTCGCGAATGACCTCGAAGACGTGCCAGTGCTGGCGGATGCCGCTGCGCGCGAAGCCCATGAGGCCCATCAGCCAGGTGAAGGTCACCGCCAGGATGAAGAGCGCATACTGCGAGCGCTCCGGCATTCGGCCCCACTGGATCTCGCCGCGCGAGGTGGCGCCCCGCAGCATCAGCAGGTCTATGGTGATCACGCCGATGATGCACGCGAGCACGGTGAGCACCTGGTAGACCGAGAAGCCGATGCGCACGATGGTCGGCACCATGTAGCCGTAGATCCCGTAGAACAGCACGATTGCCGAAGCCACCACGAAAATGGCGCCCTGTACGATCGTTCCGGTGCGCGCCCACGGCACCACCGGTTCCTTGTTGGCGCGCCGGTAGAGCAGAAACGACAGGAAGGTGGTCAGGATCATGAAGTTGACCGCCGTGTTCTTGCCGCTCATCAGCCCGAGGACGCTGAGGAAGGGGTGGTGCGTGCCGCCCATCGCCGCGAACTCCTCGCGGCTGGCAATCATGGTGTTGGGCGTCGCCCACACGATCACGCCCACGATGAGCACGGCGAGCATGTACTTCGTGTACGGCATGAAGCGCTCTGCCCCGGGTATTCGCCCCATCCCCACCCACAGGTAGTAGTTGCCGGCGAGGAAGAGCACCCCGATGAGGAAGGCCTGGATGATCCACAGCCAGCTCATGAAGCCGCCCATCATGGTGATGCCCATCTGCTGGTTGAACTCGTAGATCTCCCGGCCCAGCCAGTAGCCGGCGAAGGGCAGAACGATGAGCGCGCCGATGGCGATCATGTTGCCCACGTAGCCCATCCAGTCGTAGTGGGCCCGCTCCTCGTCGCTCTTTGCGGCCAGGAAGCGGTACGCCGCATAGGCGCCGACCACCGCCCCCCCGAACACGACGTTGGCGATAAGCCGGTGGATGTTGATCGGCATCCAGGTCGCGTTGGTGAGCGCCGACCACAGCTGCACCATCTGGGGAGCCGTGTCGACGGTGACGTCGGCCGGCGGGCTCATCATGTAGGTCAGCCAGCCGTTGGCGATGAACATGACGATCGTGCCCCACACGTTCAGCGCGATGCCCAGCCCCCAGTGGAACCACTTGGCGCGCCCCTTCTTCCACCGGTCCCAGCCGTAGTAGTACAGGTACAGGGTGAAGGACTCGAAGAAGAAGAGCCCCACGTAGACCCACATCGACAGGTTGAAGATCTGGGCGAGATAGGCGAACAGCGTGGGGTAGATGGTGATCAGGAGGAAGAGCAGGATGCCGCCCCAGATGGCGGTCGCGGAGTACGCGACCAGAAGAAGCCGGGTGAACTCCTTGGACAGCTTGTCGTAGCGCTCGTCGCCGCCGAACATGCCGATCGCCTCGGTGACCACCGCGAACATGGGCACGCCCAGCACGAACGCGGCGAAGAGCAGGTGCACCTGGGCCGCAATCCACACCGCCGCCCGGCCGCCGATGATCGGGAAGTCGCCGTAATCGCGTCCGGCGGGCACCTGGGCGAAGGCGGGCTCCGCCATCACCAGGACGGCGAGCGCACCCAGCAGAAGGATGGGTCCGGCGCCGGAGCGCCACGTCATACCAGGTTTCGGCACGTTTCTCTCCGAGGTGATCTCAACTCCGGGGAGCATGGCTTTCCTCCGGAGTATCGTCGCGCGACGCGGCCGCGGACATCTGGTTGCGTAGGAAGAAAGGCAGCCGCCTGGAGAAATCAACCGGCATGCCGCGGCGCACCTCCGCCATCACCTCGGCGGTCACCCTCGTGTACCCGCGCTTGCGCGCAAACGACTCGACGCGCGCGGACACCACCCCGCGCACGAAGCTGGGCACGGCGGACAGGCGCGCGCTCGCTTCTTCGGTCCAGGGGAGCTCGGAGGCGGTGTCGTCGCCGTACACGACCTCGCGCCGCGGCTCGATGACCGCCCGGTCGCCGGCCGGTTCGTAGGCGCAGGAGTCGTCGGGGCCGAGCAGGTCGCCGGTCAGGGCGTGGGCGCGCGCTCGGCAGCCCCCGCACACGGCGCGGTATTCGCAGCGCCCGCACCGTCCCCCCAGCTCCCCGTCGCGCAGGCGGGTGAAGACCGGGGACGACTCCCACACCTGGCGGAAGGGAGTGGTGGTGAGGTCCCCCGCCACCACCGCGGTGTAGGGACAGGGGGTCACCTTGCCCTCCGGGGTGATGCGGCAGTAGTGGACGCCGCACGGGCAGCGGGTGCCGTAGTTGAGCAAGGGCGACTCCTCCCCGCCCTCGATCACGTGGCGCATGATCTGCGGCTGGCACTTGGAACGCACCATCATGCGGCCCCGGTATTTGCGCTCGAGTTCCACCAGCTCGGCCAGCACGGCCTCGTTCTCTTCCGGAGAGAGGCCCTGCATGCGCTCCCCGCGCCCGGTCGGAACCAGGAAGTACAGGTTGAACGAGACCGCGCCCCGGCTCTCCGCCCATGCGGCGATCCCGGCCACCTCCGCGCGGTTGCCCCGGGTGACGCTGGTCTGGACGATGAAATCCAGGCGGTGTGCGGCGAGCCGGTCCACCGCGGCCAGGGTGTCGGAGAGCGCCCCCGACCCGTGGCGGAAACGGTCGTGGTACGTGTCGACCAGCGAGTCCACGCTGACCGCTACCCCCGTCACCCCCGCTTTCATGAGCGACTCGATGCGGCGGTCGCCGAGGCGGGTGCCGTTGGTGCCCACCACCACTGTGGCCCCGCCGGCGCTCGCCCGGGCCGCGATCTCTTCCAGGTCGTCGCGCAGGAGGGGCTCTCCGCCTGAAAGGATCAGCACCGGATTCGGGTTGACCTCCAGAACCTGGTCGAGCACGCGATGACATTCGGCGGTGGACAGCTCCGTCTCCGCCAGGTGCCAGGATCCCGCGGAGATGTAGCAGTGCGCGCACTCCAGGTTGCAGCGCCGGGTGAGATTCCACGCGATGATGTGCGGGAGCCCGGGCGCCGCCCCCGACTCCGCCGACACGCCTTCCGCGACCCAGCGGAGGGAGGGGGTGGCCGAGGGTTCGGAGAAGCCGTTCCGCCCCAGCGTGGGGAGAACGGCGGTGGGCGGACCGGCCATCAAGCCTCTTCCCGGCGCATGAACTGCTCGACGGCGGCCTTCGCGTCGGCGGGGCTGACGGTCTTGAAGTCGACGGGGCAGTCGTCCGCCTGCTCCGCCACGTCCCGGATCGGGCAGCGGGTCACGCCGGACGCCTTGGCCTCCTCGATGAACTTGCGCATCTCCGGGGTCAGTCCGTCCACGCCCTCGGCGGCGGCCTTGAGCTGCTTGGTCTGCAGCTCCCGGAACATGACCAGCATGGTGTCGGTGTCGAAGGTGTCGGCCTCCATCATGGCCTGCTTGTTCTCGTCCATGACCCGCGTGCTGATGCGCCAGAAATCGTGGTCGCGGGCAAAACGCTCCACCGTGTTGCGGGCCAGGGGGCGGGCGATGAGAGGCACCGCGCCCAGCCGGTCGAAGGCTTCCTCGGTCCATACCACCGGGTCGGCCGCCGTGCGCGTCCGCTCATGCACGTGCCCGGTGTAGGGGCACGTCACCTCGATGGTCGGGCTGGCGGGCACCGAATCGGCGTCGTTGCCCTCCACCACGGTGCGCTTCATGGCCTCCGCCGCCTTCACCTCGGCCAGGGCGAGCTCCTCCGCCGTGCCGATCCCCATGATGAGCTGCATGTGGGTGGGCAGGAGCTTTGCGATCGCCTCGTCCAGCCATTTGGCGGTCACCATGGGCAGGGTGGCGCCGGTGTCGCGCCCGGGCTCGAGCACCGGGGGTTCGGCCCCGTCGGATCCGTTGGCCTGCGCGCCCGGGGCACGGTTCGCCCCCGCCCCATTGGCGCCGCCGGATCCGTTGGCCGAGGACCGGGACGCGTCTTCGCCCGGGCGCCAGTTCTCCAGCACGTATTCCTCCACCGCCTTGCGGGCGATGCCGAGCGCGAAGGGCGGGACGCGCAGGATGCGGACCTCCGCCTCCGGAGCCCACTCGAGCCCCATCTCGCCGTCTTCCTCGATCCAGGGAATCTCCTCGGGACGAACGTCGGTGGTGCCGATGAGGAGGATGTTCGCGTTCGACTGCCTCAGCAGGTTGTGCGCCTGCGACCCCAGGTCCGTGCCCTCGATGCGGTGCGCCCCGTGGCGCGCGAGGATGAGCAGGCTTGGGTCGACTTCCTCGGCCCACTGCAGGATGACCTGGAAGGGCTTGCCGATGAGCACCTGGGTCTCGACTTCGACCTCCGGATACTCCTCGGCCATGATGCGCGCCCGCTTCACGTTCGCCTGGGCGAGCTTGAGCAGGCCCTTGTCGATGATGTTGTTGTGAAGCTCTTCCTGCTCCTCGAACTTGAAGATCTTCGAAGCCTGCACCGAGAGCACGTCCTTGATGTTGCCGAAGACCGCGTGATGGTATTCGACATCGAAGGATGAGCCCACGTAGAGCTTCGCCCGGTACTCCGACGCCATCTCCAGGGCAAGGCGCATGGCCTTGTAGCTGTACGCGGAGCCGTCCACGCACACCATGAAGCTGCCCCCGGCGAGCGGCCGTTCGTTCCGCACCACGAAGGCGTCCTTCTCCACTTTCTGCAGCACGCGCGCCACCACGCCGCCGAGCTGCGAGTAGGGCTGATAGCCGATCCCGTGCGCCCCGATCACCATCAGGTCGTAGGCGCGTCCGCTCGAGCCGGCCAGCTTCTCGTCGTGCTCCTCGTCCTCCGCGACGATGCGCCCGTCTTCGCCGAGTCGCACGTCGCTGCGCACCTTGTCGCCCCCGTCGTAGCTGGAGGCGATGTTGGGGTCGAAGCCGATGAGGCTCGGCAGGTGGCCCTCCCCCGAATTCACCTCACTCGCCAGCTCTTCATAGTTGATGCCTTCGAGAAGCTGGCGCGTGAGAGGAACGCCGGCGTCCCGGCACCGCCGGTCCACCTGGTCCAGGAACGAGTCGGAGATGAGCTGCAGGCCCTTCTCGATCAGCTTGTCGTGGATCTTGCGCTGGCGCTTGATCTCGGCCTCGGTCTGAAACTGGGCGGGAAGGCCCGTCTCCAGCTGGCGGAAGCGGATGTCGTGCAGGCGCGCGGCGTAGACGTGGTTCCCGGTGATCCGGCCGTCGGCACGGGTTGCGAGTTCGATGGCGCGATCCACCGCCCAGTCCGACCAGGGCGAGTTGTCCACCGGCACGAAGATCTCACGGTACATGGCTGTCTCGATTGGAGGTTCTCGAGGGACGAGGCGCTTGTGGTTCAGCCATGCGACGCTGGAGCGGCAGGCGCAGGGAGGCCCATCCGAGGGGGCCCTGCGGGCTGGAAGCGGTCCACTTGGATCGGCAAGTCAGGCAGGGCCAAGTCCCCGAAGGCGGTCGCCGAAAGGTCGGCGTACATAACATAAGCGGGCGCCCGGGCCCGCTCGTCAGATCTCATGTGTCGGCCCCTGCGGAGCCGGGCAAATTATACCGGAAATCGCCAATCGATGTCAAACGCTGCGGAGGGGTCCGGCGACGGCACGGGAAGGCCCCGATCCACTCCGGAAAAACCGCCCCGGCTCGACTCAGAGATCCCATCCGGCACGGGCCAGCATCCAGAGGTTGATGACGATGACGACGATGGCGGTGAGGTAGAACGCTTCGGGCAGCGCCGCGCCGGGTTCGGGCAGGAACGCTCCTTCGATCATGCTCGGGAGCCGCAGCGCGTGCAGCGCCCAGATCCCCCGGGCCAGCCACACGCTGCGCCGGAACCAGAGCCCCCAGAAGACGAGCGCCACGATGGCCGCCCCGAGCAGCAGCCAGAGCACGATGGGCCCGCGGATCGGGTTGACCAGCCCGTTGCGCCACATGGCGACCACGGCGGCCTCGTAGAGCAGCCCGACGTGCAGGTACCAGAACGCGGCCTGCCGGAACTTGCGGGCGCGCGCATCCCCGCCCAACGCGCCGGACGCCTGCCTTTGCTCCTGCCTGGTAGCCGGGCCGTCCTCCCGAGCGAGGCTCTGGCTCGAATCGGTCACATTCCCTCCAGCCCCAGGTCCGAGCGCGCCGTGTCCATGACCTCCGGGGTCATGCGGCCGATGCCTCGTTCGCGGGCGTAATCGGTGTAGATGCGCTTCACCATGCCGCGCACGAAGGACGGCACGCGGCCGAGCCGATCCACCGCTGCCGGGGTCCACTCGACCCGGGCGGGACGGGCGGGAGCGGGGGGCTCCTCCTCCACGAAGGCATCGTCGCGGCCTCCATCCAGGTTGCTGCGCACCAGCTCCATCGGCTGTTCGGGCACCGTCCTGCCCCCGATCTCGATACCCATGCTGCTCACCAGCTGCGTTTCCATGGGGTTGGTGAGCATGGCGATCTCGCGCCCGCAGGCGGAGCACTCGAATACCGCCGCCAGGGTGCCGTCCCCGGGCAGCTGGCGCTCCGCGAAGGCCATGATGTGATCGCACTGGATGCAGAGAAACTTCATCGGCCGTGCTCCTCCCCGGCCTCTCCGGGTTCGGCGAGCCTGCGCGCCAGCGCCCGGAAGGCGCGCGCGCCCGGCGAATCGTCGCTGGCGACCACGGGGGGAGCCCCCCGGTCGGATGCCTCGCCCAGACGGGGATCGAAGGGGATCCGGCCCCAGATCTTCAGCCCGGTGGCTGCGGCCAGGCGGGCGACGCCGTCTCCGGGGAAGAGGGGATCCGAGTGACCGCAGCACGGACAGACGTACTCGGTCATGTTCGCCACCAGCCCCACCGTCGGGATTCCCTGCTCGCGCGCCAGACGCGCCGCCCGGGCCACCACCCGGCGGGACATCTCGGACGGAGTCGTCACCAGAAGCAGCGTCTCGAGTCCCGGCAGGAGCTGGAAGACGCGCTCCATCTTGTCGGTACCCGGCGGCAGATCCATCAGAAGGAAGTCGAGGTCACCCCACGCCACGTCCGACAGGAACTCGCGCACCGCTCCGGTCTCGATCGAACTCTGCCACAGAAAGCCGTCGCCGGAGGGCGCACGCCAGCGCAGCGGAGCATCGGCGTCGTTCTGCAGCAGCTCCATCGACATCACCCGGACTCCGTGGGCGGCCGGTGCCGGAACCACGCCATTCGCCCCATCCACCAGCACTTCCCCGGACGCGCCCAGCATGCGGGCCAGCGACGGGCCGTTCAGGTCCGCGTCCAGCGCGCCGACGGCGTGTCCTTCCGAAGCCAGGGCGGCAGCCAGGTTCGCGGTTACGAGGCTCTTGCCCACTCCGCCCTTGCCACTTCCGACGGCGACCAGGTTGCGAATCCCGGCCAGCCGGCTGTCGAGCCGCCGCCGCTGGCCCCTGATCTGATCCACGAGCAGGTCGCCCGTCTGTGATTCCACCTCGTGGTAGGTGCGGATCTTTCTCATGGTACCGGGACTGCGGAGCCGGTCAGGGCACGAGTTGGGTTCCGTCGGCATCGAGTACGGAGATCGCGTCCACCGGGCACTCGTCGCAGGCGGCCAGCAGGGTCTCGCGGTCCACCTCGTCGATCCCCGCCCTGAACGCCGCAATCCCCTCGTCATCCAGTTCGAAGGCGGCTTCGGCAGCCTCGATGCAGTCGCCGAAGCCCACGCAGAGGTCCCGGTCGATCTGGATCAGAAGGTCTGCTACCCGTCGCTCGTGAATGTCGCTCACCGGGATCCCGTCGCTGAAGTGGAGTCCTCGCCGGTGTCGGCCGGGACGGCTGAACATCTTCAGGGGCGCGAGACCGGGCAAGGTTGAAGGCGTACCGTACCGATAACTATTATCATCTTCTGCCCGCCCGTTTCCACGGCAGACTCGCAACTCGCCCGGGACGGATGGGCCCGGCACGACGCTTCAACCCAGGGAGACAGTGGAACTCCTGGTATTCGGGACCAACCACAGGGTCGCCCCGGCTGCGGCCCGGGATCGGCTGGCGCTTTCCGGCGAAGAAACGCGCGAGCTGCTCGGAACGCTCGCCGACGGCGCCCACGGCGACCGGGTGATTCGCGAGAGCGTGGTCCTGTCCACCTGCACCCGGACCGAGATCTTCGCCTGGACGCGCGAGCCGGCTCGGGCCATCGAGCTGATGCGGCACAGGCTGCGCGACGTAAAGGACAACGACGCCGTATCCGCTGAACGCCACACGTTCTCCCTGAGCGGGCGCGAGGGAGCTCGCCATCTCTTTCGCGTGGCCGCAGGGCTCGATTCGCTCATGATCGGCGAGCCGCAGGTGCTGGGACAGGTACGCCAGGCCTACGCGCTGGCCGCGGAGGAGAGAACCTGCGGGCCGTATCTGACCCGCCTGTTCCAGTCCGCCGTGCGCACGGGCAAGCGGGCGCGCGCGGAAACGGATATCGGCAAGGGATCGGCGTCGGTGGCGTTCGCCGCGGTGCGGCTGGCCACCAACATCCTCTCCGACCTGTCCGACCAGGCCGTGCTGGTGGTGGGCGCGGGACGCACCGGCGCTCAGGCCGCGCGCAATTTCGCCGCGAAACGACCCCGCAGCCTGACCATCGTCAACCGTTCCGCCGGACGCGCGCAGGCGGTCGCGGACGAGTTCGGCGGAGCCGCGCGGCCGTTCGACGAACTCCACGCCGCGTTGAAACGCGCCAGCGTCGTGGTGACGGCGACCTCCGCCCCGAATCCGGTCATCACCGCCGCGACCCTCTGCGCCATCATGCGCGAGCGCGGTCGAAGGCCGCTGGTGATCATCGACATCGCCAACCCCAGGGATGTCGAATCCAGCGCCGGCCGCATTCCCAACGTCTTCCTGCGCGACCTGGACAGCCTGGGCGACATCGTGCAGGAGAACCTGATCCGCCGCAGCAAGCAGATTCCCCACGTCGAGCGCATCGTCGAGGAGGAACTCCAGAACTTCGTCGACTGGTTCGACACGCTGCAGGTGGTTCCGGTGCTCCGGTCGCTGCGCGAGAGTTTCTACCGGATCGCCGACGAGGAAGTGCGCCGGCACCTGCCCGGTTTCGACGAGGCGAACCGCGACCGCCTGGAGCGCTACACCCGCTCGCTGGTTGCCCGGCTGCTGCACCAGCCCACCTGCCACCTGCGCGAGCTCGACCTGGAGACTTCCGAGGGGGTTTCCAGTCTGGCGGCGGTCAAGGAGATCTTCCAGCTGACGCCGGACGAGCCTTCCGGACCCAACGGCGAACACGCGGGCAACGGCGCCGGCTGAACCCCGCGACGGACGGCCCTCCCGCAGAACGGCGGCAACCCGACGCATGGCCTATCCGCAGCACCGCCTCCGCCGCCTCCGGCAGTCGCCCGCCTGGCGCCGCCTGGTACGCGAGAGCGTGCTTCGGGTGGACGATCTCGTGTATCCGCTCTTCGTGGTGCCGGGCGAAGGACGGCGCCAGCCCGTGCCCAGCATGCCCGGCATACACCGCTTCTCCCCGGGGCTGCTCGTGAAGGCAGCCGGGGCGGCCGTGGACGCGGGGGTGGGCGCCGTGCTCCTCTTCGGCGTGCCCGACCACAAGGACGCGATGGGCTCCGGAGCCTACGCGGAGGACGGCCTGGTTCCGCAGACGGTGCGTGAACTCAAGGCGCGCTATCCCGACCTGCTGGTGTGGACCGACGTGTGCCTCTGCCAGTACGCCGACCACGGCCACTGCGCCATCCTTGCAGCGGACGGCTCTCTGGACGAGGAAGCCACCCTGCCCCTGCTCGCCCGGGCCGCGGTCGCGCACGCCCGCGCGGGAGCGGACGCGGTGGCTCCCAGCGACATGCTGGACGGGCGCGTAGGGGTGATCCGGGCGGCCCTGGACGAAGCGGGCCACGGCTCGACGCCGATCGTGTCCTACGCGGCCAAGTACGCCTCGGCCTTCTACGGTCCCTTCCGCGATGCGGCCCACTCGGC
This sequence comes from Gemmatimonadota bacterium, assembly GCA_022826025.1. GTDB lineage: Bacteria > Gemmatimonadota > Gemmatimonadetes > Longimicrobiales > Gaopeijiaceae > BD2-11. The sequence continues at coordinate 1,558 of JAJDVR010000052.1, read as the reverse complement.
GCCTTCGCACGGCGACCGCCGCACCCACCAGATGGATCCCGCCAACAGCGACGAGGCCCTGCGCGAGGTGCAGGCGGACCTCGAGGAGGGCGCGGACATCGTGATGGTGAAGCCGGCGGGCCCGTACCTCGACGTGATCCGGCGGGTCAGGGACACCTTCCGCGCGCCCACCGCGGCCTACCAGGTGTCCGGGGAGTTCAGCATGATGCGCGCAGCGGGCGAACGCGGCTGGATCGACGAGAAAGCGATTGCGCTGGAGAGCCTGGGCGCGATCAAACGGGCGGGCGCGGACATCATCGTCACCTACTACGCCGTGGAGGCCGCACGCTGGCTGCGCGAAGACGCCTGAGGATCCGCCCGGAGAACCGGGTGCCGGCCGTGCTGGTCGGCATCATCGTGGTTCTGGCCATTGCGCTGGTGACCATGTCCTTCGGCCGGCCCGTGGTCGAGGCACACGTCCCGACGCCCCCGAACCCCTCCGAGGCCGGCGAGAAGCTGGTGGGCCCGGTCGACTACACCGTCGACGCGACCTCTACCGGCGCGTGGCAGTTCTTCGACTTCTCGCGCGGGTCGGTGGTGATGAACCCCGGACCTGGCGACTGGGACCTGGCCTTCCGGCGCTTCCACATCATCGCCAACGGCGGCCCGGGCTTTTCCGGGGAGGGTGGGATCATCCGCCTGGAGGAGACCGACTTCGACGCGGTCTCGGAGCTGCCCGACGCACCCTACGTGGAGACCACAGTGCGGCGCGACTCGGTCAACGCCGCCATCGAGCGCTGGTATGCCTACGGGTGGACGAGCCATCTCCTGACGCCGCACCCCGCCGTCTATGCCGTCCGGACCGCGGACGGGCGTTACGCCAAGCTGCAGCTGCTGGGATACTACTGTCCGGGCGCCCAGCCCGGATGCCTGACCTTCCGCTACGCCTATCAGGGCGCGGGCGGCCGCTCGGTGGGGACGCCTGCAGAAGCCGGCCTGGTCGCGGACGGCGAGCCGGTCGCCCGGGACCCCTCCAGCGCGAGCGGCGAACGATGACACCCGACCCACCGACGGACGGGAAGAACCGGAGCCGGGAGCTGCGCCGCACGTTGCGGGAACGACTGGCGCGGGGCATTTACGAGCGCGAGAGGGCCCGCGACCCGACCCGGAGCAGGCGCCAGTCCTCGTGGGAGGACCTGAACGCCGGTCGCCGGGCCACGCGCCTCAACTACGCCGACGAATTGCTCACCACTCTCGCGGGGGCCCTGGGCGTCGACTGGGCGACGGTCGAAAGCCTGGAGGCCTGCGCGCGGGCGGCGCTTGCGGAGGGAGGCCGGGATCGCGAGAACGCCGCCGCCGGGACGCAGGAACTGGCCGAAGTGCTCGCCGCGCTGGTGCCGAGGCCCGCGGGCGAGGCCCGGAGCATGAGCGGATCGGATTAGCTAGTTCTCGTCCGTAATCTCGTAAGTCGCTGTCGTCATTGAAGTAACGGAACTACGAGAAGGCTAGTTTTGCTGCATTTGGGGTGTCAAAGGGTTATTTTGGGGGTGAAAGACTGTTCCAAGAGCCCCCTGGAGGC
>JAJDVR010000145.1 GCA_022826025.1 Gemmatimonadota bacterium | reverse complement strand
CTTCGACCCTCGGGACGGAAGCGGGCGGTCGCGCCGCCATGGAGGCCCTGATGCGGAAGGAGCCGGGGATCGATGTCGTGTACGCGGTCAACGAGCCGGCGGCGGCCGGCGCCCATGCGGCGCTGCGGGCGCTCGGCATGGGGAACGACGTTCTGGTCGTTTCGATCGACGGGGGCTGCGCGGGGGTGAGGAACGTTGCTTCGGGCGCCATCGGCGCGACGGCCATGCAGTATCCCTTGAGGATGGCGTCCCTTGCGGTCGAAGCGGTGCTGGAATTCTACAGGACGGGCAGGAAGCCGGAGAGGCCTCCCGGGGTGGACTTCCACGACACGGGGGCGACCCTGGTGACGGATCGACCGGTACCGGGAATCCCGTCCATTTCCTCGGGCCAGGGCCTGAAGGAGTGCTGGGGATGAGTCCTTCGGAGCGAGCGGAGTCGGGATCTTCCTCACGCCCGCTCCGTTTTTCGATGGTCGTGCGAAGAGAGCACCAGGACGCACTGCGGGATGTCCGCGGCGTGGTGACGCACACGCATCGGGAAGGCATCGGACGGCAAAAAAAGAGATTGCCCACGATCCCGTTGAGCGGGCCAGTCGTTCGAGGTCTCGTTCGGGAGACCCCGGAGTTCTCATGAAACCGGCATCATCGGCCTGCTCCTCATCCTGTTGTCACTGTCGCCAGCGCCTGCGAGCCGATGTGGCGCAAGAAGGTGATGAACTCTTGGCTTCTGTGCCGGCGATGCAGCTTGCTCACCACTCGCCCCGTAGCCACCTCCAGTGCCGCGAACAGCGTGGTGGCCGATAGTCATGGGTCCGAGTCTCGGGTGTTCCGTAGTTCAGCGGTAAACCGGGTTGGGTACGGTCCAATGCCTGAATCCGGCTTTTTTCATCCACGCACAACACCAGAGCCTTGTCCGGCGGATTCAGATAAAGACCCACCACGTCCCGGACCTTGTCGATGAAGTGCGGATCGGTGGATAGCTTGAAGTTCCGCGACAAGTGAGGTTTGAGTCCGAATGCTCGCCACACACGATGAACGAAATCCCGTGGCACAGCCAGGTCCTCGGATAAACTCCGAACGCTCCAGGTTCCTTCCATGAACACATAGCGGCCGGCGAGGAAGCCGCGAGGGTTTCGGCGGTGCACAACCGAGGGGGCACGGGAACCGGCCAGTGTTCGACTTGGGGGCGAACACGGACCACCCGAACCTTGCGGGAATGGTATACGGGGGCGGGCTCGCGACCGGCGACTCAGAACTGGCGGCTGTAGCGCATCAGCAGCACGGCTTCGGTCTCGCCCTGAACGTGTCGCGCGTCGCGGGAGGCGATCACGGCCACGTGGGTTTGTCCTCCAGCCCAGGGACGGGCGTAGATCAGTTCCAGGTCAAGCTGACGGCCCGAAGGCTCGAGTTCCAGGACGGCTTGTTCCACCTCGACTTGCCCGCCGGGAGTGCGCCCGGATACCCATCGGAGTTGCGCGTGGCCTGCCTCGACGCGCAGCGGTTGAGACAGCCTGAACGCCAACCTGCCCCCCGCATGCCCGATCTCCTCGCCCATGACGCCGAACGCAAGGGAACTGGTCCGCAACGCGGACAGGCGGCGCACCATGCCGTGCCCCCGAACCCCGGCGCGGCTCACGCCCGCGTGGGCGCTGGCGAGGAGAGTCCAGCCATGAGTGAGTTGCCGATGCGCCGACACTCCCACGATGCTTGTGTCCCCGCTCAGTCCGCCGAAAGCTCCCCTGGAACGGCTGCCCAACAGCCCCCGCTCTTCGGCCAGCCATCCCGTCTCCACGGCGAGGCTGAAGGATCCGGAATGGCCGAGCCGGTATTCCATCAAAGCGCCCACGGTCTTGCCGGAGCCGGCGTCCCGCCGTTCGCCGTACTGGGCCTTGCCGTGGACTGCGACGATGCCGAGATAACCGAAGCCAACGACCGTCTCATACCCGATGCTGGCGCCGTCGCGGGCGAAGCCCAGAAACGGGTTGGCGAACGCGCCGTCATCGGTGAAGGCGCCCGGTTCAACCGGTCCCGGTCCGTGGCGTGATCTGTTTGCATGCAGTCCGAAGCGCCAGCCCGGGTGACTGCGGTAACCCAGCAGCAACCGGCCGTTTCCCAGGTCCCGCGTCATCGACAGGGAGCCGAGCGAGGCGAGGCCGGTCGGAGTCGAGGCGGCGTTCAGGCGCGCGCGGAGTTCAGCGCCGTCCATGCGCCAGCTTGCCCCTCGGGGATCCCGGCCCAACCTCCCGAGACGCTCCGGAACCGAGGATGCAGCGAGGACGTTGGGTCGAAGGTGATCGCTCAACGGACGGAAGAACGGCGCATCCAACTCGTCGAAGCTCGCCACCTCCCTCACCGCCAACCCTCGCGTCAGCGAGTCCCCGAAGGCCGCGCCCGGACGGAGCGTGCTGCCGAGGCTCGGGGCGGAGGGGCCGGAGAGGGACCGGCCGGTCAGCATCCGCGTCTCCCCCACGGGCCGGGTCGCCGCGTCCAGATCCAGGAAGCCCTGGCCGTAAACATCCGAATCTCCGTAGATGCCCTCCTTGTCGGCGGTCTCGAGGATGCGTTCCACGATCTCGTCGTTGCCGAGCTGATTGCGGTAGTGCTGCGCGAGCAACGCGATCCCGCCCGTCACGAAAGGGGCGGCCGAGGACGTCCCGGATTCTTCGAACGTGAGCCAACACTCGCCGGCGCCGGCCGGACAGTAGGGGCCCGGCGCCGGGCCGGTGATGCCGACACCCGGGGCCGCCAGGCAGAACTCCTTCGCGATGCCGCAGCGATTGGAGAAGTCGGCAATCCTGCCTTCCGGGTCCGTTGCCGCCACGGCCAGGGAATGACCGCGCAACTCGGGGATCCGGACCGGGAGCCCGGCCGCGATCTCGACGGAACTTGCCGACTCGACGGAGCCGTCAGGACCGATCTCCCCGCGCGCGTTGCCCGCCGCCCACACGTAGATGCTGCGCGCGCTGGCCGGGGTGTCCGCTTGTGCGATTGCCCCGATGACGTTGGGGAACCGGCCGCGCAACTCCTCGGCGCCGAAGTCCTCTATGTTCCCTGGAAGACCGAAACTGCAATTGACGGCCGTGACCCGGGAGTTCAGACCGTTGAACGCCGATGCAAACTGCATCTCGAGCACCGACTCGATACCGCGGAGCCGCTCGGGAAGATCACGGATTTCTTCGGGAGTGGGATTCTCGGGCAGGATCTCTTCAAGGATCTCATCCACACTCCGGAAACCCACCGAGATCACCTTGGCATCGAAGGCGACTCCGTGAATGGCCCCCGCGCTTCCGGCGCCGTCCGCATGCTTTCGCCGGTTCGCCGCCATGATGCCCGCCACGAACGTCCCGTGGCCGAGCATGCTCAGGCACGAACCGTCCGGGGCGCGGTCCTCGCACGAGCCGAAGTCGGGTTCGTAACCCTCGACATTGTCGGTCTCAAGCTTTCCCTCGAAGCTGGGATGGCCCGGGTCGACTCCGCTATCGACGATGCCGAGGGCGACCCCCTCGCCGGTCGCGCCCCGGGCATATGCGTAATGCGCTCCGATCCGGGACAACGCGGCCTGGTTTCGGAACTCCGGATGCGTCGCATACTCCTGCCGAAGGTCCTCCTCGGAGACGGCCCCGTCCGGCTTGGGCGCGATCCCGGGTGAGGAGGATCTGCCGCCGCCTGCGTTGCAACCCGTCGTGAGAAGCGCCGCGCAGGTCAGGACCAGAACGCACTCCACGATGCGACCATACGCGTGGGCCGCTTCGCAGCCCCGTCGATTGACTATGTCGTGCCTTGCATCTACGAGTGCCATGTAAAGCCTTCCTCCCATCCCGCCATTCTTCAGGACGTGCGATGACGCCGTGACGTCTTCAAGGCACGGGACGGGTGTACGGGATCGCTGTGAGGCTCCCCCTCGTCCATTGTCCACTTGTTGTGACCGCTTGTATTCGCGGCATGGTGCAAACTGGCTCTCGCGTCCTCTGGACTCCATCACCCGGCGGGACATCAAGCCGATTTTACCTTCTCACCGAGCGTCACGGGGCCGTACCCGCATGAGGCAAGCTGGCGCTACGGCGCGAGCGTCCGTGCCACCCGGAATCCGCCGAACTTGACCGGGCCCCGGCGTTGCACGGGTTGAAAGCTCAAGAAACCGCGCAATACGCGCTCACAACAGGTCCCGTCCCCGGTCAGGCCAACCCTCCCATCTGTCGGTGCGCCGGTATAATGCCTGTAGTCTACCCTCCATCCACTCCAGTGCGTTCACGTGCATGTAACCCATATCCGTTCGGCTCAAAACTCCCTACCGGCGCCGTCTTCTCAATATCTCAATATCCCAAATATCCCATGGGTTACGAGCCGGACGATGAGGGGCGGGGACGAGGGAGACGGCCGGTAGTCAATGTGTGTTGGAACGACGCGAAGGCGTATGTGTCATGGTTGTCGAAGACGACCGCGCCAGGCGCTGTCCCGGACCGGTGGAGGGGGGCTCGAGAGAAGTGAACGGAAGGGGCCGGGGAGGGATGACTCCGGACGCCGTGCGGGAAATCCGCATGCGCGTTCCGTGCGAGCCGGTGGGACTGGAAACGTGGTCAAGGGTGCCGGACTGAGGCCCGGAGCGAAAGCGGCGGAATAGCCACCCGACCCCCTAACACTGGCGCGCCAGTCCTCGACTCTACCGGTGCTCGATTCACAGATGCACGGATGTCACGGATTCATGGACGCGGACGCACGTCGAGTCCTGGCCCAGCGCGTCCGTGTCGTTCCACGGCATGGAATCCCCAATCTTGATGCCTTCCGGGAGCGCATGGCGGCGGTGCGGCGAGCCTGTCGACGAAGTGGAGGACGGTTTTCGCAATGTGTTGAACGGCTTCTGCACGGCGTTCCAGGTAACTCAAGGGCGCGCCCTTCCCTCCTTCAACTTCGCGGCTCCCTTGTGCGCCCGGCGGGATTCGCGCACGCCGACCGTTCGCTCCCCGTTCAGCGGTATCGCGTTCACGCGGCCCTCCGTCAAGTCGCTGAGCAGGTGCACGCGGTCCCCGAGCTCGCACCAGCGGCGCGTCTGCGCCAACTCCTCCGGCGTCACCCGGGCGATTACCGCCAACACTTGTTCGCTCAGTGCCATGGGACCATCCCCTCACGACCGGGGAGCGAAGGCCCGGCGGAACGCGCCGGGCTATAGAAGTTTGACGAGGGCGACGATCAGGCCACCCTGGGCGATCAGCGCGCCGAACAGCCATTTCACAAGGTCGGCCTTCACCGCCGAGATGGCGGCGCTGGTTTCATGGCGCACGGCTTCGATGCCGGCCCTGGTCTCCTGCCGCAGGGCCTCAATGCCGGCCTCGACTCTGGCGATGTCGGCCCTGGTCTCTTGTCGTAAGGTTTCGATGTCGGCCCTGGTCTCTTGTCGTAGGGTTTCGATGGCGGCCTTGGTCTCTTGACGCAGGGCGTCGACATCGGCCTTTACGGCGGCGACATCGGCCTTGGTGGCGAGGTTGGCGTTGAGGAGGGCGACGTGCTCTTCGGCGAGGGTCTCGGCCTGCTTCTCGGTGAAGCCGCTCTCGGTAAGGCGCTTGACGAAGCGATGGGTGTCGAATGCGATGGCCTCGGCCATGCTCCGATCATAGCAATCCGACCGGTGCGGGACAAGGAAAATCGAGCCTCCGACGAGGGCCGCCGCTCCTGCGAAAAGACAATCGCTGCCACTTGGCGACAGGGCCATGAACCGGCTCGTTCACGCCTTGTTCTTGCCCCGGAAAGCCTCTATGTGGGCTTCATGGACCATCAAAAACCCTTCAAACAGGCGCCCTCCGGAGGGCGCATCGTATGGTAGCCTCCATCGGCGTGGTGGCCTCGCCGTCTCAGGGCGTGACCTACTATCAGCGCGACGGCTACTATGCACGCGATGATCCGGCGCACCTTGAGGCGAGCGCCTGGGCGGGCAAGGGGGCGGAGGGGCTGGGCCTCTCCGGCCCGGTCGATCCCGACACGTTCCGGGCGATCCTGGAGGGCAAGGTGCCGGACGGCCCGCACCTGGGCAGGCGCGGCAAGGACGGGGAGATAGAGCACCGCCCGGGCCGCGACGTCACGATGTCCGCGCCCAAGTCGGTCTCTCTGATGGCGCTGATGGGCGGCGGCGAGCGGATCGTCGAAGCCCACGACCGGGCGGTCAGGACGACGCTCGGCTGGATCGAGAAGAACGCGGTGCTCACCCGGATGCAGGACGGGACGACCGGGGCGATGGTCCACGCCGGGGACCAGAAGACGGTGGTGGCGACCTTCCGTCACGACACTTCCCGCAACCTGGACCCCCAACTCCACACGCACAGTGTAATAGCCAACATGGTGCAGGGCGCGGACAACCGCTGGCGCACCATGGTGAACGATGGACTCTACCGCCAGCAGAAGGCGATCAGCGCGATCTACCGGGCGGAGCTGGCCGAAGGGCTCGCGCGGCTGGGGTACGGAATCGAGCGCACACAGACGGACGGGCGCTTCGAGATCGCCGGCGTTTCGCGCGAGGTGATCGAGGCCTTCTCCACCCGGCGGGCGGAGATCGAGGCGGCGATGAAGGAGCGGGGCTTCGACGACCCCTCGGACAACAAGCGCCTGGCGGACCGCGCGGCGCTCATGACGCGGGCGACCAAGCGCGACGTGGACAAGGGCGCGCTTCGGCAGGTCTGGGAACGCCAAGCGCAATCGCTCGGGTTCTCGCCCGGGCCGGTCATGGACCGGGCCGCGGAGCGCGAACCGGAGACCTCTACCTGGGGGCCAGCAAGCCGGGAGGCTCTGCTTGCCGGGCAGGAATACTTCGTGACCGATGCGGTGAACTGGGCGGTGGAGCATCTCTCGGAGCGGCAGGCGGTGTTCTCCCATGCCGATCTTCTGGCCGCGGCGCTATCCGCCGAGCCGGGCTCAGCCACGCTCCAGGAAGCGGAGTGTGCGATCGAGGTCCTGGAGCGGGACGGGAAGCTTCACGGAGCCATCGGCCCGGAGCACGGCAGGCACTGGGCAACGGAGGCGGCGGTGGCGCGGGAATGGGAGACCGTGGGGCTGATGCGGGCGGGCAAGGACGCGGGCGAGCGGCTGATGCGCGGCTGGGTGGCCACGGCCAGGCTCCACCGCGGGCGCCTGAACGAGGGTCAGAAGGAGGCGGTGAAGCTCCTGCTCTCCTCAACCGATCGCGTGGTCGGCGTACAGGGCTATGCCGGCACGGGCAAGACGACGATGCTTGATCGCTTCCGGTCCCTTGCGGAGAGCGCAGGCTACCGGGTGAAGGGCCTCGCGCCCTCGGCCTCTGCGGCGCGCACCCTGGGCCGGGAATCGAGCATCCGGAGCGAGACCCTGCAGCGCTACCTCTCTCGTCATTCAGGCGTGGCCGAGGGCCGGGCAACGCCCCGGAGTCTTCGGGAGCTGCGCGCGGCGCAGGCCGGGACGGTGCTGGTGGTGGACGAGTCCTCGCTCGCCTCCAGCGAGCAGATGCGGGGCCTGCTTCGGATCGCGAGCGCACTCAGGCTTCCCCGCGTTGTGCTGGTGGGGGACGAGAAGCAACTCGACGGGGTGGAGGCGGGCAAGCCCTTCGCCCAGTTGAAGGGCGCGGGGATGGAGACCGCGGTCATGGACGAGATCCTCCGCCAGCGGGACATGGATCTCAGGGAAGCGGTCCGGGCCGGCCTCGCGGGCGAAGTGAAGACCGCCTTCGCCAGGCTCGGAGACCGGGTTGCGCAGGCGGAACCGGACCGCATCGGCCGCGAAGCCGCGGAACGCTGGCTCTCCCTGTCCCCTGAACAGCGCGAGAGGGCCGGGGTGATCGCCCCGACCCGGGCGCTGCGCGACCAAATCAACGAGACGATCCGGGACCGACTCATCGCCGAGGGCGCGGTCTCCGGACCCGCCCGCGAGGTCGGGAAGCTCGTCCCGCGGGGGCTGACCCACGCGGAGATGATTCGGAGCGGGAACTACGAAGCGGGCAACACGGTAATCTTCAACCGCCGGTACAAGACCCTGGGCGTGGAAAAGGGCGACCGCCGCGAGGTCGCGCATGTCGATGCCGACACCCGGACCGTCCATCTCAGGGACGATCTGGGCAACGTCGTTGACTGGAAACCCTCCCGAATCGCGGCGGCCAAGGGCGGAGTCGAGCTCTTTCGGAGCGAGAGCCTGGAGCTTCGCCGTGGCGACAAGGTGCGCTTCACGCGCAACGATCCCGTCTCCGGGCTGACCAACGGGCAGGTGGCGGCGGTGGAATCGGTCGGGAAGGACGGCTTCGGCTTCCGTCTCGAGGACGGTTCGCCCATGAAACTCGGCGAAGACGATCCCCAGATCCGTCACCTCGACCGTGCCTGGGCCTCCACGATCCACTCATACCAGGGCCGGACCGTGGACCGGATCATTGCGGCAATGCCCGCCGGCAACCGCGAGCTGGTCAACCAGAAGTCCTTCTACGTCGCGGTAAGCCGGGCGCGCGACCATGCGGAGCTCGTCACGGACGATCCGAAACGGCTCTCCGATCAGCTGGAGCGGGCCACGGGCGAGAGGATCGCGGCGCTCGACGCGGTGGCGGAACAGTCAATCCTGGAGCCCGGGAAACAAGGCGAGTTGACTCTCGAGACGCGCGGCGAACGCTCCTGGGAGGCTGGCGACGGGCTAGATCGTGGACAGGAAGCCGAACGGATCGAGATCGGCGAGGCCCTGACCGGCCACGAGACCGGGTTGATGTCGCCCGACCCGGACGAGGAACGGACGCAGGAGTCTCCCGACGCCGGCCAACTGGATCAGGAACTTGCCGAGGAGCGAAGCGAAGGCCGCGGACCGGAGGCCGAACTCGACCAGGAAAAGACACAGGAACCGGTACAGGAGCCGCTCGATCTGGACCTCGGCTTGTAGGGCTCCTCCCTCCTTCCGGCCAAAAACATGGCCGGGCACCGGGCGAAAATCATCCCGAACCGCAACGCCAACGGCTTCAGGCCGTCCCATCGCATGAACCGGCCGCGCCGCGCGGCCATGGCCCTGCGCGCGCACGCGCACCCTGGGAAAAATGCCGAACCCTTGGGAAAGGACCGCAGCCCGTGATGGTTGAATCCGGCGTGTAACACGGATGTGTTACACGCAAGCCCTTGAATATCCACGCATGTGTTTTTCCGAACACGGGGCGCGTCGCAATTTGGTGCCGGGTTTCCCAAGCGGGTGTTGAGCGTCCCTGTCGCCGCCAGCGCGAGCCCGGCCAGCCATGGCAGCCAGTGACCGGGCCAACAGCCCGCTGTGTGGCGTGTGAAAACCCATAACGGGCGCCAGCCCGTCGGAACCGACCCGGCGTTCATCCACAATGATGGTGAACGTTCGCAGGTCATGCGGCGACGGCAAAGCCGCCGTGGCGTTTGAGCGGATCGATTGATCCGCAATACATGAGCGTTCCGCATGACCGCCCGGTCGCCGGACACAACATGACGCCGGGTGCGAAGCAAACGAGCGAGCAGTCTTGCACACCTCGCACACAGCGATGTCGATGCGGCTGCCCAGGCCGATGCATCGGCTGGCGCCCACCGCGTCGACGCGAATGCTCCCGTACCATGTTGCCGCTCCGCACGCACGGAGGTCTGACCGAAGCCGCGGCTTGCAACCGGCACGAGGCCGCTGCATGGTGAAGGGAACATGACGGCAACGAGGAGTCATGCTTCTATGAACGAGGCCAGGTCATACAGCGCGGTCCGTCGTCGCCGCCGGCCGGCTCCACGTCCCCGAAGCGGTGGGCGCAATGACGCCGGGTGAATTCATCGCCAACTAGCGTGTGGCCGAGCTCAAGGAACGCTCGGCGTCGCGGCGCACTTCAACGACCTGTGCCGGTTGCTAGGCGAGCCGTCGTCGCCGGACGCGGGCCACTGCGCCGTGCATGACGACCGGGCGCGCGGCTACACCCTGAACTAGCAGCTGGTCGAGCGTGGGCTGAGCGAAGCGCGGGAGAGCCTCGACCTGCCGGCCTAGAGCCGGCCCATCATCGCCATGCGAGGCTTGCGCCCGCGGTTGTTCGGTAGTTCATCCATCGGGCGTCGACAGCAATCGCCACCGGATGGGGCGAAGTCTGCGGCCGAGGGGCGAAAGGCGCGCTACATGGAGAAGGTTCTGAAGGACGGCCCTGCGGGGCAAAGCCGACGCGGCACCTGAGCGGGAGGACATGCAGCACGCAACGCACGGGCTTGTGCATGGCACCGGACCGCTGGGGACGGTGGCGCGTGCACTCCGCCCGGCACGGGCGCGGGGCTCGTCGCCGTCCACTCCGGCGTCACGAACCGCATCGGCGTTGTCAAGGTCGCCGGGCTTTGCCGCAGACCCGTCGGCATGACGGCTGCCGATGGCGACACTGCTCATGCCTCGTTGTTGATACCTTCGACTTCGTTGTCAACTCAACATAATCCCCTTGGTCCGTCGTACTGCTCCTTGCCTCCACGGTCCGGTTTTACTGCGGGTTTAGTGTACGGAATAAATGCGGAACATGGGTTGCTTGGAGAGAGTTCTCGTCCTCCCCTATTGACACTCCGTCTGTTATCCGTTATTTACGTAATAAATACGTAATCACCGTATAATTTAGTGTGATCTGGAAGGAGAATCGGCATGCAGCAGCAAAGGACCGAACGCTTTGAAATGAGGCTGGGTCTCGACACCCTGAGGAGGTTGGACGACTGGCGCGCAAATCAACCCGACCTCCCATCGCGCGCGGCAGCGATTCGGCGTCTAGTCGAGTCCGGCTTGTCTATGGACAGGCCGCGGTTCCGCCCCAGCAGCGGCGAGAGATTGATCATCGCAATGCTCTGCGAACTGTACAAGCACTTGGACGTGAATGACGGGTTCGACCCGACCCTCGTTGAAGAGGCCTCCATGCACGGCCACCACTGGGCCTTGGATAACCTGTTCGAGGAACCGGTCGACGAGAAAGTGCCGCTGGAGGTCACCGCGATACTCGACATGTGGTGGACCATCGAGTGGTCGTACGATCAACTTTCGGAAGAGAGCCAGGCCAAACTGGAGACAGATGCCGGAATCACACGGGAAGACACCAAGTTCCCAGGGTTTGACTGCAACGAGGAGACCACGCACTACGCTGTGACCGAAATCATGATAAATCATCGTCTCGGGCGATTCCCTCATGTCAAGGATCGGAACTCGCACTGGCCATACCTGCACCGGTATCGAAGCATGCTTGCGTTGTACGAACCGATGAAGCAATCGTTGAAGGGAAGGAAGCATCTCACCTCAGCACAACTCGCCGAGCTTGTCAGGGAAGCCTGACGAAACGACGAGACCATGCGATCACGCCCAAGGGTCCGCATGGTTTCGAAGGGGAATGACATGCGATCTTAGCCAACCTGCTAGTCAGTGTCAGTCTTCAACCTGCGCGCCGCTCCCCGGTTTGAGGTAGTTCTATTCCTTTTCGGGCAGTCCCGTCATACGGTACGTGCGATATTCTCTGGCATGTCCGGGATGGTGTCGGGCATGACTAGCTTGACGGGACTCCCGTCATTTCGTGTAACCTCTCTGGGATCTCTGTCGCACCTCAGTAAGTCCGCTCCATGCTTGAAGGTCGGGCTCCCAAGATCGGGGCGGTTCGCCGAACAGGCTCTGCAAGGATGCCGGAGGAATCCGACGCTTGCTCTTCCTTGATTTCCCTGTCCGTTCATCGGCCCCGTCGTTCGCGCGCCCCGTGCGATTTTAGTGTCCGGATAACTTCCTGAAATGGTTTTACGCTCTCCTCTGTCTCTTCCATCCGATGCCGGGCAAAGTCCAGAGGAGTGAGTTTCAGTTTACTTCCGGCTCTCGCGTTCACCTTCGCGCCAGCAGCGAGCAAGGCCGTCACCGCTCCCACGTGGCCAGTGCCTGCCGCCGAGTGAAGGGGAGTCACCTCACCTTTGGCTTTGGCGTTCACGTCCGCGCCAGCAGTGAGCAGGGCCTTCACCGTTCCCGCGTGGCCCCGGGTTGCTGCGAAGTGAAGAGGAGTCCCCCCAAACTCGTCGTCCTTGGCGTTGATGTCTGCGCCAGCAGCGAACAAGACCTTCACCGCTCCCGCGTGGCCCCGGGTTGCCGCCTGATGAAGCGGGGTCATCCCATCTTTGGCTTTGGCGTTCACGTCCGCGCCAGCAGTGAGCAAGACCTTCAGCGCTCCCACGTGGCCTTCGTTCGCCGCCAGGTGAAGAGGAGTCCACCCAGGCTCGTCCTTGGCGTTGATGTCTGCGCCGGCAGCGAGCAGGGCCTTCACCGCTCCCGTGTGGCCATTGCCTGCTGCGAAGTGAAGGGGGGTCGTCTCATTTTTGTCTCTGGCGTTGATGTCTGCGCTAGCAGCGAACAGGGCCTTCACCGTTCCCGCGTGGCCCCGGGTTGCTGCGAAGTGAAGAGGAGTCCACCCAAACTCGGCGATCTTGGCGTTGATGTCTGCGCCAGCAGCGAACAAGACCTTCACCGCTCCCACGTGGCCCCGGGTTGCCGCCTGATGAAGCGGGGTCGTCCCATCTTTGGCTTTGGCGTTCACGTCCGCGCCAGCAGTGAGCAAGACCTTCAGCGCCCCCACGTGGCCTTCGTTCGCCGCCAGGTAAAGAGGAGTCGACCCATTCTTGTCTTTGGCGTTCACGTTCGCGCCAGATGCGAGAAGTTCCCTGACGCGACGCGCATCGCCGTCCCACGCTGCCTGGTGGATCGGGGCCGCGACCACGGCTGTTGAAGACCAAAGACAGGCTAGCACAAGCGCCATCATCAATCGTCGAATCATCGCGTCTCCTCTGATTCCAGACAAATCTGCTTCCCAGCCGCATCGACGGGCAATGCACGATGGAAGAATATGCAAGGCCCGAGGGCGTGGGTCAAGGAATCTTGTTGGAGGCGGTCGCTTCAAAGCGTCTCCCCCAGCCGGAATTCCTCATGACAGAGCGTTGGTGTCGCCGCGAGCTTCTGCCGTCACGACAATGTCTGTGAACTGACACACCGCTTGCTGGAAAACGACGCGTCCACGATAATTTGCTCGAAGATCGGGTCGAGAAGTCGCACACCGGACAGGGAACGCCCGATCCGGTGATTATCGTGGCGGAGGCAGCCCGTCAGGAGCCCGGTGTGATTCTCGTGCCGCGAGAGGACGACGTTGACTCGTGGCGGGAGTTGGTCTAACCGGTGCGACACGAGCCGGATCCCCAGCTACTGCATGACTTTCTGGAGACACAGTGTAACAAGGAAGGCTGTCTTCAAGACTTACGGAAATGGATCGATAGGGATGCCTTCATTTACCTCCAGCCACTGCTGATGGCAATGTGTCGTCTGGACCTGACGACTGAGGAACTGACCGTGGCCAAAAAGCTCGTTGAGAAATTGCCGGCAGTGACGAGAGTTGAGGGTTGGCTTCGCTTCGGAGCATAGCAGTTGACGATATCATGGTGGCCCGCGTGAAGGACGTTCTGAAGTCCGTCGATCTTATCCAGACGGTGCTGGCGGTGGCAGCGTGAAGAGAGCCAAGGCGGTCTACTAACCGCCGCCACCGATCGGCTCTGTAGGGCACTGGCTTCATTCTCGGATTGGCTTCTACGGTCGACCGCTTCCCGCAAAGCCACGTCTCAGGGCGCAGCCGCATGAGTCTGCCGCACCGGCGCGCCGGACCCCATCAGTAGCGTTTCGATACGGTCGGCCACCCGTTGAGCGGGCTCGCGGAGCTGCTCGACGGTCCAGTCTGCTGCATAGCCCTCAGTGATGTCGTCGTCGCGGGCGTGGTTCACCAGCCGCTTGGTCAACGGACGCGGCAGCATGAGATCGCGCTCGGCCACGGTGATGAAGGCGTTGCGCAGCCCATGGAACCAGAACCGTGTCCCCGCCGCCTTGCTGATATCGACGTGATGGTGACCGATGCCCTTCAGGTGTCCGTCCGCGCTCGTGCGGGACGGGAACACCCATCCCTCCTCCCCCGTCTCATTGCTCTCCTCCCGGCGGCGCTCGAACACGGCAGCCAGTTGCCGCGTGAGCGGAAGCTCCAGCGGCTCCCCGGTCTTGGTCTCCTCCACCCGCAGGATGCGCCTTTCCAGGTCGATGCGCTCCCACCGGAGCGCGACCACCTCGCCCAGGCGCATGCCGGTGTAGGCGCCGATGGTGAAGATGTCCCGGTGGTCGCCCGAAAGCCCCACCGCTTCCACTCCCGCGCTCCAGCGCGGCAGCACTTCCGAAGGCGCGGAGATGCGCCGGCGGCGCTTTCGGTTGAGGCGCCCCCCACCCGCGATCCAGAGTTCCACCGGGTTGCGCAGTCCCTCGTGGTCGATGCTGGAACGGCGGTAGATGGAGCGCAGCATGGAGACGGCCTGGTTGGCGGTGGCCCAACTGTTCCGTTCGGTGACGGTATGGAAACGGGCCTCGACATCGCGGCGGTCGATGGCGTCGAGGGAGCGGGTCAGCCAGTCGCCGAAACACACGCGCAGGTTCTGGCGGTAGATCTGGACGGTCCTTGGCTTGCGCCTGGGGTTGGCCTCCATGTAGTCCTCGAAGGCCTGGGCCAAGGTGGGCATGCCGCGGGCCTCGGCGCGCTCTTCCGCCGGGTCTCCTCCCCCGGCGGCCTTGCCCAGGGTCTCCTGGGCCATGCGCCTTGCCTGATCGGGGGTGATGCGTCCGAAGCGTCCGAGGGTGACGCGCTTGTTGGGAGCCTTGCGTCCGCCCTCTCCCGCGCGGTAGTTGACGACGAAGGTCTTGGCGCCGGAGGGCTGGACCCTGACTCCGAAGCCCGTGAGCCGGTCGTCCCAAGCGATGAAGGGCCGGTCGGCGGGTTCAAGGGCCTCGACGGCGCGTTTGGTCAAGGTGGTCTTGACCCTGGCGGTGCGTTTTGCGGTGGCGGTATCCATGGAGCGATTGTGGCACGGCGCGCGGAAAAGTTCAACCCCATGTTCAACACCAGGGAAGAAATCGGGGCGCGGACAGGGGTGCGAATGACCGGCCAGGGTCTCGGGATAAGTAGCCTAACTCCTTTATTTATAGTGTTTCCGTCCATTCATGCGCAACTCTGCGCAGATTGGCAAATAAAAGCGTCGATCAGCATGACGGCAGGTCGTTCCGAACACCGAGCCGGGTGGGCGGCGTCCCGGAAATCAGGAAACGGCACTGCCGCTCACCCTCCTCTTGGCAATGCTGCGACCCTCTGTGTGGGGGCCCCCCTTCGGCGCCGGCCTACCTGAAGCGGTCGCCGAAATACTTGGTCAGGTCGATGGCGTCCGTGCCCGGCACCGTGATCTCCGCCGGGTAGTCGGACTTGCGCGTTGCGTCCACCCCCACCTTGGTGACCAGATGAGACCCGCCAGCCGGGTCGTAGGACGCCGGGTCCAGCGGGGACCCCCTGGAGTGGGTGATCATGAACACGTCGCGGTCCGCGCGCACGCGGGTGGCGATGGCGTGCATCACGTCGCTGTCGTTGCTGAT
>JAJDVR010000016.1 GCA_022826025.1 Gemmatimonadota bacterium | reverse complement strand
ACGCGGGGCCACCGCCGGGGCGCGTCGTCTCGGCATCCGGCGCCTCAGCAGATCCAGATTCGCCCGATAGCGCCCGCTGTCGGCGTCGCGCACGATCAGGTCCAGGTCCACCAGGACCTGGATGTCCCGTACGAGCGTCTTCTCCGTCAGCGCCGCGTACGCGCGCGCCAGGTGGATGGTCCGCGTCGGGAGCTCGTCGAGCGACACCGCGTCGTGAAGCGGCACGTTCAGCATCAGCTCCCGCTGGCGCTTGAAGACGTTCTTCTTCCGATAGGGCCGCTTCGCGAACCTGTCGTGGACGAGCACCCGCCACGCCGTCTCCAGTTGAAGCTCCTGAATCCTCCCCAGCGTCTCCAGCAGTCCGTCTCGATAGCCCTGCACCGCGTAGGCGATGAAGGCCGTGAGATCGCGGGTCCGTCGCGCCTGATCGAGCTGCCGGTAGTACTCCGCGCGCGTCAGGTTGTAGAAGTTGGACAGGATGTGGGACGCGACGTCGGGATTGCCCGCGCGCAACAGCAGGTAGAACTCGAGCAATCGCCCGGTGCGCCCGTTGCCGTCCCCGAACGGGTGGATCCACTCGATGTAGACGTGAGCGACGATGGCCTCGACCACGGCGTTCGAGAACGCGCCCGGCCCGTCGCGATGGGCGAACTCCGCCTGCAGCCAGTCGCACAGGAGGTCGAGCAGCGCGGGTACGTCTTCGGCGCGGGGACAGCGGTAGGGCCCCACCACCCGCTCGTCGGTGCGCAACTGTCCGGGAACCGCGTCCAGGTGTTCTCCGAGCTCACGACCGATCTGTCTGTGAAATTCACGAACGAGCTCCGGAGACACTGCCGGCGCCGCCCCCTGGCCGGCCACGCCGGCGAGAATGCCGTTCATGGCGTCGAGGACGTTGCGAACCTCGCGCTCCTGGTAGGCCTTGCTCGGCGGAAGGGACGCGCCGGCCGCGACCTGCTCCACCTCCTCGCTCGAGAGCGTGTTGCCTTCGATGGCGGTGGTCGCCTGGGCGCCCTTGATCAGGGCCACCTGCAGCAGCTCCGCCCCGCGCTCCGGGCTGAGGGGCGTCTCCCGAATCGCCCGGATGACGGCGTCGCACTCGCCGAGCTGGTAGTGGACGTCGGCACCGATCTC
Source organism: Gemmatimonadota bacterium (assembly GCA_022826025.1). Lineage (GTDB taxonomy): Bacteria > Gemmatimonadota > Gemmatimonadetes > Longimicrobiales > Gaopeijiaceae > BD2-11. The sequence goes on along the minus strand of JAJDVR010000016.1, from coordinate 1,785 downwards.
CCAGTGGCGGCCGAACCGGATGTGCGGATACCGATCCCGCAGCGCCGCCGGAACCGATCTCATGACAAATATATATATCTATTTGTCTCCATGACTGTCAAGACATCGGGGCTGGTTGCGGGCTGCCTCGGAACGGAAGCAACCCCGGCCGTCCTACCCAACCGGGACCGCGCCCCGCCGCGCGCCTACCGCGGCACATTCCGAATCGGCGAGGCCGGGCGCTGGACGGCACCGAGGACACGAACGGCCTGGAAGTCGTGTCGGCCCCGCTCGGCCCGCGCTATCCGATGGGCCTGCTCGCCGTGCAGGACGGCGTCAACCGGGCCCCGGACGGCGCGGAAGCCAACCAGAACTTCAAGCTGGTCTCGTGGCAGGACGTGCTCGTCGCCCTCGATCTCGGGTCCGCCCGCGGTGACGAGCTGGAGTGACGGCGCAGACTCCTAGTCCAGTATCGCGGCGAGCCGGGCGAGCACGTCGGCGATGATCGGCTCGGGAACGGCTTCCACGTGCTTCCCGTTCCGGGCGGCAAGATCGAGGACGCGAGGTTGATCGCAACGGATGACCCCGGTCGTCCGGGTGCCGGCATCGTCGAGAGACACCGCGAAACCGCGCCGGCGCGCGAATCCCCCGCCGGTCGTGATGGGGAGGACGACCGGCGTCCCGGTCACCTCGTTGAACGCCGCCGGGGACACGATCAGGACCGGCCGGGTCCCCCGCTGCTCATGGCCGGCACTCGGGTCGAGGCTGACGATCCAGATCTCGCCCCGCTGCATCACAGCAGCTCGTTGCCGACCGGCTTGGCCTCCAACCAGGCACGATCCCCGTCGTCGACCGGGGTGTTCTCGTCACACTGCGCCAGAAGCTCGTCGAGCGAGTAGCTCGGGCGTGTCCTCGGCGCGACGATCAGACGGCCATTCTCGATGCCGATATCGACCCTGGCGCCCGCCCCCAGCTTCAGCAGATCGAGAAGCGCCGGGGGCACGGCCAACATGACAGAGCCGCCGACCCTGCGCAGATTGGTGGTATGCATGTACAGCTCCAGAATTATATGCGAATATAACATGCATCCGGCGTGACACCCCTCGAGAGGCGCGGCTTCTGACGGTGGACGCCTCGGAGCCCGCCGGGAAGGGCCTCAGAGATCCGCCGCGTCCGGGTAGAGTTGGACGGTACGCTCGCGACCGAGCTCGATGACGGCGAGCCGCAGGAAGCACTCGCGCTCCGAGGCCTCCGGATGGCGATTGCGGATGGCCGCCAGGAGCAGAGCCTGAAACTCCCGCGACAGGGCATCGGCCGCAAGCAACCTGTCGAGCGCCGACATCCTCCGCCACGCCTCGATCTGGAGACGGTCGAACGGCAGCGAAGTGTCTGCGCCGGGCGTGCCGCACCCGAACCGAGCTGGACCGGCGGGCGGCCGACCGCGTGTTGACGATCACCGGAGAGAGCTTCCGGTTGCGCGAGAAGCGTCGTGCCGGCGTCCTGAAGCTCTCGGCGCCGACGCGGAACGCCGCAGCGCCTGCCCAAGGACCCGGAGGGGGAAATCAGGCCAGTTCGCAGGTTTCGCAAGAGGCTCGGATGACGAAATACTCGAAACCGTGTGGATGCCGGGAGGATCGATGGGTCACTTGGCCGCGGCCATTGAAGTGACCTGGATCGTCCAGGTCGTGGAGTCCAGCGTGCCGACGACGGCTACCTTCTTTCCGGCAAACTCTCTTGATTTGTCCTGGTCGCTCAACAGATAGGTTGCTTCGCCGTCAAACAAAACGAACTCGACGGTGTGGTCAT
>JAJDVR010000042.1 GCA_022826025.1 Gemmatimonadota bacterium | reverse complement strand
ATGTCGACGATCGGGTATTCGGGGAGGACCTTCTGCATTTCGTACTCGAAGATCTCCCACTCGTATGTGCCCCAGAAGTCGTCCACCACCAGGAAGCCGCCCCGCAGGAGGAATTCCCTCAGCGCGGTGGCTTCCTCCGGGCTCATCGACATGCCCCCGACCTCCAGAGCGTAGAGGAACGGGAAGCGGTTGAGTTGCTCGTCGGTGAGAGTCCGGGGATGTTCCTCCATGAACATGTCCAGCCCGGTGAGGCGCTCCGCCACGATCAGGAACTGGCGGTCCGACTTCGGATAGTCCGTCGCCCAGGACTGCCGCCGCCAGCGCCGGAAGCCCCCGCCTCCGCCACTGTACGCGGCGCGGGTGAAGTAGAACTCGTGCCTGGGCACGGGGCGTCCCTGCTGCGCTTCCTCAGGGAGCGGGAGGCCGGCCGGCGTCCCGGTGGTCGCGTCGGCCGGACGGCCGGCCAGCATCGGGGGCACGGTTTCGACGGACCGCAAGGAAGGTCCGTCGACCAGGACGGCAGCGGCCGAAATGCCCGCCACGGCGAGCGAGATGCCAACGGCTCCCCGCCTCCACCCCCCTCCCATCTGCTGCAAGCGTCGCTCTCGACTCACGTCACACCCCAGGTTTGAGAGCTGCCGACACCCCTCCCACGGCACAAGCGCGGAACGCTCGTATCGCTCCATGCGACGAAAGGTTCCTGAGTGCGCCCCGCCGCCGCGGGTTGCTTGATCGAGATGGCCGGCGTCGCCTAGAATGCTGCTTCCGGGCCTTGTCCGGGCCACCGTCGAACATCGCGCTACCGTTAGCGCATTTTGCGTGCAGGAGGGGGGTCTTGCAACCATCCGGCTACGTGCGGACCACCGGTAGATGGGTCGGGATCCTCGCGCTCATTCTGTTTGCAGGCTGCCGCGGACCGCTGGAACTGGCCCCCAGCGACGCCGACGACGTTCTCTCGCGCCAGCTTCTGGAGGCACCCGACCCCGGCCGGCGCGGCCCCCACGAGGTGCGCACCCTGTACTACGGCAGCGGCTCCGACAGGAACCGCCCCGAGTACCGTGACTCGGTGACCTATGTCACTGAGCCCGTCGACGCTTCGAAGCTGGTCGATCTCGGTTCGTCGGCGGAGAGCCGCAACAGTTACTGGGGCTTCGAGCCGGATCGCTTCCCGCTCAACGCGCGCGTCTGGTATCCGGTCGGCGACGGGCCCTTCCCGCTGGTGCTGGTGGTGCACGGCAACCACAACATGCGCGACTTCTCTGACCCCGGCTACGACTACCTGGGAGAGCTGCTGGCCAGCCGCGGGTACATCCTGGCGTCCGTGGACATGAACTTCATCAACGGCGGCATCCGGGGCGAGAACGACGCGCGGGGCTGGTTCCTGCTGCAGCACGTCGGAGTCTGGGAGGGGTTCAACGAAGACGAGAACAACCTCTTCCACGGGCGCGTGGACATGGAGCGCATCGCGCTCATCGGGCATTCGAGGGGCGGAGAGGCCGTGGGCCACGCCGCGGCCTTCAACCGCCTCGAGCGCTACCCGGACGACGCGTCCCTCGAGTTCGAGTTCGACTTCGACATCCGAGCGATCATCGCCATCGCGCCCGTGGACGGGCAGTACCTGCCCACCAACCGATTCGTGCCGGTCGAGAACGTGAACTACATGGTCTTCCACGGGTCGCACGACGGCGACGTGACCAGCTTTCACGGCCTGCGCCTGTACAAGCGCGTGAAGTTCACCGACGGCCGGCCGCGTCTCAAGACGGCCGTCTGGGTCTACCGCGCCAACCACGGACAATGGAACACCGTGTGGGGCGCGCACGACAACGGCCCCCGGAGCGGGCGCATCCTGGACCTGCGCGCGCTCATGCCCGGCGAGGATCAGCGCCGCTTCGCCGAGATCTACATCTCCGCCTTCCTGGAGACCACGCTTCGCGACGACCGCCGCTATCTGCCGATGTTCCGCGATCACCGGGTGATCGGAGGCTGGCTGCCGAAGACCATGTACGTGACCCGGTTCCAGACCGAGAGCTTCCGCACGCTGGCCGACTACGAGGAGGACATCGACGTCACCTCGGGAACCCATCCCGGGGTTCGCATGCGCGGCGACAGCCTCTCGACCTGGCGGGAGTCCCGCATCGGCCTGCGGTCGAGCAACCGGCCGGAAACCTCGGCGTCCCAGGACAACCAGGCCGTGTGGCTGGGCTGGAACAACCGCATCGCGGGCGCGGACACGCTGGGGCCGGCCGCGGCGTACACCATCGAGCTCCCCGCGACGCTCGCCGCCGAGTGGGAACTCGGGCCCGCAGCCTCGTTGGAGCTGTCGGTTGCGGTTACGCGGGCGACTCCGGGGCCGCGCGGCGCCGGGGACGAAAGCGGGGAGGATGCACGCGATTCCCGCGATCCCGGAGATGGCGAACGCGAGTCCGGGGACGAGGAAGACGATGCACCGCCCGACCTGAGCATCGTGGCGCGGGATGGGAACGGAGCTGTCGCCGCCGTGCCGCTCAGCCGCTACGGACCGGTGCGCAAACCGCTGGAGATGCGGGTCCTACGGCGCCGGGATCTCGAGGACGACCGCTTCGCCAATCTCTTCGAACTGCTGCTGCAGAGCTACTCGATTCCGTTGGCGGACTTCCTGGAGGCGGCTCCGGGGCTGCGGCTGGACCAACTCAGGGAGGTGGGGCTGGTCTTCGACCGGACGGTCGCGGGCGAGGTGGTGCTGGACGACGTGGGTTTCGCGCGCATGGACCCGGCCTACACGGCGGTGCGGGTGCCCTGAGCCGAAGCCCTGCCGGCTGTCTCGGCGCCGGTGTGCACCCGCCTGTCGCCGGCGCACGAAGCCCCGGCGGTGCGTGGATGACATTCACCCCGGCATTCGCCGACGAGTACCATCAGCTGACGGGCCCCTCTGCAGGTTGTTGCATATCCACAGATGCAACAAAATGTTGCTTTTCCGATAATGCAACACTGTGCAGAGGGGGTGGACTGAGATGAAGAAGCCCCTCGCTCCTTACCCGTCGAACCCGCCCGCCCCTCGGCCTATCGCCAGCTGAGCCCGAAGCGGTGGGCCGTCTCGCCGCCGTCGTAGCGCTGCCAGGCGTAGTCGATGGCGAGCCGGTCGCCGTTGAACGCGCCCCCGAAAGTGACCGGCTGACCGAAGCCGTCCGGGGGGCGCCTCACCCCCACGCGGGCCGTGAAGGTGCGCCCGCGCACGGGCCAGTAGGCGACCTCGATCCCCGCCCCCGGGACAACCTTGCCATCCGCCTCGCGGGAGACGGCGGCGCTCCAGCCCAGGTCGAGGGGTCCCACCGGGATGGCCGGAGTCGACCCGCCTGCGGTGACCCGAACGGGCAGCGGCACCTCGACATCGCCCAGTGTGAGCCCCGGTCCCAGGTTCTGCACGGCGAGGCCCAGCCGCGCGGGCCCGGCCCCGACGGCCACCCCCAGGTCGATGGCTCCCGTGGCGTCGTGATGACCACCCAGGCGCTGGTCCACCAGCTTGCCGGTGATGCCGGCCCGTATGCCCCGCACCTCCCGCGCGTACCCCACCGAGACGGCGACCTCCGCCGTTCCCGTCTTCCCGTTGGTGAAGAGCGACTGTGCGTCGTGGGACAGGACGGCCGCACCGCGGTCCGGCACCCCGTACCCGAGCGTCTGAACCCCCACGGCCACGCTGGCCGAGGACCAGTCGGCGGCTCCCGACACTGTGCTCAGCAGGCTCGCGGTCCCGAAACGTTGCATCGCCCCGCCGACCACTCCGTTGCCTCCGATCAGGGCCGGGTTGTGGAACACGGCGTCGCTGTCGTTGCCCACCATGTAGAAGGCGCCCCCCAGCGCCAGCCCGCGGGTGCTGGCGGGCATCTCGAGCACGAGCGGCCCGTGTTCCGGGGACTGGGCTCGTCCGTCAGCGGGGTCGATGGCGCACGCGGCCAACAGGGCCAGCGCGCCCACTACCGCGGCGGCGGTCCGGCCGGAGCGCGGTGCCCGGCCAATGACGGCCGACGCGCGTCTCAAGAGGAGTTTCGGTGGTGGCAAAGTCAGACGGGTCCGTCCTCCCAGGGTCCCCACATCGCGTAGGTGGCACTGGCGATGGGGTCCCCTTCCCGGCGGTCTCCCTGCTGATTGAAGAAGAGCACCCGCCCGTCCGGACTGAAGCACGATCCCGCGAACTCACCGGCCGCCTGCCTCCCCGGATCCAGCGGCGCGCGCGCCAGGTTGACGATCCTGCCCTCCCGGTCGAGGGCGCGCACGTACTGGTCGCCGATCCCGTCTTCGCACATGACCAGCCCGCCGCGCGGGCTCACCACCAGGTTGTCCGGGCTGTCCAGGACATCCGGACCCGGAGACTCGAACACCAGGGTCAGCTCGCCCTCGTCGGCGGAGGTCGGCCGGTAGTGGAAGACCTGCCCGGAAGTCTCATCTCCCCCGTTGGTGGAGACCACATAGATGCCGCCATCGCCGTAAAACGCACCCTCCAGCCGGGCGAAGCGCGCGGCGCCCCGGTCGAGACCCTGCTTGAAGACCGCCAACTCATCGTCTTCGGCGTCCGCCGGGTCGGGATCGTCGATGTCCACCCAGTGAGCGGGGAGCACCGCACCCGGCGTCTGGCCGCGGGCCGTCAGGTAGCCGGGCTCGCCGGTCACGGCCATCATCTGCAGCCGGCCGCCGGCCGCCAGCACCCCCGGCTCATCCGGGATGAAGCGGTAGAGGCCCGCGCCGGGCCGGTTGCGGCGGCCCGGGACGTACCAGGTGTCCTCGGTCTCATATACGATCCCGGTTTCCGGATCGACCGCCACCGCCTCGTGAATGAAGCGCCCCATCGCCTTGAGCGGCACCGGATCCGCCGGCCCCGTGGCAGCCGCGGGCACTTCGAAGATGTACCCGTGCGGCCTGTCGAAACCATCGCCCAATCCCTCGGTGGTCTCTTCGCACGACAGCCAGCTTCCCCACGGGGTCGGGCCACCGGCGCAGTTGATGCGCGTGCCCGCGAGGGAGGCAAACTCGTCAACGAGTTCCACCCGCAGTCCATCCCCGTCACCCGCAATGCGCACTTCGAGCGAGGTCGTTCCCCCGCTTCCGGTGCGGTCGTAGTGCGGGGTGCCGATCGGCCGTGCGGAGTCCGCCGGGTCGGTCATCTCGTGGTTCCGGATCAGGCGAGTGTTGCCGTTGGGAAGCGGAAACGCGGCCATGCCGTCGAACGCGTTGGGCACCACAAACCCCTCCCGAACCGTCGAGGGCAGGCCCCCCGAACTCAGGCGCACGCAACGGAGCCGCTCCGGGATCTCGATCTCGGGACAGTCCGGCGACCGTACCAGCGGGCCGTAGGGTTCGATGTTGACCGGTCTGCGGGCTCCGTCCGCGCTTCCGCCCCCTCTGCCACACGCGACCAGCCCGGCCAGTGACGGGGTGAGGGCGGCGAATCCCCCGGCGGAGAACATCCGTGAGAGGAACTTTCTGCGTCCCAGGATCATGTCAGGATTCCCGAAAGAAGGAGTTGGATGCTTGCGAGCGCCCGGCAGCCCATCGATCACGCGATGAACCCATCGACGACGCGACGAATGAAGTATGGCGCGAAACCACGGGCCGTGCCCATGCGGGCCGTAATGATCCTGTACCACCGCGGACTGCGGGCCGTGCCCTCGCGCCCCCCAATCGGGTCCTGCGCGCCCCCGATCAAATCAACCTCAACTGCTCTCCGACAGGGCGCAGGATGTCGGCGTCGTCGTTCCGAACGCTGTTCACCCGCGGGCTGACGGCATGCCGTTCGTACGGTCCGGGATGGGGAGTGTTCAGCCGCTCAATGAGCTCAGGCGCCCGCGTGGAAGGGTCGAGCCACTCCGCGAACCACTCCGGATCCACGATGGCAGGCTGGCGATGATGGATGTCGGCGAGCGAAGCCGAGGCTCGAGTCGTGAGAATCGCGAAGGACTCGATTACTTCGCGTCTCGTTTCCCGGCGCTCCCAGACCCCGGCGAACGAGACGGACACGCCGGTGGCGAAGGTCAGATAGTACGGCTGCGGAGCCCGGGAGGGACCCCGCCATTCGAACCAGCCGTCGGCGGGGACGAGGCAGCGCCGCTCGCGGAAGGCGTCCGCGAATGCGCGCTTCACGTGAATCGTCTCGGCGCGCGCGTTGATGAGCGGCGGCCCCGTTCCCGCATCCCTCCACCACGAGGGAACCAGGCCCCAGCGGAGTTCCGCGATGCGCCGGCTGCCGCCGTCATCGATGCGGCAGACCGCGAAATCCTGCGTCGGAGCGCCGTTGTAGCGGGGCTCCCGCGCAAGCGAGGGCGGAGCCTCCGTCACACCGTACAGGTCGTAGACTTCCCGCGGCGTCAACTTCTGGCTGAAGCGGCCACACATGAACAGATGTTCCTGGTCGTGCGGATCGAGAATGGGAGTGGGGCAAGCTCCCTCGATTACGTCGAACGTGCAAGGGAGTCGCGCCACGTTCCCGCCTTCCGGAGACGGCCGTTGCCCGTCGCCCCCGCCCGCAACCGGGCCTCATCCATGGACGCCGCCTCCGGATTGGCGCGACGGGGGCGCCGGGAACATCTTTGGAGGAACCTGTTGCCACGCCCGCAAACCGACGTGAACGGCATGTTCAAGACGGGCTACATCCTGAATCGCCGAGCGGACATCGTCTGGTTCCTCGGGCTGCCCTTCTTCGCCGTCGCGATGGCGCTGGGCTTCCAGGCGTGGCTTCCCTATGTGGCGGTGGCGTCGATCAACCTGTGGATCACCATCCCCCACCACTACGCCGGGTGGGTGCGCTCCTACGGGATGCCCGACATCTGGGAACGCTTCAGGAACCGCCTGATCGCGGGCCCCATCGTGATCGTCGGATTCACCATCATGGGTCTGCAGTTCGCGCCGATCACCCTGCTGCTGCTGGTCACCGCCTGGGACCATCAGCACAGCCTCATGCAGCAGCACGGGCTCGCGCGCATCTACGACTTCAAAGCGGGCGCCGGGCTCCCCTCGACGCGCCGCTTCGACCTCGGCCTGCACTGCGTGCTGTACGGCTACATGTTCATCAGCGCACCCATGTTTCGCTTCCTCTGGATCCGCGAGCTGCACCGGATGCACGTGCCGGTGTCGGCGGGCTTCGTGGACGGGTTGCTCACGGTCAGCCAGATCGTGCTGGTCGGGTATCTGATCGTCTACGCCCTGCACCTCCGCCAGATCGCGGTCGCGGGCGGGACCATCAACCCCATCAAATACCTCTTCATCGGGGCCAGCTACTTCCTCTGGTACTTCGTGGCCTGGCAGACCACGTCGATCCTGCTCTATGCGGTCGCGCACCGTCTCATGCACGGCGTCCAGTACATCGTCATGGTGTATTCCTACATGCGCCGTACCGCGAGCAAGGGGACCTCCAGACCCGGTTTCTGGTCGCGGGTGACCGGCAAGGGCAGGCTTCGCTGGTTCCTGGTGGGCGGGGCGGCCTACGCCGTCCTCTTCCAGCTCCTCATCAACCGTCCGCTGGACGAGTTCGGGTTCGGAGTAGTGAACTTCGCCCCCTATCCCGCGCTGCCCGAGTTCGGAATCCCGGCGCTCGACTACTCCAGCGGATACGCGCTCTTCTCGCAGATGATGGTCTACGCCTACGGGCTCATGCACTACTACCTCGACTCGTTCATCTGGAAGGTGCGCGACAAGCAGACCCAGCGGGGGCTTTAGCTGAGGGAGGACTAGCTGATGGAGGACACGCGGGCGTGATCTCGGACTGGTATCGGCGCTACCGCATGCTGATCGGCATCTACACGATCGCCGTCATCGTGGGAGCCCGGGAGTATCTGGTGTCGCGCGGGCAGGACCCGGTCGACTTCCTGAACGCGAAGTGGGCGGACATGACCGACGTGGTGTCGGCCATCAACCCCGGAGACCCGGACACGGAGTTCCTGGAGGCCGTTCAGGCTTTGCAGCAGGGCGACGACGAGACCTTCCTGGAGCGCATGGAGGAGGCGCTCACATCGGACGTGAAGCACAACGACCTGATGCTCCAGTCGTACGCGCAGCATCTTCTCAACACCGGGACGGACCACGAGCAGGTGAACGCGGCCCTCAACCGCTGGCGCGAGAACCACCCCTTCTCCGTGGAGACGATGTGGCTGCCGCTCGCCACCGGACCGCGGGGCGCCACCGATCTGAACGACCTGAACCGCGCGTTCGCCGAGGTGCCCTGGGTGACCGAGACCAGGATCGAGTCCTACGCGGACGGCGGCGCGCAGCGCTGGCGCGCCACCATCACCTTCCGGCCCGGCCAGCCGGTGGACATCCGGGACGCGGTCGCGGCGGCGAGCGTGCTGGCCCTGCCCCCGGGCCAGCGGCATCTCTACGAAGTGACCTGTGTGAACCTCACCGACTGCAGCGCCTCGCGGCGGTAACCGCGCTCGCGACCGCGGGCCGGGCATCATGCCCGGCAAGGCCGAGGTAGCACGTGGATCGAGGACCTCTGTCCGCGCGTTGCCACGGCCTTTCGCAACGGCCGCCGCCGATTTGGCATCCCCTGTTTTGAAACAACCGCGTTCGGCGCGAGCTCCGGACCGGACAAGGCCACCTGCGCCACGGGGATGCACATGACCGAGACCAAGTCCCATCCGCAGCCGGAATCCGGTTTGGCCAGGCGTATCGCGATCTGGGTTGTCGTCCTTCTGGCGGTGTATCTCGCGTATTCGGCAACGCATTTCTGGGGGAGGCCGGATGCGGTCCCGGATTTCCTCGAGATGGTGGCGAGACGTATACCCGGCACGGTTGTCCAGATCCTCCCGCCCGCGGTGTTCGCCGCGGCTCTGAACGGCTGCGGCATTCTCGGAGGGAGTTCTGCCGGTTTGCGGCGTCGCCGCTGGATCGTCCTCGCGATGCTGGCGGTGGCGGCATACGCCCTGCCGTCCCTTGTGCTACCCATGTTCCCGAGGTGGACTGGCGCCGACTGGTCGCTTCCCAGCGCGCTCGTCCATTCCGTGAGGTCCTCGCAAGCCGCTGCGGAGGCCGCGACAGGAAACGAGGCCGCAAGGTACTTGCGTAGAGCGGCCAACGATCTGGGGACGCTGCTCGTACCGGTCGCGAACGCGGCGTTCGTCTTGTTGGCGGCCGTGCTGGGTGATCTGACCGGAGGATTGACCCGTAGGCTGTCCACCTGGCCTCGCTACGTCACGCGGTGGCTTTCGGGCGGACTGATGTTCGCGACGTTCTGGATTCCCGTGGCCATGGCCGATGAGCTGGTTGGTCACCGCGGGGCCTGGGGAGGACTGCTGTTCGTTCTCCCGCTGAGCCTGCCGCTTGTTGCAGCCGGGATCCTGTACGCGTTCATCGGTCCTGATCGGGGCTCCGCCCGTTGACGCCCCACGACGCCGGCGGCGACTTCGACCGGAAGCGATTCCATGCAGGAGACCCCGCGCTGTTTCGCCATCTGGTCCGGGAGACGTCTCCGCGAATGCTTCGATTGATCCGTGGCTATGCCCGTGACGACGACCACGCGGCCGATCTGTTGCAGGTCTGCTGGATCCGGATCTACAGGAAGCGCGTGCGCTTTTCCGGGACGGGATCCTTCCTCGGGTGGGCGCTGACCGTGTGCAGGAATGTCTGCCGAATGGAAGTACGCAAACGTCGGCTCGGCCCGCTCGTCCGCCTCGACGACCGCCGCGATCTCCCTGACCGAACGCCCGGTCCGGCTGCACAGTTGAAACGCCAGGAGCAGGCGGCTGCCCTCTACGCCGCGCTTGAACGGCTCCGGGTGCGCGAGCGGGACGCAATCCTGCTGCGAATCATCGAAGGCCGGAGCACCGCCGAGGTGGCTCGGATGCTGGCGGTAAAGGAGGTGTCGGTTCGCTCGCTGATCCATCGTGGCCTGAAGAAGCTGCGCCGAATGGACTGGCTCGCCGACAAGCCTGTTGGGCAAGGAGAATCCCCATGATGAAGAAGCTGCGCGCGCTATCGGGTCGGCGGGGTGCCGGCCGGTCCGACATGGACGCCGAGAAGATCGACCGTCTTGTTTCGACCATCCTGGCAGGCGATTCGGGGCAAGCCGCGGATCCGGCAGGCGGAAGCGCCGACGAGGAGGTACACGAACTGCTCCACCTGATCGCCTCGATCCGGCAGGTCGGCACCTCCGATCCACCGCTCCCCGAGCCCGGCGTGGACACCATCATGGGCGCCCTGGAGCGCGCGGCGCGAGACGAGCCCCGACCGGGTGCGTGGCGAGCTTTCCTGGGCATGGTCGCTGGCTTTCTCGCCTGCGCATTGACGCTCGGATCCGGCTTGCTCCTCCTGGGCGGAACCGGCTACCCCGGACCTTCGGAGGCAGTCGCGACACCGGTTCTGGCCGCCGCGGTCGCGTCTCTCGCAGCCCTGGCAAGCGTCCTGGTGCACATGCGAGCGCAGTTACGACGGCCAATCCTCCCGCTGCTGGTGCTCGTGACGCTCGGCATCGGGGCATGCGGCCCGAAACTCCCGGGCCGATCGACGGTTGAAGTCGAGATTGCCCCTTCGGCGCTCACGACCTTCCAGGAAGGCGACGAGTTGTGGGGTGTGCGCGACATCGTCGAGTCCGGAGACGTGATCTGGGTGCTCACCGGAGCCGCACCCTTTCTGCGCGCATACGATCGCTCGGGCCGCGTCCTCGCCGACATCGGCAGGTCGGGCGAGGGTCCGGGGGAACTCCTCAATCCCTGGATCCTGTCCGCAACGGGTTCCTCCGGCGGGGTGGTCGCGTGGGATCTCGCCACCCGCAGGCGTTCCCTGTTCGATGCTCAGGGCAACTTCGTGACTTCAACGCCCTCGCCCATTATCCGGGAATCCATTCGTGCCGATATCAGGAGCGTGACATTCGGGGATCCCTTCCGGGTCGTCGACGACAATACCGGAATCTGGACGGCCAGTTATCCCGGAGGGATCACACGGGGCGACGACTTCTGGGGCGGCAGGATCGTGCGTCATGCGCACGCTGATTCCGAACCAACCGTGGTCGTGGACTTCGCCGTTGACCTCCCCGGAGCTGCAAGCCCAAGCCGTGTTCCAGCCATGGGTCTCGCCCCGGTGCCCCTGTGGGACCGTTGTGCCGATGACCTCCTCGCCGTCCTCGACCCGGTCGACCGCAGTCTTCATCTCTATCGCCCCGGCGGCACGAAAGTCAGGCAGATCACTCTGCCCTGGGCGGGCCGGCCGCTGTCGCAGGAGGAGCGCCTGGGATATGTGCGCGGGATGATGCGCAACGAGACGCGGGGAACGAACGTCAGCGACGACGAGATCGAACGCGCCGCAACGGAAATGCTCGCTCGCGCGGGCAATCACCTGGCGGCGGAGGTCCCGGTCGGCATCGATCTGCGCTGCTCCCCCGGACGGATCTGGATTCAGGAGTTCGACGGTTCGTTCCCTCCCCTCGGATATGGCAGGACCTGGTGGACGGTGGTCCTGGACGATGCAGGCCCACAGTTCCAGAGAGTCCTGTTCCCCGACGGGTTCACGCCCTTTCGCCTGACCGACTCGGTGGCGGTCGGCGTGATGACAGACTCCTCAGAGCTACAGCGTGTCGCGGTCCTGCCCCTGGCCACCGTTACACCAGTGCCCATGCCCGCTCGGCAGATCTTCCCGTAAGTACAACGGGCGCCGCGGGCTTACCAACCAGCGAACGTCTGCCATTTTGGCAGACGGATTGCTCTGGAGTCTGCCATTTTGGCAGACTTTTCGTCCCTAACCTCCCACGGGCACCGAAATCAGGGGCACCATCAGGTCCACATCCGGCTCGGGAGGCAGGGGCTCGCCCTCGGATTCCAGAATGAAGGTCAGGATCGCTGCCACTCCACCCGCAACGACCCCTACGAAGGCGGAGGTGGCGAGCCCGTTCAACGATCGCCGTTCCGTCGCCAGAATCTCACTCTCGGGAATTCGCACATTCTGCTCGAGACCGATTGCCTGGAAACCTACCTGGCGTTGCGCCACCTCCACGGCCAGCAGGAGGTCGCCGCCGTCCCGTCCGACGACTGTACCGCGCACGCTGGGCACCGTCGAGTCCACTTCGTGGACCTCGCGGAAACCGTCGGCCGCATCCTCGGTGATGTAGACCCGCACGGGCTCCCCCGCCGACGCCGCGGCCGTCTCGATCGGCACGTAGCGATAACACGCCGAGGACAGGAGAAGGATCGCGACAGCGCAGATGGTGAGCCCCACGGTCGTCCCTTGCATGGCACCTCCCGGCCGGGCGACGATGGGCTTGAGTGAAGCTCCGTGTCCCCGGAAAAACGATGGGCGTTCGGGTTGACGATTATCGCCCAGTCGCGCACCGGCGCAACCCCGGGGACTGCTCGACGCCTGCCCGGCCAGGCACGTGCCGATGCCCGCGCCGCTGCTTGCGTGACCCCCACTCGCGGTCCATTCTGCAGGTTTGCGGTCAACCCCTCTATTCACCAGCACCTGCGTCGTTCGAGACGGGCAGTTCGGTCAACACGCGGTCTGGGAGTTCGTCCCAGGGGCATTTGGTTGGAGTCTGTTGTTCGGCGCACCGGGCGCAACCCGGGCGACCTGTGTCGCCGAAGGAGGGCTCCATGTCCCGATTGTCCCCACTGTTTCCAAACAGACCCTGCGGGCCTGGTCGATTGGGAGGAGGGTTGGCCGTTCTGATTGTCGCGGGGCTGTCGGTCCTCGCCGCCGTTCCCGCGCACGCCCAGAACGGCCGCATCACCGGCGTCGCGACCGACGCGCAGTCGGGCGGACCCATCGGCGAGGTCCAGGTCTACATTGTCGGCTCCACGCTGGGGACGCTGACCCGGTCGAACGGGCGCTACCTCATCCTCAACGTGCCCCCGGGTTCCTACGAGTTGCGGGCGGAGCGCATCGGCTTCCAGACCGTGACCGAGTCCGTGGACGTGCCTGCCGACGGAACGGTGACCAGAGACTTCGCCATGACCACGGAGGCCCTCGGGCTCGATGAGATCGTGGTAACGGGCGCGGCGGGCGCCGCGCGCCGGCGCGAGATCGGCAACGCCATCGCCCAGATCAACCTCACCGACATTCCCGAACGCGAGGCCAACGTGTCCGACCTGCTGCAGGCGGCCGCGCCCGGCATTCAGGTGATCGGCGGCAGCAGCGAGCCCGCGCAGGGCAAGCAGATCCGTCTGCGCGGCAACTCCAGCGTGGCGATGTCGAACCAGCCGATCATCTACGTGGACGGCGTCCGGATCATGGACGACGCCTTCCCGGTGGTCGCGACGCCGGGGACCGGGCTGGGGCGTCCATCCCTCATCACGGTGACCCCGCTGGACATGATCAACCCCAACGACATCGAGCGCATCGAGGTCATCAAGGGCTCCGCCGCCACCACTCTGTACGGTACGGAGGCTTCGGCCGGGGTGATCCAGATCTTCACCAGGAGAGGCTCCGCCGGCGCGCCCGTGTGGACTGCCGAAATCCAGCAGGGCACCGGCTGGATGCAGCCGTTCGGGGCCCCTGGCGGCGACTTCATACAGATGGAGCACTACATGCGCGACGCGTGGTGGGGCGGCGGCTACGAGGGTGGCCAGTACGCTCCGGACTGCGTCACCGACGACGACCGCTGGCAGGGCGTGAACCCGAGCGCCGGTGGTGCCTGCAGCTGGCCGGGATCGGTCTGGCTTCAGAACTACCTGCTCTCCGTCCGGGGCGGCGGCCAGGATCTGCAGTACTTCATCTCGGGGCAGTATCAGGACGACAGCTACGTACTCGCCAACGACGAGCTGGAGAAGTACAACTTCCGCGGCAACTTCACGATGACGCCGGTGGAGGACCTTCAGATCCAGTGGAACACCGGGTACACCAGCCAGTGGCTGAGCGGAACACCGTCCGGCAACAACGCCGAAGGCATCCAGCTCAACGCCTTTCGCCAGGAGCGCAACTACGTGGGCTCAGGGGATCCGCGTGAGATCGCCAAGCTTCTGGAGTACGAGTTCGACCAGCGCAACGAGCGCCTCAACTCCGGGATCACGCTGACCTACACGCCTCAGGCACGGCTGACCAACCGCTTCACCTTCGGCTACGACTACTCGAATCAGGAAGGCGAGAACCAGCGCAACTTCGGCTTCTTCCTGAAGCCGCTGGGCTCACGCACCAACGACACGTTCCAGAGGCGGGTGCTCACCTTCGACTACGTGGGCACGTACAATCTGCCGGTCACGTCCACCATCAACTCCAATTTCTCCTGGGGCGGACAGGCGATCGGTGACTCGCAGGTCCGATTGCGACTTTTGGGCGAGGACTTCCCCGGCGCGGCCGAGCCAACGGTCAGCTCGGCGGCCATCAAGGTGGCCGAGGAGGACCGCGAAAAAGTCTGGAACGCGGGCTTCTTCTTCCAGAACGTCTTCGACATAAACAACAAGTACTTCGTCACCGGCGGCATCCGGGTCGACGGAAACAGCGCCTTCGGCTCCGGCTTCGGGCTCCAGGTCTACCCGAAGGTGAGCGGCACCTGGGTCATCAGCGACGAAGACTTCTGGGGTCCCGGCCTGGGCTCGATCAAGCTGCGCGCGGCATACGGCCAGTCCGGCCGGGCTCCGGGCGCGTTCGATGCTGTAAGGACATGGGACCCCGCAGGGTACGCGGGTACACCCGCCTTCACGCCGGCCAACCTGGGGAATCCCGATCTGGGACCGGAGGTGTCCAGGGAATGGGAGTTCGGCTTCGACGGGGCGTGGCTGGACGACCGGCTGACGGCCACCTTCACCTACTTCGACCAGCAGACCACCGACGCGCTCATGTTCGTCAGCGCCATCCCCTCGCAGGGGTTCACCCAGAGCCAGCTCCAGAACGTGGGGACGGTCGGCAGCAACGGAATCGAGCTGCAGCTCGACGCAAGGCTCTTCCAGAGCAGCAACTTCAGTGTTGATGCGGGACTCGGCGTCAGCACCTACAACTCGGAGGTGATGAGCCTGTGCAAGGGCGAGACCGAGCCGAGCGATGTCGTGCTGGCGCGCAATCCGGACGCGGTGTGCATCGACCGCTTCGCCGACCTGAACGGCTGGATCATCGAAGGTCAGGCACTGCCCGTCGAGATGGGCCGCCGGGTCATCAACCGGGACGAGATCGCCCCCCCGCAGTTCGAGGACAACCCGGAGACTCCGGCGCAGCCCGGCAGAACCGGGGAAAACGTGATCATCGGGCCCCAGCTGCCCACCCACACCATCACGCCGTCCCTCTCCGTGCGCCTGCCCAACAACATTCTGCTGTCCGCGCGCGGCGAGTACATGGGCGGACACGTGGCGTACATCAACGAGATCTCCATCAGCCGCTCGGTACGCTCTCCGCTCTGCTTCCCGTGGTATGTCACTCCCAAGACGTCCATCGAGCTGAAGCCCGAGACGCCAGCCATCTGGCGCGAGCGCTGCACCCCCGGGTTCGCGCGCGACTACTGGTTCGACGCAACCTACTTCAAGCTTCGTAACGTGAGCCTGACGGTTCCCGTGGACGCCCTGTTCCCGGAAAGGGTCTCCAACGCCACGTTCACCGCCACCCTCAGCAACTTCTACGACTGGTACCGCGAGATTCCCTGGTACGACCCGGAGTCGCTCGGCAACACGCCGGCCCTCGACGACGGAATCGGAAACCAGACCGAACGGGTGCCATCCCCGGTCACGTTCCGCATGTCCATGCGGGTCACCTTCTAGGGGAGGGCTGAGAGATGAACAAGAGAATAGACGGGAGTATCAGGGCACGCTTCGGCAGGACCCTTCTTCTGGCCGGAATCGCAGGAGTAACCGCATCCGGTTGCGAGGTCACCAACCCCGGACCCATCCAGGACGAGTTCCTGGCACAGCCCGCGTCCCAGCAGGGGCTCGTCAACGGCGGCGTGCGCCGTCTGGCGGAGCTGCTGACCTACGGCTCGTACACCCACGCCATCCTGGCGCGCGAGCTCTTCCCGGGCGGCCAGACCGGCTTCATGGGCCACGATCCGATCACCCAGTCCGGACACATCCTGCCCGGGAGCTTTTCCAATCGCTGGAACGACGGAGTGCAGGCGCGCTTCATCACCGAGACGGCGATCAAGCGCTTCACCGAGGTGGACGCGCCCAGCAACATGCTGTACCAGGCGTACCTCTGGAACGCCTTCGCCTACCGCACAATGGGGGAGTGGTGGTGCGATTCGGTGCTCGGGCCGACCGATCCGGACGACCCTGCGCCCGGCAGCTACGAGCAGGGCTCCGACGGGAACTTCAGACGCGCCGTCGACAGCTTCACGGCGGCTCTGGGGTTCGCTTCGACCCCGGAGGAAACCCATGCGGCACGTGGCGGACGCGCAGCCGCGCACGCCTGGCTGGGAGACTGGAGCGCGGCCGCGGCCGACGCCGCGACGGTCCCGGACGACTTCGTCTTCTGGATCAACTACGACGACGAGCTGCAGCCGTACTACAACACCATCTTCGAGGCCAACGCGCGCCAGCCGGCGGGATCCTACTCCATCATCTACACCTTCGTCGAGGACTACTACACGGAGACGGGTGATCCCAGGACTCCCTGGTTCGAGGACTCGAACATTCCCTACGCTACCGCGAGCCTGGACACCTACGGCCAGGTCGAGTGGAAGAACCAGGCGAAGTACAACAGCCGCAACGACGACCAGCGCATCGTCAGCGGCTGGGAGATGCGGCTCCTGGAAGCGGAAGCGGCGCTCAACGCGGGGAACTGGCAGGCCGCCATGACCCTCATCAACAGGGTGCGCACCCGCAACATCAGCGACACCACCGGAGAACCGCTCGACCCCTGGACGGCGATGAGCATGGAGGAGGCGTGGACCTTCCTGAAGCGCGAGCGCTACATCGAGCTCTGGCTCGAAGGGCGCCGGCTGGGTGACGAGCGCCGCTGGGCGGCGACCGGCACCCCGGGAGATCTGGACACGCCGGATTGGGAGAGCACGGCCTTCGCGCCGGGTTCCCGCACCAACATGTTTACGCGCAACCCGAGGTCGTACTGCTTCGACATTCCCGAGTCGGAGCGCGACCGCAACCCCAACGTTCCGCCCATAAGCTGAATCGAGGGGCGTAAGGGCAGAGCCGGGCCGCGGGGGTCGACCCCTCGCGGCCCGGTTCCGTCTTGGGGCCGGGTCCCGATGGCCAACCTCTACTAAGTGTGTAGTTGACAGACGGGAACCTGCTCCCCATAATGCTACTACATTATTAGTAGTGAGTTGGCTCTCAGCCCGAACCACCGCGGAGGAACCTGTGACAACCCTCACCGCCCGTGAAATGGACGTCATGTCGGTTCTGTGGGACATGGGATCCGGCACCGTCGCCGAGGTTAGCGACCGACTGGACGACGACCTGGCCTACACCACCGTGCTCACGGTTCTGCGCATCCTGGAATCGAAGGGCCTCGTCGGCCATGAGAGGGAGGGACGGGCGCACCGCTACCATCCCCTGCTCGAGCGCCGGGAGGCCGGCCGGTCGGTGCTCGACCGGCTCCGCGAAAAGGTCTACTCCGGGTCCACGGAGATGCTCGTGGCCAACCTGGTCTCCGACGAACGCCTTTCCGCGCAGACCATCAGGCGCCTGCGCAAGCTGCTTGACGAGCGACTCGAGAAGGAGGAGCGACGATGATTGCCGCATGGATGCTCTGGTCCGCCGGCATCGGCGTGCTGTTCCTGGTCGCGGGCCTGGCGGCCGAGAGGCTCCTCACCGTCTACGGCCGCCCGACGCGATGGGTCTGGATCGTCGCGGGAGCAGCGACGACGGCATTGTCGGTGCTGCGGATTCCGGGCGGCGCACCGGAACAGGCGGCTCCTCCACCGGGGTATGCGCCCCCCCTGCTGGAGCCGCTGGCGGTGACGGTCGCCCGCGATTCGATGCTTCGCTCCTTCGACGACCTGCTCGTGCTGGGCTGGGTGGTGCTCTCCTCGCTGCTCGTGGTGACGGTGCTGTTCGCCTTCGCGCGCCTGGTGCGAGAGGGAAGGTCGTGGCAGCCCGGTTCCCTGGGCCATCGCACCGTGCTCTGGTCCCGGGATACCGGGCCGACCATCGTCGGCCTCCTGCGGCCCCGCGTCGTCCTGCCCGCGTGGGTCCGCGCCATCGGCTCCGACGAGCAGAAACTGATTCTCGCGCACGAAGAGGAGCACATCCGCGCCGGGGACTCCCGGCTTCGCTTCCTGATGACGCTGCCCCTGTTCGTCTTTCCCTGGAATCCCGCTCTCTGGCTTCAGCGCCATCGTCTGAATCTCGCCGTCGAACTGGACTGCGACCGAAGGGTGATACGCCGGATGCCCGGTCACCGCCACGCGTACGGGAACCTGCTCCTGCGCGTCGGCGCCGGACGCAACGGGCTACATCGCCTGGCGCTCGTATCGCTGTCCGAGGGGCGGTCGCAGCTCGAGCGTCGCATCCGCAGGCTGGTGGAGAAGATGCCGCGCGCGCGGCGCATCCAGGCATCACTTCTCCTGGTGGGCGCCGCGGCCGTCGTGGCTCTGGCGGTCCTGTTCCCGCGGATTCGCGGTGAGGGTGCATCCGCACCGGACGAGCTGGTCGACCTGATGGCGGAACCGACCCCCACCCCCTACACGGTGCGTCCCGATCTGGTGAACGAGCGGGAGATCATGCAGGCCCTGCGGGCCGAATATCCTCCCGAGCTCAGGGACACGGGCATCGCCGGCACCGCCAACGTCCACTTCTTCATCGACACCCAGGGTGTCGTGCAGAGGGTTCTGATAGCCGGGACCTCCGGCCACGAAGAGCTCGACTCGGCGGCCTTGCGGGTCGCCCGTGTCTTCCGGTTCACCCCCGCGCTTGACATGGACGAAATCGTCCCGGTGTGGATCGCCATCCCGATCACGTTCACCACGCGCGGCGCGGCCTCGGACGGCACCGCCCCGGTGCCTGAGGAGCTGCGCCAGATCTTCGACAGCATCTTCCGCGGACAGATAGACGACCCCGCCGATCTCCCGGCAGACTTGCCCGAGGAGTTGGCGGAAATCGCCAACCGCATCCTGCGTGAACGGGCCGCCGATCCGGGCGATCGCCCAGCGGACTCCGACGTGCCACAAGAGGCATCCCTGGCAGACGCACCGACCTTCACGCCCTACACGGTGCGTCCCGACCTGGTGAACGAAACCGAGGTCATGCAGGCCATGGAGGACGAGTATCCCCCGATCCTCAGGGACGCCGGCGTCGGGGGGACGGTCAACGTGCACTTCTTCATCGGCACCGAAGGCGTAGTGCAAAGAGTCCTCGTCGCCCAGACCTCCGGCCACGAGGCACTCGACTCGGCGGCCCTGCGGGTTGCTCGCGTCTTCAGGTTCACCCCGGCGCTCAACGAGGATGAGGTGGTGCCCGTGTGGATCGCCATCCCGTTGACGTTCCAGCCTCAGGATGAACCCGCGGGGGGTCAGCCGGAGACACTGACGAATCCGAACGCGCAGAAAGACATGGCCGCTCCGGATTCGCAGGCGGGGAATGCGCAGACGGATCCCATACGGCAACCGACCGCGACAATGTATACGGTGCGTCCGGACCTCTTGAACCAGCGGGAGGTCCAGCGGGCCCTCGAGAGAGAGCACCCTCCGATCCTTAGAGACGCAACGCTTGACGAGGCTGCCCTGCGGGTTGGGAAAGTGTTTCGTTTCAGCGCTCTCCCGGCGGCCTCCCGTGCGGCGCCGGGCCCGCCCGCGGCCGACACCCATCCCTGACGGCAGGGTGTACACAATGGCCGGGGACGATACCTCGGGTGGCCCGTAGCATACGGGACGACAACCATCTCCGGGTTGTCGGAACTCAAGGTTGGAACCGACTGGGGCGGGAGGGCTCGAACCTCCAACCTCCTGGTTAACAGCCAGGCGCTCTGCCGGTTGAGCTACACCCCATCAAGGTCGGCTTACAATCGTCACGCCGGCCCCGCCTCCGGGGTGAGCGCGACTCCAGAATGAAGCCACACCGGTGCCCGCGTGTCAACATTGCTTTCCGACCGCGTGTCCTGAGAGTTAGGTTACCGGGCTTGCGCGCGCACGGGGTCAGCCGTCCCGAGGCGGCGTTCGCCGCGTCTTTTGCCACAAGCCAGGTGTGATCCGAGAGGGGCTCATCTCGAATGATTCTCAAGCTGCTCGCCGTACAGGCCATTCTCGTGCCTGCCCAGGGCGACGTGCCCGCCCGCTCACCCGCGGTCGCCGAATACGACGGCGCCGCAGGGCAGCTCGAGGTCGCCACGCCTCGGCTTGAAGACCCGGACATCAACATTGACGGCAGGCTCGATGACGCTGCCTGGGAGGGCGCGGCCCTGCTGCGCAACTTCAGCCAGTACGATCCGGTCGAGGGCATCCCGGCGGTGCAGCCGACCGAAGCGCTGGTACTGGTAAGCGACGACGCCATCTACTTCGGGGTTCGCGCCTGGGACAGCGATCCCGGCGGAGTTCGCGCCTCCCTGAGCGAGCGTGACAGCTGGGGCCGGGCCGACGACTACATCCGCGTCGTGCTCGACACCTTCAACGACAGGCGGCGGGCCTACAACTTCATGGTCAACGCCTACGGCGTGCAGCAGGACGGCATCTGGGTCGAGGGGGGGCAGGGCGGTGGCGGCGGCGGTCGAGGACGTCGCGGCGGCGGTGGCGGTGGCGGTGGTGGACGCCGCGGCGGCGGGTTCGGGCCTCCGCCGGTGGACTACAACCCGGACTTCATCTGGGAGTCGGATGGCCGCCTGGACGACCAGGGGTACACCGTCGAAATACGCATTCCGTTCAAGAGCATTCGCTTCCAGAACGTGCCCCTGCAGTCGTGGGGCATCAACATCATGCGCCGGGTGCAGCGCACCGGCTATCAGCAGTCCTGGGCGCCGCTCTCGCGAGACAGGGCCAACCAGCTCGAACAGTCGGGAACGCTGGACGACCTCCAGGATCTGGATCCCGGCCTGTTCCTCGAAATCAATCCGGTCGCGACCGGCAAGCGCCTGGGCGCATACGACTCCGACGCGGACGCCTTCCGGCACGACGATCCCGCCGGCGACTTCGGCTTCTACACGACCTACGGACTTACCTCCAACCTGACCCTCGACGGGACCTACAACCCGGACTTCAGCCAGGTGGAAGCCGACGCGGGCCAGATCGCGGTCAACGAGCGCTTCGCTCTCTTCTTCCCCGAGAAGCGTCCGTTCTTCCTCGAGGGAATGGACATCTTCCAGCTGCCCAAGCAGCTCGTCTACACCCGTTCGGTCGTGGATCCGATCGCGGGCGCGAAGATCACCGGGAAGGTGGGGAGCTTCAACGTCGGCTACATGGGAGCCGTCGACCAGGTCGCGTCGAGCAGCTCCGCCAACGACGCCGTCGTGAATCTGGTGCGTCTGCGCCGCGACCTGGGAACCAGCTCCACCTTCGGGCTGACCTACACCGACCGTACCCGTTCCACCGACGTCTTCAACCGCGTCATGAGCGCCGATACGCGCCTGGTGATGGGTGGCCGCTACACCTTGCAGCTCATCGGGGCGGGCAGTGTCCGGGGCCTGAGCGAGGGCGGCTCGGAATGGGGCACGCTGACGTCCGCCAGCTTCGCGCGCACCGGACGGACCTTCTCGTTCAACGGCGAGTTCGAGAACCTCGAACCCGCGTTCGAAGCCGCCAGCGGCTTCATCCGGCGCGTCGGGCTGACGCAGATGCAGGGGAATGTCTCGCTCAACAGCATCGGGCGTCCGGGCGATCTGATCGAGCGCTGGGGGCCGTCGCTCTCCGTGCGCACGCTCTGGGACCACGACGCCTTCTGGGACGGCGGCAAGACCGAGGAGAGCGAAATCCGGCTCACGGGCACGGCCTCGTTCCGCAACAACATCACGCTGTTCCTGACGGGCACGCGCACCGACTTCTTCTTCCCCGCGAGCGACTACGGCGGGCTCTTCACGCGCGAGCCATCGGACATGCTGGCCCCGCTCTCCGTGAGCCAGTCGCATTTCCAGGGCCTGTACGGAGCCAGCTTCTTCCTGATGGCCAGCTCCTGGAGCAAGGTGCGCGGCAACATCCGCTTCAGCTGGGGGGAGACGCCCCTGTTCTATCGGACACTTGACGTGCCCATCGAAACCGCGGAGCAATACTCCGGCAGCGTGAGCCTGAACCTCTACCCCTTCACCTCCCTGCAGGCCGAGGTAGGGGTCAACCACGAGACGCTCATCCGCAAGCGCGGCGGAAGCCGCTATTCGTCGGCCACGATTCCGCGCATCAAGGCTCAGTATCAGTTCACCAAGGCGCTCTTCCTGCGAAGCATCGTCGAGTACGCCCACCGCGATCAGGAGCCGCTGTTGAACCCGGTGAGCGGACTTCCGCTCGAGTACTGTCCCGCCGACGCATGCAGCGCGCTGTCGACGTCCATTGGACACGACGTCCACGTCGAGGTGCTGCTCAGCTACGAGCCTTCACCGGGCACAGTGATGTACGTCGGCTACTCGCGGGAGATGGAGGACACGGGTGCCTTCCGATTCCAGCGGATGAGGCCCCAGGCGGACGGACTGTTCGCGAAGGTGAGCTACCGATTCCGGCTATAACGTTGTCGTTGTTGCCCCTGCGAGATCGGAACCGGAGCGCCCCCGGGGTCGAGACCGGAAGTGAGGCGCGGGCGCGGAGCCGTTATTTTCGTTCCAGCACCGCGGTGCGCCGGCATCGATCGCACATCAACCAGACGCGGTCGCGCACGTACGAGACATCGGAGCGTGGACGAACATCGCGCCGAACCATCGCTGACAGGCACCTGGGGCAAAGAAGCGGCTCGCCGCCGTCCAGGCGCTCCTTGAGGAGGCGCTCTTCCCCGGGTGTGAAATTCATGGCGGCCCAGCTCCCTTGCGCGGCAGGCGTCGCGTCACGGGGTTCGGCTGAGGCGCCCTCCCCTTTGCCACGATAAGAGGCCCGCTTTTGGCAAAACAGGCGATCGAAATCGAAGGAACCGTAGTCGAAGTTCTCCCCAACGCCACCTTCCGTGTCCGTCTCGAGAACGGACACCAGATCCACGCATATCTCTCCGGCAAGATGCGCCAGCACTACATCCGCGTGCTGGAAGGCGACCGGGTCAAGTGCGAGATGTCTCCCTACGACCTGTCGAAGGGACGCATCACCTATCGGTACAAGTAGTTCACCCACCCCGAGTCAGCGGCCCCGCACGCCCTGAGTCAGTTCCCCTTCCTGACCCCGTCCGCACGGAAGTCCCCGGGTCATCCCCCCCTGCCATCCCAACGCCCGCTCCGATGGGCGAGCTTTGTGGCGGCACGACAGCGAAATGCACCGGATGGCGCGCCTTTGGGGGACGATGCTCGGTATCGCGCAAAGCATCAAGCGGGAGCTGCTGGGGGAGAGCTCGCAGATGGAGCGTGTCCGGCACCTGATCGCGCGCGCCGCGGATGTGGACGCTCCGGTACTCATCACGGGAGAGACCGGGACGGGCAAGAGCCTCGCCGCGCGGCTCATCCACGCGCACAGCGCGCGCCGGGGCGCCGCGCTGGTTCCCGTCAATTGCGCCGGAATCCCGGAAGGCCTGTTCGAGAGCGAATTCTTCGGTCATCGCCGGGGCGCGTTCACCGGCGCCGTGGAGAGCAGGCGCGGGCTCTTCGAGGTTGCGGAGGGCGGCACCCTCTTTCTGGACGAAATCGGGGAGCTTCCGCCACCGCAGCAGGCGAAGCTGCTGACCGTGCTGGAGGACCGAGAAGTCCGCCGGGTAGGAGATGAACGGCTTCGCTCCCTGGATGTGCGGGTCGTATGCGCGACCTCGCGGGATCTGTCGAGGGCGGTGCCGGCCGGTGGCTTCCGAGCCGATCTGTTCCACCGCATCGCCGTGATCCGCATCGCTCTCGCGCCCCTGCGGGAGCGGCCCGGGGATATCCCCGTTCTGGCGCACATGCTCCTCCAGCGGCTGATCGAGAGGTACGGCGTGCGCACGAGAACGCTGCCGGTTCGCGTCGAGGAGATTCTGGTGGAGTATGCCTGGCCCGGGAACGTGCGCGAGCTGGCGCATGTGCTCGAGGCGGCCGCCATCTGCAACACCCGCAAGCGAATCTCCGCGAGCGGTGTCGAGGAGGTGATCCGGTCGCAGCCCGGGCGCGCGCATGGTGTCCCCACACCGCAATAGCCTGGTGCCGGCGAGTCCCGTCGCCGGGGTGTTGCAATGGCCACAGCGCCGATCTACCGTATCCGCTGCCGGTTCTGCCAGTTCAGCGCCGGTTGGCGTGAAGTCGTCCTGTCAGCCCGCGGAGGTCTCCGATGCGCAGGGGAGTTTCAGTAGTCACCGTCCCGGTCCTCTGGTTGTTCGTTGCGGTTCTCGGTGCCGCCACGAGCGTCGCTCCGGTCGAAGCGCAACCGCCGGGTGGGCAGGAAGCCGATGATCCCGTCCGCGAGCTTGTCTCGCGCCTCACTCTGGACGAGTACAAGGCCACGCTCAAGGGCCTTACCCGGTTCGGCGACCGCCGTCAGGGCACGCAGCGCAACCGCGACGCCGTGGACTGGATCGAGGCCACCCTGCAGGACTTCGGCTGCACCACCACCGAGCGCGTCCACTACCAGTATCCGCCTGCGGGCGCGCAGCCGCGACGTTCCTTCGCCGACCCCCTGCCCCGGCCGCCTCCACCGCCGCCCAACGAGAATACGGGCACCCCGACCGGCGGCGACGTCGGCCGACGCGGCCCCGGTCCCGGAGGCAGCGTCATCTTCGGCTACCGGGCCCGCACGGGCGTGAACCGCGACCCGATGGCGCAGCCCGACGAGCGCATCCGCGAACTGAACCGCGAGGAGCCGGTGGACGGGGACCGGTCGCAGGTCTACTGCACCAAGGTCGGCGCGACACGTCCCGACGAGATGTATATCCTCGGAGCGCACATGGATGGGCACGGGGTCAACGAGGCCGTGGACGACGACGGTTCCGGGACCGCGCTGGTGATGGAGATCGCGCGCGTCCTCAGCTCCCCGGACGTGGAGACCGAGCGCTCCATTCGTTTCGTGCTCTGGAACAACGAGGAGACCGGCCTGAACGGCGCGCGCGCATACGTGGAGCAGCGCGAGGCGCTGCAGGGCGTGGAGGATCCGCCCGGGTCCGGCAGGTATCCCGAGCCGCGGTGGCTTGGGATGATCCAGCACGACATGATGCTCTGGGACCACGGCGCACCCGGCCCCGACGGACGGGTAAGCCGGGATCAGCGCCCCGAGGCCGACGTCAACATCGAGTTCCAGTCCAACGCCGAGCTGGCAACCGAGGCCATGGAGCTGGCGTTTTTCTTCAAGGCCGCCAACGAGCAGTACGCGACCGACTATCCCGCTACCGTCGGTCCGCACATGACCAACACCGACTCGACCCCCTTCATGCACCTCGTTCCCGCGATCAGCCTGCGCGAGAATGAGAGGGGGGCCCAGGTGGGCGCCGGCTGGAATCCCAACTGGCACCAGCCGACCGACGTGTGGACCACCTACACCGACGACGACTTCCGCCTCGGCCTGAACGCTGCCCAGACCACGCTCGCGGCGATCGCGCAGTTGGTCGGCGCGACGGTCGAACGGTGAGAAAGGAGCGACCATGACGATTGGAGACCGGACGGGGGTCGCGGGCCGGGATCTCGATGCCGGCATGGGCCTGGCGTGCGAAAGAGCGGCCCCGGCAATCAAGGCGACGCTGACCGGCGCAGTGTCCGGCATTGTCCTGGCGCTTCTCGCGGCGTCGGGACTGGCGGCGCAGGGGCCTTTGCCGGCTTCGGCCGGGCCTGTTCCGGAGGACGTTACCTTCAGCCGGGACATCGCGCCCATCCTGCAGCGTGCCTGCATCCGCTGTCACCGGGACAACGGCGTGGCCCCCATGTCGCTCGTCACCTACCGCGATGCTCGCCGCTACGCGCGCCGAATCGCCGAGCGGACCCGGATCCGCGATCGGGCGGGCGCCATGCCGCCCTGGTACGTCGAGAAGGACATCGGCATCCAGCACTTCAAGGACGACATGTCGCTCGACGACCGGGAGATCGCCGCGATCGGCGCGTGGCACCGGGCCGGGGCCCCGGAGGGTGATCCGGCAGACATGCCTCCACCGCTGGAGTTCGACGACGACATCGTATGGACGGCGGGCGAACCCGACCTCATCGTCCTCCTGCCCGAGGTGCTCGTGGAGGGGGGTGCGCCCGACTGGTGGGGCGAGATCGAGAGCGTCCCGACCGGCCTCACCGAGGACCGGTACGTGAAATCCGTCGAGATCCGCGAGGTCAACGACGTGCCGTCGACGCGGACGGGTACCGAGCACGAGGGACGTCACACGGTCGGCGGGCGGTTCGTGGTGCACCACATGATCTGGAGCACGCGCGTGCTCGAGGGCAGGGAATCGGGGGTCGGCGCCGAGCGGGCTTCCTCGGACGTCGGCTGGCCGGTGCACGAGGTCGGGCGAGAACCCGACATTTTCGACGAGGACGCTGGCCGGCTCCTTCGCGCCGGGTCATCGATTGTGTCCAACTCGGTGCACCTTCACTCCAACGGCCGCGATACCCGCGCCCACCTGGAGATCGGCTTCCGCTTCCATCCTCCGGACTACGAGCCCCGGTACAGGCGGGCCAGCTTCGGGCTGGGCAACGGTAGCGACATCGACATCCGCGCCGGCGAGTCGGGACAGGAGTTGCACGCGTACCGCGTCCTGAACCAGCACACCAAGATCGTAACCTTCGAGCCCCACCTGCACGCCCCCGGGATGCGCATGTGCCTGGAGGCGATCTGGGGCTTCAACGTCGAGACCATCAACTGCGTCGGCTACGATCACAACTGGGTGCGCGGCTACACCTACGTCCAGGACCACCAGCCGCTGCTGCCCAGGGGGACGATTCTCCACATCATCGGCTACATGGACACCTCCGAGGAGAACCGCAACGTCCCCGACACCCGCAACTGGCAGGGCTCGGGCAACCGCTCGGTGGCGAACATGTTCATCGACCTCGGCATGCGGGTGCAGCTCACCGACGAGCAGTTCGTGGAGGAGATGGCGAGGCGCAGGGAGCGGCTGGGACTGGGTCCCAACGACCATGTGATCGGCTGTCCGCTGTGCATGGTCGTTCCGGAGAACGGGAACCCGCTCTACTACGCCGATGCGGACGCGGCGACGGCGGATGGCGAACGCGCCGGGACAACGGGCAATCCGCCGCCGGGCTCCCGCAACCGATAGCGGCGTGAGGGTGGGTACGAGGACCAGCCGGGGTCGTGCGGCGGGCGGCAGCGGGGTCCGGCTCCGCCCCGCATCCGGGATAGGCGGTGGTGTCGCGGCGCTTGTGCTCGCTGCGGCCGCGTGGGCCTCCGACTCCACCGCCCAGACGTATTCCCACGGCCAGAACGTGGCTCCGGCGTTCGAGGGGTGGGAAAGGAACGAGGACGGCTCGTTCAACTTCCTGTTCGGCTACATGAACCGGAACTGGCTTGAGGAAGTCGATGTGCCGATCGGGGAAGACAACGCCTTTTCGCCTGGCCCGGCCGACCGCGGCCAGCCGACCCACTTCCTCCCCCGCCGCAACCGTTTCGTGTTCAAGGTGCGCGTGCCCCCCGACTGGGGCGACCGTGAACTCGTGTGGACCCTGACCAGCAACGGGGTGACCGAGCGGGCCTACGCCACCCTGCGACCGGACTACATCGTGGACAACACGGTCGTAATGTCCGAGACCGGGGCCCTCGGCGCCGGCTCCAGCAGTCCGGAGATGCGCGCCAACCAGCCCCCGACTGTCACACTCGAAGGTCCGACCGAGCGAGAGACCTCGGTGGGGCGGCCGGTCACCGTTACCGTGCTCGTCGAGGATGACGGCCTCCTGCGGCCCCGCCGCCGCCGGACACCCCCACCTCCTGAGACGGCCGAGGATTCAGCGCGCGCCGACTCGATCTGGAACGCGCCCCCGACCTTCAGCCGCCGGCAGCTAGCGCCCCCGTCCCGCGTGACGGTCCAGAAGGTGAACGGCCTCTTCATGTCGTGGTTCCTCTACCGCGGCGAGGGCGGCGTTTCGTTCGACCCACCCCAGGTGAAGGTGTGGGAGGACACCCGCACGGGCGCCAACTCCCCGTGGGCCCCGCTGTGGTTCCCGCCCGAACCCCCGGACGATGGCCGCTGGACGGTGAACGTGACCTTCGACCAGCCCGGCACATACCTCCTGCGCGGCCGGGCCGACGACGGCGGTCTGTTCGCGGACGTGGAGCTCACCGTGGTGGTGCGGCCAGCCGCCAATTGAGCTGGCCCTCCGGCCAAGCCAGATGACGCCCACCTTTGCGGCATCCAGCATGCTCAGGACTGTTCCGCGTGGGGCAGCTTGCCATTGTTGACCATGTACCACACGCCCAGCGCTCCCAGGGTCGTCCCCCCGATGCTGTAGGCCACAATCTGCCCCAGCGGGATCCAGACGGCATCGGACACGCCGAACCACGAAGTCACAGGATTCTCTAATAGAGGGAATCAGAACGAGTAGTGCTTCGGCCAGCCAATTCCAAGGGCGTCCAGGCAGGTCGGTCGAGCCTACCGGCCCGAGTGGCTTCTGCAGCCAAAGCACGGTCGCCCAGGCCCGGGAGGTTCTCCCGGGCCTGGGAGCAGCCGCGCCAGGACCAAGTCCGTTGATTGCCGACTAGTGCCGAAGACTACAGCAAGAAGCTCCTCACTAAGTCGACGCCACAAGACGCCCTGTCGATGCCCCACTTCATCCCGCACCCGGCTCGACTGAAAAACGTGCGGCCCCCGCACTGAGCCATAGCGTCGTCAGCGTTGGCGAGACACCGGTCGAATTGCTCGCTGGGTGTACATTCCCGCGGACTGCCGTACATGGTGTAACACTCTGCCAGCAGTGGTCCAGCTCCAAGAGCCAGAGCCGTTGCGAGCGCGAGACCGAGTCCGGTGGTTCGCACCAGGGGGTTTCTTACGCGCATCATATTATTCTCCTGTGGGTTTGAGGTGGATGATCAAAGGGAGGCCGTCACATCCTTGCTCGGGCCAGATCGATAGGAGATCAGTGGTTACAGGACGCAATCCACCGCGTCCAGGATCAGCTCGAAAGTGCAAGTGAGACTGTCAAAGAAGCCGTCCGCCTTCCCCAGGCATTCGCCGTAGCTCTCTACGGCTTCACCCAGGCACCCTTTGAGTACTTTCCCCTGTGCAGCCAGCACGGGTCCGGAACCCAGCGCCAGCGCCGCCATCAGAGCGAGGCCTGCTCCGGTCAAGCGGACGAATCGTTTGGTTTTGGCGATCATAGCTCTCTCCTGGTATGGATTTGACTGTGCGGGCCGTCTTGTCGGCCGGCGTGAGCGGAACGACTAATTCGCGCGAGTGGGCTGGATCTTCACCGCGGCGGCATCTCGGGAGCTGTATCACGGTCGAGTCGAGGGCTTGGTTGTATCGACATGGTGTGCTCGTCGAGGTGGCGACCAGCGGGGCTCTTTCTCGTGCTGTTGTGAGTGATCGGAGTCCCTCATCCGCGAATCGGCGCCTGTTCGCGGGTCACTCATCCACGTCTCGTACCGAAGCGCGAATCCCGGGCGAGTCAATGGCCGGATGCGGCGGTGTCGATGAATCGGGCCGGTGTCTATGAAATGCACTGGTGTCCGCGCAGGAGAGAGCCGTTACCTTGAGGTCGGGCCCGGGAACTTCGACGAGGGACGGACGCAGGCCCGCGGACACGAAAATGGACGAATGGAGGGAAACGAAGACGTTTGCTCAGTTGTCCGCGGTGGGAACCGCAGCGGTCCTGCTTCTGAAGCTGCCGGGCATGATCGTCGTGCCGCGGCTGGGGCTCTTGGCTGCGCCCTTGAGACAAGCCAGGCGGCTGCGGCGATCAGCAGCAGCTTGAACCCGAAGGCCTATTCCGCGTCGCAGGTTCCGCAGCACCCGCTTTTCCGGAGTAGCGTCCAGGACGGCTCGTTCAGGGTTCGCGTCCCGCCCGACTGGGGCGATCGGGACTCCTGTGGACCTTCACCAACAAACGGGGTCACCGAGCGGGCCTGCGCGACCCTGCGGCCGGACTACATCGTCGACAACACTGTCGTCATGTCCGAGGCAGGTGCCCTGGGGGCCGGCTCCTGCAGTCCAGAGCTTCAGTCGGTGGCAACTATCGCCCGCGCTGCGCGTCACCGTCCAGAAGGTGAACGGCTTGTGCATGTCGTGGTTCCTCTACTGCGGCGAGGGCCACCTTTGCGGCATCCGGCATGCTCAGGACTGCTCCGCGTGGGGCAGCCTGCCTTTGTTGACCGTGTACCAGACGCCCAGCGCACCCAACGCCGTCCAACCGATGCTGTATGCAAGGATCTGTGCAGATGGGATCCAGATGGCATCGGATCCGCCGACAAGGAAGTCACGGAATGCTCTAATGGCGGGCATCGGAACGAGTAGTGCTTCGACCAGCCAGTTCCAGGGACGTCCAAGCAGGTCGGTCGAACCCGTTTCACGGGCCACGACTCCCGCCGCCAGAAAACCGATCGCAACCAGCGTCGACCCTCTCGGTATCCAGGACGAGAAGCCGAACACAACGCAAGCGAAGATGAGCACATATGGAAGGTAACCCAGCAGCCGGCCGATCTCGTCGGGCTGATCGAGCGCCGCGATCCCCAGGCGCGTTGCACCAAGCGCGAGAAGCGCAAACACCAGCGAGACCAGCAGCCCTTCCAGGAACCTCGATAGATAGAAGCGCACCGGCCCGATTGGCTTCTGCAGCCAAAGTCGTGCCATACCGCGTCGGAAGTCACCCGACACAACACCGGACGCGAAGACTAGCGGCAGAGCGAGACACAAGAATCCGAATATGTCACCGAGACCTACCGCGAGCAGTGTGGGCTCACCGTCGACGAAATTGGGCCACGCGATGGTACCGATGGCAAGGACCATCAGCGTGAGCGCTTTGACACGCGACCGAACCAGAAGGATGACTCGTCTGCTCAAGGGCATATACATACCTATTCTCCAGATCCCGTAAACTCGGCTTCCAATATCGTGCCGACGGGAGCGTCGCCAGGGCTGAGGACGGGGCCTGGACGGATGGTCCCATCTTCAAGAATGAAGGCGCGGTTCGCCAATCGTTCCACTTCTCCCAGTTCGTGGCTGGCCAGCACCACAGTGGCGCCCCGATTGCGCGCGCCGGTGATTTCTACTCTAAGGGCGTGGCGTGCGGGTGGATCGAGCCCCGCAAAGGGCTCATCGAGCAATATGACCGTGGGTTCACCGATTAGCGCATAGGCCAGAGACAGCCGTCGCTTCGTGCCCTTCGAGTACCGTCGGGCGGGACGCAAGAGGGTGGCGGCGTCAAATCGGGTTCGCGAGACGGCCTTACGGAACGCGGCATGCCGGTCATCCTTCGAGATCCCGCTGAGGTCGACGCCGCAACCGAGCACGTCCCGGGCGTTCCACAACCCCGGGAAGTCAATGGTCTCGGGCTGATAGGCGATTCCCTTCTGCTGGCGGTACTCCATGGGCGGCAATCCACCGATGAGGCACTTCCCGGCATCCACCGGCAGGAACCCAAGCAGGGCACGGAAGAATGTTGTCTTGCCTGCTCCGTTGGGTCCGACGATCGCAGTGATCTCACCAGATCGTGCGATAAAGTCGATCTCCGATAGTACCCGACGTCGTCGAGAGAATCTACGGTAGGATACGCTCGCGCCGTCCACGACGATATCCGCCTGTGTAGCACCCATGTCAGCGACCCTCCAGCGCGTACGTGGTGAATCGAACGCCTTCGAGATCATCCCAGCCCAGCAAGGCCGTCCCTTCATGCACAAAGGCGTATGTCGCACGGGGGACGGGAAGTCTGAACGAGTCTTGTCGACCAGGTGCGATCAGCTCATAACTCTCCGGCTGATCGGAAGCCAGGACGCGGTAGATCCATCTGCCGTTGGGGGTCACAAAGACTTCCATGATGGGATAGAATTGCTCCGGCAGCGTCCACCGGATGTTTGTCCGAGCGGCCAGTGTGGAACGCATCTCCCTGATGAATTCCCTTGGTGTCGCTACCGGTGCGAGCCAGTCGTGGCAGACGGACTCGATTGCCTCTCCATCGAGGCGATAGACACCGAGGCATGTGTCTTGCGCGCTACCGAAGACGAATCCCTCCGGATGCAAGCTCAGGATCGGTGGAGTGAGAGCGTCGAGCACGACCGGCCCGTCAGGCTGGGGAAGGCGCGCAGCCACCGTCCGGTTGAAGCCGTCCACGGCCTCCAGAACCACCCGTGTCTCCGTCCTCATTCCGTCGTTTCTGCATCTGACGAGCAGCAACAGGCCAAGCGGCGAGGAAGCGAGGTCGTGGATTTCGGCCAGAAGGCATGCGTCGAGACGAACCAGACGGGTGGCCAGCACAGCGCCTTCGGGCGAATACAAGTGTAGCTGACTACTTGTCCGCTCCGTCACCACGATCGAATCGCCATGCGCCGCGACCGCAGCCGGGAGTGCACCGAATTCACCCGGCCCGCGGCCTCTTCGGCCGAAGCTGCCCAACAACGTCCCGGCGGAGTCGAGGCGGTGAACCTGGGCGGCCCGCGCGTCGAGGACGAACCAGTCCCCATCGTGAAAGACCGCGTCGGTGGCGGAGAGCACATTCTCCAGAAGGGGTACGTCCAGAGGCACCTCCAGGGGTCTTCGCTCCTGGTAGACCTCTACTCGGTCAGCGTTGGCAGCCCCCTGCGCATCCATGGGGCGACGGTCCCGCACTGCCTGTACGACGCTCAGGAACAGAACGGATGCGGCTGCTGCGAAGGCGATCACGACCACCCATCCGGCCGAACCGCCTACAGATCCTCCTGCCTTGGGAATCATGAACATGCTTCCTTGTTTGGGTGAATACTCGGGCTCTCGCCATCCTCTCTCGATCGATGCCGCAGCCAGCAAGCGCCGCGGGATGCAGGCAGCCATCACGCCAGTTCCGTCACGCGCCTTCCAGACTGCCGCGCGCCGCAGGGCTGCGCCATGGCTGGGTGGGAACATCTGGTGTCAGATGGAAGCATGTGCCGGAGTACGAGTTGGCGGGACAGCATTTCGGCGGCCGGAGAGCACGAGTCGCCCCAGGCCCGGGAGTCTCTCCCGGGCCTGGGAGCAGCCGCGCCGGGACCAAGTCGGTTGATTGCCGACTAGTGCCGAAGACACACAACAAAAAGCTCCTCACCAAGCGCTGGTCGGAAACAATACCGGCTCGATCAGAAGACGTCGATCATGGCGTCGGTGGCGCAACCCAACACGTCCAGGATCATAAAAACCCCGCAGCCGACACGGCCCCAAAAGCCATCTGCCCCCTCCAGGCATTCGCCGAAGTCCTCTGCGGCTTCGTCCAGGCACCCTCCGGATCCTTTCTCCTGTGCGGCCAGCACTGGTCCGGTGCCCAGCGCCAGAGCGACCATCAGAGCGAGGCTCGCTCCGGTCAAGCGGAGGAATCGTCTGGTTTTGGTGATCATGGCTTTCTCCTGGTATGGATTTGACTGTGCGGGCCGTCTTGTCGGCCTGCGTGACAGGGGCAACCGATTCGCGCGAGTGGGCGGGATCTCGCCGCGGGCGGCGCCTCGGGAGCTGTATCACGGTCGAGTTCGAGGCTTTGGCTGTGTCGACATGGTGTGCTCGTTGAGGTGGCGGCCAGCGCGGCTCCTTCCCCGTGCTGTTTGCGAGTGAAATCGGAGTCCCACATCCGCGAATCGGTGCCTGTTCGCGGGTCACTCATCCACGTCTCGTACCGAAGTACGAATCACGGGCGAGTCAATGGCCGGACGCGCCCGTGCCGATGATTCCGGCCGGTGCCGACGCGTCGGGCCGGTGTCGACCCATCGCACCGGTGTCCCCTCAGCGGAGAGGCGTTACCTTGACCCGGTCAGGCC
>JAJDVR010000230.1 GCA_022826025.1 Gemmatimonadota bacterium | reverse complement strand
CGTGGGGACCAACTTCAAGATGGTGCAGTTCCGCATCGGTTGCCGCGGACAGTGCCTGGACCAGGGAGTGACCGCGACCACATACGCGGTCGATGCCGGCGCCCAGGCGACCTTCTCGGACGGCGTGCCGCTTCGGATCGGGCTGATGATCGCGCACCTGGGCCCGGACCTTCAGGTCGTCAACGCCGAACAGGCGGATCCGCTGCCGGTGCGGGCGCGCCTGGCGGCGGCGTACGACATTCTGGACCACTTTGACGAGCAGCCGGCGTTTGATCTTCGGTTCACGGCGGAACTGGAGGAGCGGTGGCGCGATCTGGGGTCGCCCTCGGTTCATGTGGGCACCGAAGTCGCCACCACGGGAAGCGAGACCCTGTCCGTCCGCCTGGGCTACGCCTGGCGCGACGGAGAGGGCGAGGCGGCGCTCGGGCTCGGTCTCCGCGTCGGCCGCTTTGATCTGGGCATCGCCCGGTCCCTCACCCGGACATCGCTCGCGACCGGTTCCGAGCCCGTTCACGTGAGCCTGGGCGTGGTCTTCTGATGGATTTCGACGCACATCGGCCCTCGACAACGCCGATGCCCTGTTGCTCGTCCTCGGCAGCGCCCCCAATCGCGCCGGCGGAGGTCATCCGGTCCGTGCGCCGCGGACTTGCGTGGACGGCACTCATGTTTCCGGTGGTCGGTCCCACGGGTGTTGCGAGTCAGGGTCCCATCGAGGTGCGGCGGTTGCCCTCGCCCGTCTGGGAAGTGGCGCTGACAGGCTCATTCCCGGACTGGCCTCGCGGCGGAGAACAGAGTGCGGCGTCACCCGCCGTTCCCTGGGCGCGAGGAGGGCTCATCGGCGCCGTCGGTCCCGGCGCAAGGCCTCTGCGCGGGCAGGACGGCGTCCTGACCGGGCAGGCTGTCCCGGAGACGATTTCCCCGACCCGGGCCCTCCTCTACTCGGGGGTGCTTCCGGGATGGGGACAGCGACGCCTGGACAGTGGCCGCTGGTGGGGGTTTCTGGCCGTGGAAGTCATCGGATGGGGCTTGCTGTTCGACAGGCAACGAACGGGGCACGACTTCCGGACCCGCTACCGCGATCTCGCGTGGTTCGTCGCGCGGCGCGGAACGCTGGGGGAACGCATCGACGGGGATTTCGAATACTACGAGGCGCTGGGCAAGTACCGCGCTTCGGGAGCCTTCGACGCGGATCCCTACATGGGCGGCGTTCAACCCGAAACCGATACCACCACCTTCAACGGAGCCATCTGGTCGCTGGCCAACGAGATCTTTCTGGTGCCCGGAGAGGAGGGACCGCTCGGGCCGGGTTCGCCGGAGTACGAACATGCCATGGAGTACTATGCCAGCCGGAGTATCGGTCCGGAGTTGCAGTGGGACTGGAACGGTGACGACGTCAGTCGCGCCGAATACGACAGATTGATCGGAAGAAGCGACGCTGCGCTGCGCCAGGTCACGACCGTCGTCGGCGTCATCCTGGCGAATCATCTGGCCGCAGCCTTCGACGCCTTCATCACGGCTCGGCTGCGCACCGTGGATTCCACGGCCGAGTTCCGCCTGGTCGCGGTACCGGAGGCGCACGGTCGGTGGTGGGTGGGCGGACAGCTGTTTCCGTGACGCACCCGAAGCGTGCGGTGCCGCCCATCCGGCGGATCATGGCGCGCCTCCCGGGGTGAGCCTAGTCTGTTGCGAGATGTCGCCGCTTGAGCCCGGAGGTGGTCTCCCTTGACATTCCACACCGTATTCACGGTCCGCTGCCCGGCCTGTTCGGCACGGTATCCGGTCGATTCGGGCAAGGTGCCGGAGGGGGGCGTCCGGGCCCGCTGCGGCAAGTGCGCGAAGATCTTCCTGGTGGAGGTGCCCGGTGTGCGCGTGCGTCGCAGGACAGCGCCCGCCGCGCCTTCGAGCAGGCAGCGGGGCACCGAGGCGCCGAGACCCTTCGCCGTAGCCGATGCCGCCGACCGGGCCGCGCGCCTGGCACGGGTGCTCGTCTCCGACATGATCCGGTACCATCGGGACCGGTATGATCGCGCGCTCGAGCGAGGGACGCTCAGGGAAGACTTCGCCGAAGAGATTCGCCGTTCGTGGTCGGAATACGTCCGGCGGGTGGGAGAGGACGTCGCCCATGACAGCCGTTATTTTCAGGACGAACTCAACGCGACTCTGGCCCGCGGAGAGCGGCTCTTCTGAGAACCGGCCGCTCTTCGGGCGGGGCAGTTCAACGATCGGATCCATGAACAACGAAGCCATCGAACACCTGCGTGACCTCGAAGCCAGGATCTCCGAACTTCGGAGGTATCTTTGACATCGACGCCCGCGAACGGAAACTGGATGAACTGGAGCAGGCGCGGTCCAGCGAGCGGTTCTGGGCCAATCCGGAGGAGGCGCGGCGGCTCATCGCCGATGCCAACCGGCTGAAGACGTGGGTGGCGCCGTGGCGTGAGCTGGCGGCCACCGCGGAAGAGCTGCGCGAGTGGGTGGAAGTGCTGGCCGTGGAGGAAGACGAGGAGATCGAGGCGCAATGGGCGTCCGACGTCGAGTCGCTGGCCGGGGGCGTGAGCGGCCTCGAACTCCGCACCATGCTTCAGGGGGAGGACGATCACCGCGGAGCGCTCCTCACGATCCATCCGGGCGCGGGCGGCCTCGAGTCCCAGGACTGGGCCGAGATGCTCCTGCGCATGTACACGCGCTGGGCGGAGCGGCGCGGATGCAGTCTCAAGGTGCTCGACCTCCAGCACGCGGAGGAAGCCGGCATCAAGAGCGCCGCGCTCGAGATCGAAGGCGACCATGCCTACGGGTACCTCAAGGCGGAGAACGGGGTACACCGCCTGGTGCGCATTTCACCGTTCGATTCCCAGTCGCGCCGGCACACTTCGTTCGCCAGCGTCTTCGTGTATCCCGTGGTCGACGATGAAATCGAGGTCGACATCGACGAGGCCGACCTGCGCGTGGATACCTTCCGTGCATCCGGGGCAGGGGGCCAGCACGTGAACAAGACGGATTCCGCCATCCGCATCACGCATCTGCCCACCGGCATCGTGGTGTCGTGCCAGCAGGAGCGCTCGCAGCACAAGAACCGGGCGACGGCGATGAAGATGTTGCGTGCCGCGCTCCATCGGAGGGCGATGGAGGAGCGCGAGCGCGAACGGGAGGCTCTGGAAGCCACCAAGTCCGACAACGCCTGGGCCAACCAGATCCGCTCGTACGTGTTCCAACCCTATACGATGGTCAACGATCACCGCACGAGCGTGAAGGTCGGCGATGTCCAGAAGGTGATGGATGGAAGGATCGATCCCTTCATCGAAGCCTACCTGAAACAGTTCGGAGCGGCCGGGGTCGGATAGACCGGTCTTCCCACCCGGACCCGCAATGACGCAATCCACCAGAGCCAGACCCGACCCCGGCGCACCTTCCTCCGTCAGCGATCTCGAGCGGAGCATGCGCTCTCGCATGGACAAGCTGGAGCGCCTGCGAGAACGCGGGATCGAGGCATTCGCCTACCGCTACGGGCGCACCCACGAGGCCCGGGAAGCCGCTGGCGCGTTCGAGGCCGCGGAAGCGGCGGAAACGCTTTCGGAGCGGGGGCAGGGAGCGGAAGTGCGCGTCGGCGGCCGCATGGTCGCGTTTCGGAGTCACGGGAAGAGCGCGTTCGCCGATCTGGAAGACGGATCGGGACGCATTCAGGTGTACTTCCGCAGGAACCAGGTGGGGGAGCAGGCGTTCGAGGACCTGGACCTCCTCGATCTGGGGGACTGGATCGGCGCGCGCGGCCGGCTCTTCCGTACGCGCATGGGCGAAGTGACGGTGCAGGTCTCCGACTGGACGCTGCTGACCAAGGCGCTCAGGCCGCTGCCGCTGGGCAAGACCGAGGTGGACGCCGCGACCGGGCGGCGGGTTACCCACAGCGGCTTCGCCGATACGGAAGCCCGCTACCGCCAGCGCTACGCCGACCTGGCGGTCAACCCCGAGGTGCGCGAGGTCTTCCGCGCCCGGTCGCGGGTCGTGGCCACGGCGCGCAGCGTTCTGGACGCCCACGGCTTCCTGGAGGTGGAGACGCCGGTGCTCCAGCCTCTCTACGGCGGGGCGACGGCACGTCCCTTCGTGACCCACCACCACTCGCTCGACCGCCGGCTCTACCTGCGCATCGCCGACGAACTTTACCTGAAGCGACTGATCGTGGGGGGCTTCGAGCGTGTCTATGAGGTCTCCAAGGACTTTCGCAACGAGGGCCTGAGCCGGTTTCACAATCCCGAGTTCACCATGCTCGAGTTCTACCAGGCCTTCGCGGACTATCACGACATGATGGATCTGGTGGAGGAGCTCATCTCGGAGATCGCGGCGTCGGTCGCGGGGACGCGCACCTTCACCTACCAGGGGGAACGCATCTCGCTGGCTCCGCCGTTCAAGCGCATCCGGCTCGTCGAAGCCCTGGGCGAAGCATTGGGCGACGACCCCATGGAGCTGGCGGACGATCAACTGCGGGCTCGCGCGAAAGCGCTCCGCCTCCCGGATATCGAGAGCGCGGGGCGGGGCAAGCTGATCGACAAGCTCTTCGACGTGCTGGTGCAGAAGGACCTGCGTTCGCCGACCTTCGTCGTGGATCATCCCCGGGAGCTCTCCCCGCTCGCCAAGGCCAAGCGCGGCGACGCGCGTCTCACGGAGCGCTTCGAGCTGTTCGTGCTGGGCACCGAGATCGCAAACGCGTTCTCGGAACTCAACGACCCCCTCGACCAGCGGGCGCGCTTCGAGGACCAGGCCCGCCTGGCGGCGGGTGGAGACGAAGAAGCCCATCGGGTCGACGAGGACTACATCCGCGCCCTCGAATACGGGATGCCGCCCACCGGCGGCGTCGGCGTCGGCATCGACCGGCTCACGATGCTGCTGACCGATCAGCCCTCCATTCGGGACGTGATTCTCTTCCCCATCCTGAGGTCCGAGTGAGCGGAGGAACAGAGGGTTGAGGCGTCTGGACTGGTACATCGCGCGGCGGTACCTGGCGGCGCCCAGGCGGGGACGCTTCCTCTCCCTCATCACCTGGATCGCCCTCGGCGGCGTGACCCTCGGGGTCATGGCGCTGGTGATCGTGATCTCGGTCATGAACGGGATGCAGGAGGAGTTGCGGGCGAAGATCCTCGGGTCCAACCCCCACGTGCTCGTGCTGCAGACGGGCACCTCGCTGCGCAT
The DNA here is from genome assembly GCA_022826025.1 of Gemmatimonadota bacterium. Taxonomy (GTDB): domain Bacteria; phylum Gemmatimonadota; class Gemmatimonadetes; order Longimicrobiales; family Gaopeijiaceae; genus BD2-11. The sequence continues at coordinate 14,303 of JAJDVR010000230.1, read as the reverse complement.
GGACGGTTGGGAGCAGGTGCTCGACCGTGTACGCACCGTCGATGCCGTCGTGGGAGCCGCGCCCTTTGTCGTCACCAGCGTCGGCATCCAGCGCGCCGGGTACGCACAGACGGCCGACCTCTACGGAGTCCTGCCGAAACCGGAAGGCGTGCCCGTAACCGATTTCGAGCGCGACCTGCAGGACGGCGTGTACTCTCTCGACCGGACCGAGTCGGGCCTTCCTCCCGTGCTGGTGGGGAGTCTGCTGGCGCAGCGCATGCAGCTCTTCAAGGGCGACACGCTGGTCCTGGTGTCGCTCGAGAACGTCAACGAGAGTCCCCTGGGCGGTCTGTACCCCACGGTTCGCCAGTTCGAGATGGCGGGGTCGTTCACCACCGGCATGTACGAGTACGACCTGCGCAACATCTACACGACGCTGGCGGCAGCGCAGGACCTGCTCGGCATCGCGGGCGCGAACCAGGTCGGCGGCATCGGCGTGCGGGTGGAGGACCTGTGGGAAGCAGACGCGGTGGGCCGGGAGATCCGCGCCGCGGTCGGGCCGGGCCATTTCATCGAGAGCTGGATGACGACCAACCGGTCGTTCTTCTCCGCCCTCAAGCTCGAGGAACTGGCGATGGGGGTCATCCTCGGCCTGATCGTCCTGGTGGCTGCCTTCAACGTCGTGAGCACGCTGGTCATGGTCGTGGTGGACCGGACCCGGGAGATCGGAATCCTCAAGTCCATGGGCATGACCGACCGCGCGATTCTCCGCGTCTTCCGCCTGCAGGGGCTCTGGATCGGCATGATCGGGACTTCGCTCGGAGTGGCCCTGGGCCTGCTGATGGCCTGGGCGCTCGACCGCTACCAGTTCATCTCGATTCCGGCCGATCTCTACTATCTGGATCATCTGCCGGTGGCGGTGGACGTGCTGGACGTGGCGACCATCATCGTGGTGAGCATGGGCATCACGTTCCTGGCCACCCTCTATCCGGCCTCCCGCGCGGCCGGTCTCCGGCCCGTGGAGGCGATTCGCCATGAATGAGGAGGGACGGTCCACCGGCCTGAGGCCCGGCAATGGAGCGACGCCGGATCCCCAGGGGGTCCACGACCCGGTCCTGCCTCCGCTGGAGGCCCGTTCGCTGGTGCGCACGTTCGTGGGGGGCAACGGAAGTGAACTCCGTGTTCTGCGAGGGGTAGACCTGCGAGTTCACGTGGGCGAGGCGGTCTCGGTCACCGGCGCGAGCGGCGCGGGCAAGAGCACGCTGCTCCACTTGCTCGGGGCGCTCGACCGGCCGACAGCGGGAGAAATCTTCGTCGACGGGACGCCGCTGTCCGGGCTGGACGACGAGTCCGTCTGCAGAATCCGAAACCATCACGTGGGTTTCGTGTTTCAGTTCCACCATCTGCTGCGCGACTTCACTGCACTCGAGAACGTGATGATGCCCCGACTCATTGCCGGCCGGACTCGACCGGAAGCCGAGGATGGCGCACGCCGCCTCCTCGAGTCGGTGGGCCTCGGCCAACGCCTCGAGCACAGGCCCCGGCAGCTCTCGGGAGGAGAGCAGCAGCGGGTTGCGGTGGCCCGCGCGCTCGCCAACGACCCGGTGGTGCTTCTGGCAGACGAACCCAGCGGGAACCTCGATCGTCGGACCAGCGAGCAGCTTCACGACCTCCTCTTTCAACTGAAGGACGACCACGATCTGGCCATGGTCCTCGTAACCCACAATCGCGCGCTGGCCGCGCGGGCGGACCGTGTTATGCAGCTGGACAACGGCATACTGGGGGAGGGGGAGGGATCCCTGTGAGCGAAGATCCCCGGGTATGCAGCGAGTGCGGCGCGGCGGAGGCCGTCGTCCACCTGACCCAGATCGCGGACGACGTGGCCAGCGTACTGCACCTGTGCGAGAAGTGTGCCGCGTCCCGCGGGGTCAACCAGCCCTCGCCGCCCGCACACTCTCCGCTCACCGACTTTCTGTCGCAGATGACCGGCCCGGAAGAGGGCGCGGAGGCTGGAGGGGAGGACAGGACCTGCACCTTCTGCGGCCTTACGTTCGCCGGCTTCCGGGAGAACGGACGCCTGGGGTGTCCACATTGCTACACCACGTTCGACTTCTACCTGAAGAATCTGCTGAGGCGCATTCACGGGGGTGTGCAGCACGTGGGCAAGGTGTATCTCCCCCCGGATCCGACTGTCTCCGAGCGCGAGCAGCGCCTTGAGGGCCTGCGCCGAAAACTGCGTTACGCCATCAGTACGGAGGACTTCGAGCGGGCAGCGCAACTGAGGGACCAGATTCGTTCCCTCGAGCCCGTGACCCGGTAGGGAAGCGATGGATCACCTGTCCACGATCTTCGATCGCGGTCTGGGGTGGCTCGACGCGAGCGGTCCGGATTCGGATATCGTCCTTTCCACCCGCGTGCGCCTCGCACGCAACCTCCAGGGGTACGCGTTCGGTCCGCAGTCGCGGGTCAACGATCGCAGGGCCGTGCTCGCGCGCGTGCGGCGGACGGCGGAAAAAGTCGACCTGCTCGCCGAGGCGAGCGTTCATCCGCTTGCCGAACTGGATGGCGGAACCCGGCGGATTCTTCTGGAACGGCGGCTCATCTCCCAGGACCTGCTTGGCGAGAAATCGGACTCCGACCTGCCGTTGCGTGCGGCCGCAGTGGTGCTCTCGGCCCGCGATCCGGTCAGCGTGATGGTGAACGAGGAGGACCACCTGCGCCTGCAGGTGCTGGTTTCCGGCCTCGCGCTGGAAGGGGCGTGGGGCATGGTGGACGGGCTGGACGAGGATCTGGGCCGGGAGCTCCCGTACGCCTACGATCACGCGCTCGGGTATCTCACCAGTTGCCCGACGAATGTCGGCACCGGGCTGCGGGCCTCGGTCCTCATCCATCTCCCCGGGCTCGTACTCACCAAGGAGATCGGCCGCGTGCTTCAGGGGTTGAGCCAGGTCGGGCTGACGTTTCGCGGACTTTACGGGGAGGGGTCCGAGGTCGTCGGCAATTTCTTCCAGGTTTCGAACCAGACGACGCTGGGCAAGACCGAGGAAGACCTGGTCGACCATCTCGACCGCATCGTGCGCCAGGTCATCGAATACGAGAGGCGGGCACGCCGCGTACTGATTCGTGACGCATATCAAGTCACAGAAGATAAGATATGGCGTGCCTACGGTTTACTGCGCTACGCCCGATCTCTTGCTTTCGAGGAAATGATGAACCTCTTGTCGGGGGTTCGCCTGGGCGCGGCGCTGAAACTTCTCCCTGGGCTCCGTGTATACTCGCTCAACAAGATCATGATCTTCACGCAGTCCGCCCATCTGGAGGATGCAGCAGGGCGGAAGCTTCCTCCCGGCGAGCGCGACGCGCACCGAGCCACCTATGTGCGCCGCATCCTGGCTACCGAGGGTGTGGTGATTCCGGACACGGAACCTCCGGAGAGCAGTTCGGGCTCCGGCCGCGACTCCTGACGACCCGCGGGCACGAAAGGCAGATGAACTACAATTTCACGGATCGGGTTCGCAAGGTGCTCGCGATGGCAAGGGACGAGGCCATCAGGCTGCAACATGACTATGTGGGCACCGAGCATGTGCTGCTCGGTCTGATCCGTGAGCGGGAAGGGGTGGCCGCCACGGTGCTGATGAACCTGGGCGCGGATCTGAGCCAGGTTCACCAACGGGTGGAAGAGGCCGTTCGCAAGGGCAAGGCGACCATCGCCCTGGGTGAATTGCCCTATACCTCGCGCGCGAAGAAGGTGCTGGAGTTCGCGCTGGCCGAGGCCCGCGAACTCAACCACTCCTACGTCGGCACGGAACATCTGCTGCTCGGACTCCTGCGGGAGGAGAAGGGCATCGCCGCGCAGGTGCTCAACTCGATGAACGTGCGCCTGGACAGGGCGCGCGCGGAGTGCCTGCGGGTGCTGGGTTCCGAGATGAGTTCGGACGTCGGCGGAGGACAGGCGGTGCCGGCGGGAGGCAAGCCGGACAAGAAGTCCAAGACTCCCGCGCTTGATCATTTCTGCCGCGACCTCACAAACCTGGCCCGGGGCGGCAAGCTCGACCCCACCATCGGCCGTCGCGTCGAGATCGAGCGGATCGTGGAAATCCTCTGCCGGCGCAAGAAGAACAACCCGGTCCTGATCGGCGAGCCGGGCGTCGGGAAGACGGCCATCGTCGAAGGACTGGCTCAGATCATCGCGGCGGGGGAGATCACCGAAGCGCTCAAGGACCACCGGCTGCTGGCGCTGGACATGGCCGCGGTCATCGCCGGAACCAAGTATCGGGGCCAGTTCGAGGAGCGGCTGAAGGCGGTCATGAACGAGATCTCCCAGGGCGGCAACGTCATCCTGTTCATCGACGAGCTGCATACCCTGGTGGGCGCCGGGGCGGCCGAGGGCGCCATCGACGCGTCCAACATGTTCAAGCCGGCGCTCGCCCGCGGGGAGCTCCAGTGCATCGGCGCTTCGACGCTGAACGAGTATCGCAAGTACATCGAGAAGGACGGGGCGCTGGAGCGCCGTTTCCAGCCCGTGATCGTGGACCAGCCGACCCTTCCCGAGACCGTGGACATCCTCAAGGGCCTGCGCGGCCACTACGAGGACCACCACAGGGTGAACCTGTCGGACGATTCGCTGGCGGCCGCGGCGAAGCTGTCCGACCGCTACATCACCGACCGTTTCCTGCCCGACAAGGCGATCGACGTCATCGACGAAGCCGGGTCGCGGGCGCGTATCGCCAGCCAGGTGCCGTCGCCGGAGGTCGAGGAGCTGAAGGAGGAGCTCGCGGGGCTGGCGGGACAGAAGGAACTCGCGATCCGCAATCAGGATTTCGAGCGCGCGGCGGAACTGAGGGACGAGGAGCGCGAGCTGCAGCGGCGCATTCGCGAGCGCCAGAAGGAGTGGCAGGAAGCGCGCAGGCACCATCGCCCGGAGGTAACCGTCGAAGACGTCGCCTTCATCGTCAGCCGCTGGACCGGGATTCCCGTCACCCGGATGAAGCAGGCCGAGACCCGGCGGCTCATCAACATGGAAGACGAACTGCACAAGCGGGTGGTCGGCCAGGACCCCGCCATTCAGGCGATTTCGCGCGCCATCCGGCGCAGCCGCGCCGGGCTGAAGGATCCGCGGCGGCCCATCGGCTCGTTCATCTTCTCGGGCCCGACGGGGGTGGGCAAAACCGAGCTGGCGCGCGCGCTGGCCGAGTTCATGTTCGCGGACCGGGACGCGCTGATCCGCGTGGACATGAGCGAGTACATGGAACGGTTCTCGGTTTCGCGTCTTATCGGCGCGCCGCCGGGGTACGTGGGCTACCACGAATCCGGCGCGCTCACCAAGGCGGTGCGGCGTCGGCCGTATTCCGTGGTCCTCCTGGACGAAATCGAGAAGGCACACCCCGACGTCTTCAACATCCTGCTGCAGGTGCTGGATGAAGGACACCTCACGGACAACTACGGCAGGACCATCGATTTCAAGAACACCGTCATCGTGATGACCTGCAATCTCGGGGCGCGGGACATCTCCAAGGGTGGGACCCTGGGGTTCCACGAGGAGGACGCCCGCTCCGGCTACGAACTCATGCGCGGCAAGGTGCAGGCGGCGATCGATCGCACCTTCAACCCGGAGTTCCTCAACCGCGTCGACGACACGATCGTCTTCCACGCGCTGAGCCGGGAGGACATCGGGCAGATCGTACACATCCTGCTCCAGGAGATCCACGAACGTCTGGACGAGGAGAGCCTGACGCTCACCCTGAGCGACGCGGCGGTCGGTTTCCTCGCGGAGCAGGGCTACAGCGAGAAATTCGGCGCGCGCCCGCTCCGACGCGCGATCCAGCGCTACCTGGAGGATCCGCTCTCGGAGATGATTCTCACTGCGGAATTCGGCGCCGGGGACGAGATCCAGGCCGACCTCAACGAGGCGGGGGACGGTCTTTCCCTGGGAGCCACGTCCGCGACGAAGACGTGAACGAACGCGCCGGCGCACGTGCTTCCGTGCACATCGGAAGGCTCACGGCGATGCTTGTCGCCGCTTGCCTCCTGCCCGCCTCCCTGAAGGCACAGCAGGCGGATCCCGCCGCAGGCACCTTCGTCGACTCCATCACCGTGGAAGGCAACGTGCGCCTGACCGACGAGGAGATTCTCGCCGACCTCTCACTGCAGCCGCGCACCACGATTTCCTTCCGCGACATCCAGACCGCGCTCAAGGAGCTCTGGAACACCGGCCAGTACCGGGACTTCACCATCAGCGCCGCTGGAGGCCAGGGCGAGCCGGTGCTGCTGGTTCTGGATGTCGAAGAGCAGGACATCATGGACGCGGTGACCATCGTCGGGCTGGAGCGGCTGAGCCAGGGATCCGTCCGGGACACGGCCGACCTCCGCACCGGCGAGCCCTATTCGCCGCAAAAACTCGCCATCGCGCGCGACTTCATCCGCAACGAACTCGCCGACGACGGCATACCCTTCGCGCGCATCGACGAGCGGGTGGACGAGGTCCCCGACAAGCCGGGGCACGTGCGCCTGACTCTCGAAGTGAGCGAGGGCCAGCGCGTCACCATCGCCGAGGTCGAGTTCGAGGGCAACGAAAACCTGGCCTCCGACCAGCTTCGCGGCGCCCTCGACACCAAGCCGGAAGCGTTCTGGTGGTTCCGGCAGGGCTCATACCAGGAGAGCACGCTCGAGGAGGATCTGTTCGCGCGGCTGCCCGAGCTGTACCGCTCGCAGGGTTATCTCGACTTCGAGGTTATGGGAGACACCCTGGTCATCGACCCCGAGACGGGGAAATCGCGGCTCGAGGTCCTGGTCGAGGAGGGTCCCCGCTACCGGGTGCGCGACTTCGTGGTGGAGGGGAACAGCCGTTTCCCGACCGAGCAGATCGAGCAGTTCTATCAGCCTGAAGAGGGAGGACTGCTCAGCAGCTTCGGGATCGGCGGCGATGACGACCAGGACCCGGTGTTCGACGCCAGCGCCTTCGACGCGGCCGCGACGGCGGTGGGCACCCTCTACCGAAACAACGGATACCTGGGGGCCAGCGTCGAGCCGTTCTACGAGTTCGACGAGACGAACGGCGACGGCGACCCTACCCTCATGGTGGGCTGGCGCATTCAGGAAGGCCCCCCCGCGTATATCCGCCGGGTCGAGGTGGAGGGCAACGACTACACCCACGAGCGCGTCATCCGCGACCAGCTGTTTACGCTGCCCGGAGACATCTACTCCGAAGAGCGGCTGATCCAGAGCTATCAGGCGGTCTCCGCCCTCGGGTACTTCGAGACCCCGATGGAGCTTCCCAGTCTCCAGCCCGCCGAAGACGGAAGCGGAAACGTGGACATCGTCTATCGGGTCACGGAGCGGCAGACCGGCACCGTGAACTTCGGCACCGCGATGGGGGGCGGCTACGGCCTTTCCGGGTTCCTGGGGTACGACCAGCCCAACCTCTTCGGACAGGCCAAGGCGGGAAGCGTGCGCTGGGACTTCGGCCGTTACATCAACAACTTCACCCTGTCGTACACCGACCCGTCACTCAGGCGCTCGCGCGTAAGCGGCACGATATCCGCGTTCTACACGCGCGACCGGTTCTTCCAGTTCACGACCGGCCAGCGCCGCCTGCAGGGCGGTTCTCTCCGCTTCGGGCTCCCGATGCCCGGTTCTCTGCGCACCAGACTGTTTCTGGGATACTCGCTCTCGCGCACCAAGTACGAGCTGTTCTCGAGGTCGGACGACCGCTCGCTGTTCGGAAGGGATCCCGGCATCCTGAGTACGCTCTCCGTGAGCCTCCAGCGGCAGACCCTCAACCACAATCTCTTCCCGACCCAGGGATCGAGGCAGGTGTTGTCCGCGGAGATGAACGGGGGCGTTCTGGGTGGGGACGGCGACTTCATGAAGTATGGAGTCGAGGGCACCTGGTTCACCCCGGTGGGCCAGATTGGAAGCGGCGCCCGTCCGATCCGGACCACCCTCGGGCTCAGCGTCCGCGCCGGGGCGATCATCGGCGATGCGGAGCGCTTTCCCTTCGACCGGTACTGGATGGGGGGCGTTCAGTTCGGCGAGAGGCTGCGCGGCTATGACGAGACCACCATCACCCCGGCCGGTTTTTACGACCGCGGATCGGGATCGGGGATCCTGGAAGGCGAGAGGCTGGGGAATGCGTTTCTGTCGATGACGGTGGAGTACGCGATCCGCTTCAACGACAACCTCTCGCTCGGGTTCTTCTACGACGCGGGCAACGTCTGGGTGAGCGCGGCCGAGTTCACGCCCACGCGCCTGTTCCGGGGGGCGGGCGTCGGAGCTCAGCTGGTCACGCCCTTCGGGCCGCTTGGCCTCGATTACGCATACGGGTTCGACAAGACCAATCCGGGATGGCAGCTCCATTTCAGGATGGGACCGGGCTTCTGATCGGGGAAGCGATCCGTCGGACCAGGAGGGGTCTTGCGGTTGCGCGACCATTGCAGACATCCTTTCAGGCTATTGGTTTTCGGGAAAACGAAGACGATTCCATCATGACTGCGCGTTCGGGGAGGCTCGGAATATGCGTGCAATAGCAGTTGTTCTCGCGGCTGGCTCCTTCTTCATGTCGGCCGGTGACGCAGCCGCCCAGGGACCACTGAGGCTGGGGTACATCGATTCGCAGGCGATTCTCGCGCAGGCCCCGGGGGCTACCGAGGCACAGGACCAGTTCGAGCGCGACATGGCTCGCTACCGGGCGGAACTGGATCAGATCGGGGAAGAATTGCAGACCATGATCCAGCAGTTCGAGCAACAGCAGCTCACGCTTTCTCCCCAGGCGCGGGACACCCAGACCCAAAGCATCCAGGCGAAGCAGGAAGAGTACAACCAGCGCGCCGCGGAGCTGGAGGGGGAGGCCGCCAGGCGACAGGCGGAACTGGTGCAGCCCATCATGGATCAGGTGACCGAAGCGATCGACCAGATCCGGACCGAGGGCGGATACGCCATCATCTTCGACCTTTCCGGCCAGGCGATCGTCTCCGCGGATCCCGAGCTCAACCTGACCCAGCAGGTCATCGACCGACTCATGCAGAATTCGCCCATCGGCGGCCGGTGAGTCTGCCGTCCTCGACGACGGAGCCCGCCACAAGAGCAGCAGGACAGGAGACGACCATGGACCTTGCAGGAGCCGCCGCTCTCACCGGCGCGCGCCTGGAAGGGCAGTCGGGCTGGACCTTCGATCGAGTCGTGCCGGTGGATCAGGCCGGGCGCGGCAGGCTCGGTTTTCTCGGTGACCGGCGCTACCTGAAGCACCTGGACTCGTCCTCGGCCGAGGCTCTGCTGGTGTCGGAGAGCCTTTCCGCTTCCGTCCGCGACCGCGTGCCGAACCTGTTGATCGCGGGCCGACCGCGCCTTGCCCTGGCGCAGTTGCTCAATCGGCTCCATCCCCCGGAGGAGGCGATTCCGGGGATCCATCCCACGGCCGTTCTGGGCAAGGGCGCCAGACTCGGCCGGGACGTGCGCATCGATGCCTACGCAGTGCTGGAGGAGGACGTCGAGGTCGGTGACCGCGCGCACATCGGTGCCCACGTATCGGTGGGAGCGGGATCGCGCATCGGCTCCGGCTCGCGCCTGCACCCGCATGTCGTTCTCTATCCGCGCACCCGGCTGGGTCGGCGCGTCGTCCTTCATGCGGGGACCGTCGTGGGCTCGGACGGCTTCGGCTTCGTGATGCGCAAGGGCGCCCACGAGAAGGTCCGCCAGGTAGGCGGCTGCCTCATCGGTGACGATGTGGAGATGGGCGCCCATTGCTGCGTCGACCGGGGATCCATCGGGGACACCGTGATCGGCGCGGGCACCAAGACCGACAACCTGGTCCATGTCGCCCACAACGTGAACGTGGGCGACCACTCCCTCCTGATCGCCCAGGTGGGCATCTCCGGCTCCACGACGCTCGGCAAGGGCGTGGTGATGGCGGGGCAGTCGGGCGCGACCGGACACCTCGAGATCGGCGACGGGGCACGGGTGGCCGTGCAGACCGGAGTGATCAAGGATGTGCCCGCCGGGACCAGCGTGGTCGGGTTCCCCGGGCGTCCGCGCGCGGAGTTCTGGAAGTCCATGGCGGCGATGCGCAAGCTTCCGGCGCTGAGGGAGCGGGTCAGGGAGCTGGAGGAACGGCTGTCCGCGCTGGAGAGGGAAGGACGAGTCATGACCGGGAAAGAGGAGCGTCCATGAACGGGAGCCGCCAGCGCACGATCGGCCGGGAGGTGAGCCTCGAGGGCATCGGCATTCATTTGGGGGAGCCCGCGGCCGTGTCGTTCCATCCGGCCGAACCCGGCGCCGGCATCGTCTTCCGGCGGGTCGATCTGCCCGGCCAACCCGAGATTCCCGCGACCCTGGATCACGTCGTGGACACCGAGTTCGGAACGAGCATCGGCAGGGGGGAAGCCCGGGTTCGCACTGTGGAGCACCTCATGGCGGCGTTGGGCGCCCGCGGGATTACCAACGTGCGGGTGGACGTCTCCGGCCCCGAGATCCCCATCCGGGACGGGAGCTTCCTGGACTTTCTGGATACTCTGGAGGCAGCGGGAGTGGCGGAACAGCACGCGCCTGCGCGGGTGGCCGAACTCGAGGAGCCGGTCGTGCTGCGCGCTACCGGCGGCGAATCGTACATCCTTGCGCCGGGCGCGGGATTCCGCATCACCGCGACCATCGACTTCGAACACCCCGCAATCGGGCGCCAGACCGGATCATTCGACGGCTTCGACGCTGGTTTCCGAGCCGATATCGCTCCGGCACGCACCTTCGGTTTCCTCGCCGACGCGGAAGAGCTGCATGCACGCGGCCTCGCGCAGGGGGCAACGCTGGCCAACACGATCGTTCTGGACGACCAGGGCGTCGCCAACGACGGACTGCGGTTCCCCGACGAATTCCTGCGTCACAAGATCGGGGACGTACTGGGCGATCTGACGCTGCTCGGCTGCCGGCTGCGGGGCCATCTGGTGGTGGAGCGACCGAGTCACAACGGAAACATCGAACTCGGACGGCTGGTCGCAGAGCGGCTTGACCGCACGCCTGCCGCGCCCGCGTTCGATGTCGAGCGGATTCGGAGCTATCTGCCGCACCGCTATCCGATGCTGCTCGTGGATCGGATCGCAGCTGTCGAAGGCGGGCGCCAGATCACGGGCATCAAGAACGTCACCATCAACGAACCCTTCTTCCAGGGACACTTTCCCGGACGGGCCATCATGCCCGGAGTGCTCATCGTGGAGGCGATGGCCCAGATCGGCGGACTTCTGCTCATCGATTCCGTGGGCAACCCGCGCGACAAGCAGGTCTATCTGATGTCGATACAGAAGGCGCGCTTCCGGCGGCCGGTGGTGCCCGGCGACCAGCTGGTGTGCGAGGTGGAGCTTCTGCGCTTCCGGCGCGGAACCTGCAAGATGAGAGGCAAGGGATACGTGGACGGGGTGCTGGCCGCGGAGGCCGAATTCATGGCGAGGGTCGTGGACTGAATGGGTGATTCGCTGCTGGACCCTTCCCGGACCGTTCAGCCCGACGTCCATCCGACGGCGATCGTGGACGACGGAGCCGTGCTCGGAGCGGAGGTGGTCGTAGGGCCCTGGGCGATCATCGGTCCGGGCGTGCGCGTAGGCGCCAGAACCCGAATCGGCCCGCACGTGCTGATCGAACGGGATACCTCCGTGGGCGAGGGGTGCCGCCTTGGTCAGGGCGCTGTGCTGGGCACCGATCCGCAGGACCTCAAGTACAAGGGCGAGCGTTCCGAGCTGATCGTCGGCGACCGTACCGTCGTCCGCGAATACGCGACCCTCAATCGGGGCTCGGCCGCATCCGGGCGCACGGTGGTGGGCAGCGACTGTCTCCTCATGGCCTATGTCCACGTGGCCCACGACTGCCGGCTGGGAAACCATGTCGTACTGTCCAACTCGGTCAACATGGCCGGCCACGTCACCATCGAGGATTGGGTCATCATCGGAGGGCTGGTGGGGATCCACCAGTACGTGCGCATCGGTGCCCATGTCTTCGTCGGCGGCGGCGCACGCATCTCGAAGGACGTCCCGCCCTACTGCCGGGCGGCAGGGGGACGTCCAAGACTGTACGGGCTCAACACGGTCGGACTGGAGAGGCGCGGGTTTCCGGCGGGTACCTGCCGGCATCTCAGGCAGGCATACCGCATCCTGTTCCAGTCCGGGCTGAACGTGTCCCAGGCCATGACCCGCGTCGAAACCGAGGTCGAGCAGATTCCGGAAGTTCGCCACCTTCTCGACTTCATCCGCAACAGCGCACGCGGCATAACCCTCGGATGAGTCGTCCCACCCCGATCCGCATGGGGGTGGCCGGCGTCGGGAGCCTGGGCTTCCATCACGCGCGGATTCTGCGCGATCTGCCGGAAGTCCGGATGGCGGGATTCTTCGATGTGGACGCACGCCGGGCCGCGTTCGTGTCGAGGGAGCTCGAGCTTGAGCCGGCCCGCAGTCTGCGGGACCTCTTGTCGGAGGTGGACGCGCTGGTGGTGGCGGTGCCCACTTCCTCCCACGAAGAGGTGGCGCTCACGGCGGCCGGACGCGGTGTTCACCTTCTGATCGAGAAGCCCATCGCGCCTTCGCTCGAAGCCGCTGATCGCATCCTGGCCGCGGCCCGCCAGGCGGGCATCGTAGTGCAGACCGGGCATGTGGAACGGTTCAACGGCGCGCTTCGGGCGGCGGCTCCGTACATCGACTCTCCGCTCTTCGTCGAATCGCAGCGCCTCGCGCCCTTTCGCCCCCGGGGCACGGACGTGGCCGTCGTGCTCGACCTGATGATTCATGACGTCGACCTGGTGCGCATGCTGGTGAAAGCGCCGCTGGCGGACATCGCCGCCGCGGGCATCCCGGTGCTGACCCCCTCGGTGGACATTGCCAACGCGCGCCTCACCTTCCGGAACGGTGCGGTGGCCAACCTGACCGCGAGCCGGGTGTCGAGCGAAGGGCAACGCATGCTGCGCGTCTTCCAGCGGTCGGGATACCTGCGCGTCGATCTGGCGCGCGGGAGGGGTGAGTTCCTGCGGCTCCGGCGAGACCTGCCCGCCTTGCTTGAAGACGTCCCGGAAGCCAGCGTGGAGGAGGGGAGGGCTGGACCGGACCCGAAGGCGGCTCCGGGGCTGGAGGACATCGTCGAGCGCATTCCCTTCGAGGGTTTCCCGGAGGAACCGCTGCGCGTCGAGCTCAAGGGCTTCCGGGATGCGGCGCTCGGGCGCTCCGATCCCGTTGTCTCCGGAGATGAGGGCCGGGCGGCTCTGGAGATCACGCTGTGCATCGAGAAGAGGATTCTGGATCATGTCGCTCATTCGCGTACGTCGTAACCGCAAGAAGGACTGGATCGACGCCAAGCGGGGCAAGCCCCCCACGAAGCTCATCGCGCTGCTGGTGGCGGTGCTGTTGGTCATCTGGTATCTGGGGTTCCGGTTCTGACCGATGGCGCGCGACCCGGTGATCCTCATGCTCGCCGGGGAGCCCTCCGGTGACCTGCACGGCGCCGCCCTCGCCCGCTCGCTGCTCGAGAAGTGGCCGTCCGCCCGGCTGCTGGGGCTGGGAGGCGAACGCATGGCGGCCGAGGGGGTCGAGTGCATGGCGGGTCTCGATCAGCTTGCGGTCATGGGCTTCGCGGAAGTCGTGCGCCACCTCGGCTTCTTCCGCCGGCTCATGGGCCGGGTTCGCGCCGCCATGCACCGCCACGGCGTGAACCTGGTCATCCCGATCGACTACCCGGGATTCAACCTGCGTGTCGCGAGACACGCCCGCGAGGCTGGAATCCGGGTGTTGTACTACATCGCTCCCCAGGTCTGGGCCTGGAGGCCGGGGCGCGCCCGGCGGCTGGCCCGCGACACCGATCACGTCGCCGTGATTCTCCCCTTCGAGGCCGGGTTCCTGCAGAGGGCAGGCGCTCGTGCGACCTTCGTCGGGCACCCGCTGCTCGAGCTCGAGCACGCGGTGCCGGCGCGGGCCGACTACTGCCGCGCACATGGTCTCGACGCGCGGCGGCCGCTGCTGGCGCTCTTTCCCGGATCCAGACGTCAGGAACTCGACCGCCACCTGGAGGTGTTCCTGGGCGCCGCCCGCCGGCTCGAGCGAACGCGCCCCCGACTGCAGGTCGTGGTGGCGCGCGCGCCCGGTCTGCCCGCTCGCGCGTACTCGGGGGTCGCCGCCACCGTCGTCGACGATGGCCGGAGCCTGCTCCGTCATGCGCGCGCGGCGCTGGTGAAGTCGGGCACCTCCACCGTGGAGGCGGCGCTCGCGGGCGTGCCCTTCGCCACCGCATACCGGACGCACCCCCTCACTTTCGCCCTGGCCCGCCGCCTGGTGCGCGTGGACCACATCGCCCTGGCCAACCTCATC
>JAJDVR010000252.1 GCA_022826025.1 Gemmatimonadota bacterium | reverse complement strand
AGGCTGCAGGCGGTGTGGGAGGTGGAGTTGGAGGAGGTGAATCAGGTGTTGAGGGGGGGGGGGTTGGAGGAGATCAGCTTGGAGGGGGAGGGGAGGGGGGTGGTGTCGGGAGGAGGGAGAAGAACATTGGCCTACAGAGGTGGGCACTGCGGCCAGGCGCGCTTCGCACGGGACCCGAGGTATGGGTCTGGTAGCCCGACTGATCGAGAATCAAGCGTTGCAGGGTAAGGAGAATCGCTGAGGGTTTATGATGAACGAGCAGTAGCAGAATGGGCAGATGGTACAATGACTGACCTTCCGAGAATGATGATTCAACGTCTCTTAGCTTTCGGTCCATCTGGCTCTACCGTCATTCGATAATCGTCATGGCATTGTGTTCCTCGGCATTAGTCTCGGAGAAGTGGTACAGCGACCCGGCGCGGATCTTTGTCCCGCGCGCGACGGCAGGCAATTCCTCGAACACGGCGATCAGGTCTGGAAGGGCCACGTCCAAGTCAACCCCGTCGAGCATGGGGGAATGTGCCGTCCTACCTCAGGTGGCGGTATCGCGCTCCTGAAGGTCGGTTGCGGTCGCACGCGTTTGCCCATGGAGCGCCAGAAAGCGGGCCGGTGTGATGATCGGTATCCCATGGAACGGCGACATGGCGAGCAGGTCGCCGTCTCCCGTCACCAGATGGTCGGCGCGACCCATGAGGGCCGTCTCCAGGATCTTGTCGTCGGTCGGGTCGCGGCAGCCGAGCCTGGCACCGGCGATCGGCACCCATTCCGCAACCGCGGCCAGCAGCGCGACGAAGGTTGCCCGGGATTCCCTACCCACGTAGCGGTCGAACTTCGAACCGAGGATCCGATGGCGAAGCTCGGCGAACGTCTCGTCGCTGAGGAGGAGGACCCCGTTTTCCGCTCTCACCAGATCGACCACCCTGCGGGGTGGCCCGGTCCGGGTGAGGGCGGCGCTGATCAGAACGTTGGTGTCGAGTACGACCCTGTCAGCTTTCATCGGAGAGCAGGGACTCCAACGCCGCTGGCGTCAGGTCGTTGGCAGCTGCCTCCCGGCTCATGGCGTCCATCGCGGCCGTCAACCTGTCCCAGGCGGTTCCGCGCAGTCGTTCGAACTGCTCCACCGACAGCATCACGCCCACCGGCGTGCCGTTCCGGGTGACGCGCACGGGCCCCTGCTGGGCGGACCGAAGCAGCTGGCCGAACCGGTTCTTGGCCTCTTTGGCAGTGATTTCTCGCATGCGGCCATAGTAGCTATTATGGCTCTGATGGTCAAGCTAACGCACCTGAGATGTCTGCCCGCGCGGGTTGCGGGCGAGGCGCGCTTTCGAGATGGCTCTACGGCAACACCCACGGTCCCACCCACATCACCCATACCGGCCCCCCCACAACCGCCGCCCCGACCAGGGTCGGCAGGATGGTCCTCACCCTCTGCCCGCGAGGGATGGAGGTCACGACGAGCCAGTACGAGAGCACGGCGCTGGCGAGGGCGATCAGAATGACCAGGAACTGGGGGATCCCCATGATCGCCGCGACGATAATTTCGTCCGGGCCCCATTCGACGCGCGCCCCGCGGAGCCTGAAGGCGAGGACCGGAATCGACCACGTCCAGTGGAAGGGTGTCACCAGCCCGACGCCGAGAACGAGAGACAGGGGGCCGGGGCCGGATCGGCGCAGCGCCAGGATGCAGACGAAGATCGTCAGGTAGGAGACGATCGGTCCTGCGGCTATGCTGGCCGCTACTTGCCACGGTGGAGCAATCGCGGTCGCGGCCTCCACGTCGCCGGCCCGCCAGAGCGAGTCGAACTGCCCGTCATCGCCCCAGCCGGCAGAGGCGAAGTGCAGGACCGGATCGGGGAATCCGAACGCGGCGAATCCGCCGAAGTGCCCGAGTTCGTGGAGCAGCACCCCGATCGGGAAGGCGATCGCCCCGCCGGCCACCGCGACCCACCAGCACCTGGACCAGGCCTTCGGGGCCGTTCCGTCCATGGTGTCTCCTGCGTGCGTAGGGAGACCTCACCTCCAGCCCACTCCCCGCCAGCGGCAGCTGCCTCGGACTGCTCTCCGATCATCCGCTGATCAACCGATGATGGGACGATAGTACCTTGGGCCGATCCTCGCTCCGCTTGGGGTGCCGGGGCAGCGTTGACAGGCTGTATGATGTATGGTACAGTGTACCCCATGAGGTACAATCGCCGAGACTCAAGAGACTCCCGGCAGCGTTGTACCAGAGCTCGAGCGGAAGAGAGCCGGTCAAGGATTGGCTCCGCGCTCTGGACGAGAAGAGCGACGGAAATCACATGATGACCAAAGATAAGGGACGCGTCGGCTCGTCCTTCGAAGACTACTTGGCAGAGGAAGGGACGCTCGAAGAGACCACTGCCATCGCGGTGAAACGCGTTCTGGCCTGGCAGCTGAAGCAAGCCATGAAAAGAAGGCGGATGAGCAAGAGCGCCATGGCTCGGGCGATGCGCACGAGCCGGAGTCAACTGGATCGGATCCTGGACCCCGACAACGACCACATCCGCCTGGATACCCTCACCTCGGCCGCGAAAGTGCTGGATCTCAGTCTTCGGATCGAACTCGTCGGTTAGGGTTGCCACTGGAATCGGAGCCCGTGATGCGCATGCTGAACCCCCCTCACCCCGGTGCATTCGTGACGACCGAGGTGATCGAACCCCACGGTCTCACCGTAGCTGCCGCGGCGCAGGTGCTCGGCGTATCCCGCCCGGCGCTCTCCACGTTTCTGAATGGCCGTTCGGACCTGTCCGGCATCATGGCGCTGCGGATCGAGAAGGCGTTCGGCGTGAAGATGGACACGCTCATGCGGATGCAGGCGTCCCACGACATCGCGCGCACGCGGCTGCGCGAAGGGGAGATCAGCGTCGAGCGCTATCGCCCATCGGACGATGACCTCCGGCGACGCGGCAGTGCGGTTGGTGGGCGGAATGGGGGAGACCGGAATACGGGGTGACCTCACCCAGGTTCGTCCACCGCGGCCCGGTGTGCTAGGCCTCGAAGACCGATAGGGGATGCGAACCGAGATTTCCTCGTTACGTTCAGGTGTAGCGGCATTAAGCGAGCGAGGTGATCACATGGAGACTTGGGCAACCTGTCCGGCGGTCGAGCGTCAACCCTTCACGCTCAGCGGAGCGTGGGTGTTCAAGGGCACGCGAGTCCCGGTCGCCGCCCTCCGGCGCCACCCCGCCGAGCACCAGGTCGCAGGACGGCGAGAGCAAGGCAAGGGATGATGATTCGCGTCACGAAGGTGGAGCCGCGTAGCGGACATCGGATCTGGCTCCTTTACTCGGATGGAGTGAGCGGAGTGGTCGATCTGTCTGGCCTGACGGGCAAGGGGGTGTTCCAGGCGTGGGATCAATCTGGCGTCTTCGATTGCGTCCACGTCGCAACGCACGGTGCCGTAGCATGGAGTGACGAGATCGAGCTGTGCCCTGACGCCCTTTATATGGAACTGACCGGCAAGTCGCCCGAACAGGTGCTGTCGGGACTGGAGAGACGGGCTTGGTAAGCCTGAGGTAAGCCGGTTCTACGGGATCGTCATTCGCATGTTCTTCCGGGAACATGGTCCGCCGCACTTCCATGCGGAGTACGGTGGCAAACAGGCCATCATCGGAATCGAAGATCTCGCTGTACTCGAGGGACGGCTCCCACCAAGAGCACTGGGATTCGTGGCCGAGTGGGCAACGCTCCACCAGGATGACTTGATGGCAGCGTGGAACCGAGCACGTCGGCATGAGGCCCCTGGCAAGATTGCTCCACTGGAGTGACCCGGATTCAGCCAACTCCCTCCAACGCAGCCCGGTGTGCCTCTGCCGAATCCTCTGAGAAGCAGCAGAAGGTTACCTCCGCGGTTCCGGGCGAGTCGCTCAGGAAGCTCGCAACCGTGCGGACCGCGACTCGCGCCGCTCGCTCAACCGGAAACCCGTAGACCCCGGTCGATATCGCAGGAAACGCGATCGTCCGCAGCCCGTTCTCCACCGCCACCTCCAGCGCCCGGCGGTAGCAGCTTGCGAGAAGCCGGTCCTCGTCCGCGTTACCACCGGACCAGACCGGGCCGACGGTGTGGATGACGTGAGCCGCCGGCAGGCCGTAGCCACGCGTGATCTTCGCGTCGCCGGTGTCGCATCCGTTCAGGGTGCGGCACTCCGCAAGCAGGCTCGGGCCGGCGGCCGCGTGGATGGCGCCGTCCACCCCGCCGCCCCCCAGCAGCGACCGGTTCGCCGCGTTGACGATCGCGTCGACTGCGAGCCTGGTGATGTCGCCGACGACCACAATCATCCTCTTCCCAGACGCCATGAGGCCCTCCCTCCCATTGAGCGGTAGTCGCTCGGTCAGCTTCGGTCCGCCCGGGATGCTCCCACCGAGGCGTCTCATTGTACGATACTTCGTTCAAGTGTACGTGGAGCTACAGGAAACCGAGCAAGGATATTCGACCATGAAGATCGTCTCCGACTTTGAGATAACCGGCTGGGATGCCGTGCCAAACGGCGAGGAAGGCGAAGGCCCGCTCCTCTCGGAAGCACGAGTCTCCAAACGTTATCGTGGCGATCTGGATGGAGAGGGCCGCGTGCGCCTGCTGATGTGCCGTGCCAGCGCCGAAGGCCCGCTGGAGAACGCGGGATACATCGCGTCGGAGCAGGTTTCGGGCACGCTCGGTGGGCGTGCGGGCACGTTCGTGCTCCATCACTGGGGCATCGCCGAGGCCGGAGCTCCGCCCCGTACCGGCGGCCATGTGGTGCCAGCCTCCGGGACGGGTGAGCTGGCGGGCCTGTCGGGCACCATGGAGATCCACGTGGATGCGGACGGCAGGCACACGCTGACCCTGGACTACCAAGTCGGTTAGCGTCCGCTGGACAGACCTGCCCGGCGACACGCGACAGATGTACTTGGTTGAGCAGTTTTGCGAGATTGATTACAAACTACGCAGCAGCCCACCCCAATCACCCCCCCGAACTCGGCGTCAGCGTAACCGACGCGCCCGTGAAATAGACCTCCGTCCGGCTCTCGAATCCCGAATCGACGCCGATGAGGAACCACGCACGGCCATCGGCAGATACCGAGGTGCCTGCCGGTGTCGACTGGCGCTCCAGGGCCTTGAGTTCCCATTCACGGGACTGCTCGCACTGCCGCGAGTTGGCCACGTTGCCGAGCACCACCGCCTGCGTGCCGCCGTTGGATTGCCGTCCAATGTCGATGTTCATGCGCAGGTGGGAGCCTTCCAGGACGGCGGCCGGTTCTTCGGCGGTCACGCCGGCCTTGATCCAGACGCTCTCGCCCGGCGCACCTCCGACGCCAACGCAACCGGCCGGCGTGCTGGTCGCGATCTCCACGCTTACCTCGACGGCGTAGCTCACTCCGGGGGTCAGGCCGTCGATGGGGCCCTTGAAGAACATGAACAGATCGTCGCTCCTGTTGACCCCGGAAAGGAACAGCCCGGACCGCGACTCCAGAGGCGCCGGGAGGGCACGGTGTCCGGATGTCAACTCGTAGATCTCCTCATGGGCGGGAGGATAGTCGGCGAAGCCCGCGACGAACCCCAGAGGTCCCTCATCGAAATCGAAGCGGAAGGTCACGGCCTCGCCGGTATCGCTCGGGAGGCTTCTGCAACCGGCGGAGAGCACGCCGATCAGCAGTCCGATCAGCAGTGTCATGGCAACACGGGGAGTCGGGCGGTACATCTCCACTGAAACAAGTCCTGTCACAGCCAATTCCGAACCTCCCCCGACCTACCCGGGTGGATCCTCCATCCCCTCCCGCAGAACGGCCAGATACCGCTCATAGGTGAAGATCTTGCCTCGCTGGCGACCCGTGACCTCGCGAGCGATGTCCAGTTCTTCGAGAAGCCGGAGCACGGCGGCCACGGTCGGGGCCGAGAGGCGGGTTCTGCGTGCGAGATGTGGGATGGCCCCGACCGGGCGTTCGATAAGAGACTGATGCACTCGCAGCGCCGAACCCGCGCGCCGTCCCAGCCGGCCGATTCGCACCCGGTCTTCCCGGATCGTCTCGCTGACGCATCGGGCCGTCGCGAAGGCTTCCTCCGCTACCTCGCGAACACCTTCCAGGAAGAAGCGCAGCCAAGCTTCCCAGTCTCCCGTGTGCCGGATGTCGTCGAGGAGCATGTAGTAGGTGCTCCGGTTGCGCTTGAAGTACAGGCTGAGGTACAGCAGCGGTTCTCGGAGAAGTCCGGCATCACACAGCATGAGGGTGATCAGCAATCGTCCCACCCGGCCGTTGCCGTCGAGAAACGGATGGATGGTCTCGAACTGCACATGCGCCAGTCCGGCCTTGACGAGAACGGGAAGCTCGTAGTCAGTGGCGTGGATGAAGCGCTCCAAGCCCGCCATGCAGTCCTGGACACGGTTGGGCGGCGGCGGAACGAAGGCCGCGTTGCCCGGACGCGAGCCGCCGATCCAGTTCTGTGATCGCCGGAACTCGCCCGGCATCATGGCCGCTCCGCGGCCAGACGCAAGCAGCCTGGCGTGCATCTCCCGCATGAGGCGATTGGAAAGCGGGAACCCACCGCGCAGGCGCTCGACGCCGTGATTCAGAGCCGCCACGGCGTTCGACGTTTCCAGCACATCGCTTACGGGCGCGCCGGGCGCACCGCCCGCCTCGTGGAGCATCAGGTCGGACAGCGAGGATTGGGTGCCTTCGATCTGAGAGGACAGCACGGCCTCTTTGCGCACGTATCCGTACACGAAGATGGTTGCATCGGGCAGCAGTTCCGTGACCGCATCGAGCCGCCCCAGCGCGGCTGTGGCGGCTTCGAGCGGACGCCGGAGATCCTCGCGGAAATCAACTTCCGGAACGGGCGGGAGAGGGTGGGGCACGAAGACCTGCACGGTCTCTCCGCCACCGACGGTCACTTCGTAGGTGCCTGTGGATTCGCGGCGCATGTGGTATGGGCATCGCAACCAGCGAGTGCTCTCCGCCGTCTGCGCGGCAGGGACATCGCTGGACGTGGAACCGACGGGGTGGATCCCAAGATGGCGCCGCCGTAGGAAAGATTCAAGGCGTTTGCTTTCGTTAGCGTCGTCGTTGGAAAGGAAATCTTCCTAACGTCGCTCACTTCGTTCGTCTAAAGAAAAGTTTCTGCCCTTCACTTTCTTTAAGATCCCGCCAAGGAAGAAAGTTTTCCTAAGCGGGCTCAATCGATCCGACCCGATCCCCACCGATCCGACTCCATCCCCACCGATCCGACCTCCTCACGGATCCCGCGCCAGCGACCTGAGCAGCCCGGCGATCATGAAGAGGAGCACGACGCTCACGGGCAGGGCGGCGGCTATGGCTGCGGTCTGCAGGGCCTGGAGGCCGTCGGCCAGCAGGAGCACGGCGGCCACCGCCCCCACGCCGAGCCCCCAGACGATGCGGAAACGCCGCGGCGGATGGGCGTTGCCCATGCTCAGGAAGGTGGTGATGACCAGGGTGCCGGAATCCGAGGAAGTGACGAACCAGGTCGCCAGAAGGAGGGTGGCCATGGCGGACATGGCCCAGGCGAGCCAGCCGACGTCGGTCATGCGGTCGATGGTCGCGTAGAGCGCGGCTTCGTAGTTCGCCGCCCGCACCAGTTCCAGGATTCCGGCGGTTCCGACGCCGCCCGCGGCGTTGAGTTCCAGATGGAGGGCGTTGCCGCCGAAGACCCCGAACCACAGGAGCCCCAGGCCGGTCGGGACGAACAGCACGCCCAGAATGAACTCGCGCAGTGTGCGCCCCCGGGAGATGCGGGCGATGAACGTGCCGACGAAGGGCGCCCAGGAGATCCACCATCCCCAGTAGAAGATCGTCCAGGCGTTCTGCCACGCGGCCTGATCCGGAGTGTCGGCGATCCAGAATCCCATGGGCACAACACGCCACAGGTACGCGCCGATGGAGGTGGCGACGAATTGGACGAGCCACGTGAAGGGTCCCAGAAACAGGAAGCATCCCAGCAGCAGGATGCTCAATACGATGTTCCACTCGGACAGCATGCGGATCCCGCGCTTCACGCCGGATACCGCCGACAATGTTGCCGCCAGCGAGATGGCGGCGATGAGCCCGACCTGCGTGACGACACCCGGATCCACGTCGAACAGAACGTTGAGTCCGGTGGCCATCTGGCTTGCCCCGAGGCCCAGGGAGGTCGCGATGCCGAACACCCCGCCGAACACCGCCAGCAGGTCCACCAGGTCACCGGTCGGGCCGTAGATGCGATCGCCGATGAGCGGGTGCAGAGCAGAGCGCAACGTCAGCGGCAGCTTCTTGCGGAATCCGAAGTAGGCCAGACACAGCCCGACGACGACGTACGCGGCCCATCCGTGTATGCCCCAATGGAAATAGGTCACGCGCATCGCGTGCACGGCACGCTGCTCGTCCGGCAGCACGGCGCCCGCCATGTCGGCGAACGGGTTGTTCGGGTAGCCGGCAGCCGAGCTGGCGTCGAAATAGAAGAGCGGTTCGGCGATCGAGAAGAACAGCACCCCGATCCCGATTCCCGCCGAGAACAGCATGGCGATCCAGGAGGAGGTCCTGAACTCGGGTTCGGACGCGTCGTCGCCGAGGCGGATCCTGCCGAACCGGCTGCACACCAGGAACAGGCAGGTGAACGCGGCGGCGCAGACGGTCAGGATGTAGAACCAGTCGAGCGTGCCTTCGATCCAGTCGCGCATGCGGCCGAAGA
This sequence comes from Gemmatimonadota bacterium, assembly GCA_022826025.1. Classification (GTDB taxonomy): domain Bacteria; phylum Gemmatimonadota; class Gemmatimonadetes; order Longimicrobiales; family Gaopeijiaceae; genus BD2-11. The sequence goes on along the minus strand of JAJDVR010000252.1, from coordinate 2,399 downwards.
CGGCGCCGGCGGCGTCCACATCCCGGATCGTGGCGAGGACGAAGACCAGGACGACGCCCTTGGCGGCCAGCGCCATAGCGGGATTGAGTCCCTTCCACAGCCCGGCATCCGCCGTGGCTCGCCGATGCCGTGCGCCGCTCATGGGCGGCAATATAGGTTGGGGCTGGTGGCGCAAACCAACCCGACCGTGGAAAGGCGTGGTGAACACATGATGAGTTCAGAAACAGGACCTGCAGCTTCCTCGGCAACACGACATGCCGCTTCGGGTTCGCGGACGGCCACCCCGGCGCCTCGCCGCACTCGATGCCCGTGGGCGCGTTCGTGCGGGCTCGCCGCGCTCACGGCCGTGCTCGCAGCGTGCGACGGCTCCCCGGCTCCCGACGATTCCTTCCTTACGCGCGCGGAGCGCACGGACTATCGCGAGACCAGCTCTCACGCCGATGTCGTGGACTTCCTGCAGCGTGCGGCGGCCAGCTCGCCGTCGGTCCATTACACCACATTCGGCTACAGCACCGAGGGACGGGCGCTTCCCCTGGCGGTAGTGGGCGACGTCGAGGATGCGAGCCCGGCCTCGGTGCGGGCTTCGGGCAGGACGGTCGTCTATCTGCAGGGCAACATCCACGCCGGGGAAGTGTGCGGGAAGGAGGCGCTCCAGATGCTGCTCCGCGACCTCATGGCTGGCCGTCACGGCGAATGGCGCGAGTCGATGGTGCTGCTGATCGGGCCCATCTACAACGCGGACGGCAACGAGCGGGTGACCCTCACCAACCGGGGCCGCCAGCACGGGCCCATCGGCGGGATGGGGCAGCGGCCGAACGCACAGGGCTACGACCTGAACCGCGATCACATGAAGCTCGACTCGCCCGAGGCGCGGTCGGTGGCGCGGCTCTTCAGCGAATACGATCCGCACGTCGCCGTCGATCTGCATACGACGAACGGGACCCAGCACGCCTACCATCTCACCTACTCGCCCCCGCTCCACCCCAACACGCCGGCCCGAATCGACGACTTCCTCCGGGAGGGGCTGCTCCCGCACGTGACCGGGGAGATCCGGGACAAGCACGGCTGGGAGTTCTACTACTACGGGAACGCCTTCGCGCGCGGTGGGGGCGAGCCCGCCTGGTACACCTTCGACCACCGCCCGCGATTCAACAACAACTACCTCGGACTGCGCAACCGGATCGGCATCCTGAGCGAGGCCTACTCCTACGCGTCCTTCGAGGAGCGGGTGCTCGCCACGCTGTACTTCGTCGAGGAGATCCTGGACTACGTGCACGAGCACGCGGACGAGGTCCGGAGCATCGTGGCGGATGCCGATGCCGCCTCGGTGGTGGGCGATTCGCTGGCGCTCCGCGCCGTGCCCGAGCGCTCGCCCGCACCGGTCGACATCCTCATGGGCGGCACGATCGAGGAGGCGCACCCGCTCACCGGTCGCCCGGTGCTGCTGCGCACCGATACGCAGTACGTCGCGCCGATGTACGAGTACGGCACGTTTGCGCCGACACTCCTGGAGCGGGTACCCGAGGCCTACCTGGTCCCCGCGGATCTGGCGGATGTCCTGACGCGGCTCGCGGCGCACGGCATCGCGCTCGAGCCGGCAGAGGCCGTGCCCGTGGATGTGGAGGCGTTCCGCATCGATTCGATACAGACGGCCGAGCAGCCGTTCCAGGGGCACAACGAGCAGACGGTGTTCGGGCGCTACGAGCCGGATCGCATCACCCCGGCCTCCGGGGACGTGCTGGCGCGGGTCGACCAGCCCCTGGGGCGCCTGCTGTTCAGTCTGCTGGAGCCGCAGTCCGACGACGGCTTCGCGAACTGGGGTTTTCTGGCGGACCGGCTGCTTTCCGGGGAGCTATATCCGATTCTGCGGGTTCCGGGGGACTAGCGAAGGGCGCCGTCGCCTACTCCGACGCACTCCAGCTCGGCGGCTTCACCAGCACCCGCAGCTTGTTCCCCGTTCCCTTCGTCTGGAAGATCTTGACGGCCAGGCGCTGGATCCCGTGCAGAAACACTTTGACGGGGTTGTTCGAGTTGAGCGGCTGCTCGATGCCGTACATGACCGGCTCGACCTCCGGTTCGAAGGTCCCGAACATGCGATCCCAGACGATGAGCATGCCAGCGTAGTTCCTGTCCCAGTACTGCAGATTCGAACCGTGATGCACCCGGTGGTGAGAGGGCGTGTTGAACAGGAACTCGATCGGGCGCGGCAGCTTCCGGATGGCCTCCGTGTGCAGGATCGCCTGGAACTGCTGGACCAGGATCTCGGACAGCAGCACCAGGATCGGGTGATACCCCAGCATGACGATCGGGAATGAGAAGAGGAGCGGAAACACCGCGTCGAGGGGGCCGAAGCGGTAGGCCACCGACATGTTGAAGTGGGGCGAGCTGTGATGAACCGT